>CABXRG010000011.1 GCA_902514615.1 uncultured Bacteroidota bacterium | reverse complement strand
TCACAGGTTATTTCAAACAGTCAAAAAAGAATAAGTCAAAACGAGTATTTTTCAATAATTGATGAACATGCTAAGTTGATTAAATCTAAGCAAGATGATAAGACAATCTCTCTAGACTATAGATCTTATAAAGAAGATCAAGAAATATTTAAATCTCAAACGGACAAGTTAAAAATCATTGAAAAATTTACTTCACCTTATTCATTTGAGTGGAATGAAAGTACTCAAAACACTAGTAGTAGCTATAATGACGATATGAAAGAAAAAAGAGATAGATGGATTGAATCTATTGAAAAAGATATTTATGTAGATGAGGCTATGAATCTTTTGAAAGATTTATCATCATTTGATGCAACTGACATAGTATCTCAAGCAAATCAAGAAAAAGTGCTTATTGACTAGTCTTCTTTCAACCTACTTGAATCAATATTCAAGTAAATAAAGAACATTACACTAAATATTAATAGACTTGATCCCCCATAACTTATATATGGAAGGGGTATTCCTATAGATGGTACTAATCCTATTGCCATACCGATATTTATAAAAAAATGAATAAAAAGAAGACTTGCAAAGCAGTTACAATATATCCTTTTGAAATGATTAACTTGTTTTTCAGCTCTAATAGAAATACGTGTAATTAATAAAGTGAAAAATAAAATTGTAAACAAAGTCCCAACAAATCCCCACTCTTCTCCAATCGTGCTAAATATATAATCTGTATGTTGCCTAGGCACAAAGTTACCTTTTGTTTGAGTTCCTTCCAGAAATCCAGCTCCAAATAACCCACCATTACTAATTGCAATCTTAGATTGATTAGTATTATAACCAATCCCCCTATCATCAACTTCCTTTCCAATTATTAAATTAATTCTATCTCTATGTCTTTGTTCTAAAACGTTTTCAAATAAATAATTAGTTGAAAAGGACACACTGATTAAAATTATAAATGGTAAGAAATATTTCAAAACAGAAATTTTAAATCTATTTCGCTGATTATACATATAAATTATTATAAATATTGCAAATAAGATTATTGAGCTTACTGTAAAATCAAATATTAGTGTTAGAATTAAAGTTGAAAATATAATTAATCCAAAATAGAAAAACCTCAAGTCTAATCCCTCACGTAAAACAGGAAATATAAAAGCTAAAAAAACTAAAGCTGATCCTGGATCAGGTTGAAAAGTTATAAGCGCTATAGGAGTTAAAATGATTATCCCAACTATAAAAATATCTCTACTCTTATTTAAATCTGTTTGTATAATACTCAAGAATTTTGCTAAAAAGAGAGCAGTACTAAGCTTTGCAAGTTCTGTAGGTTGAAAACTAATAGGACCAATTAAATACCAAGATTTGGCACCACCGCGTTCAACACCAAATATAAATAGACTAAGTAATAACGCAATTGAGATAAAATATAATATTGGAGCAATACTGTCAAAAAATTTATTCTTAGTAAAAATTATTATAATAAATGTAACTAATGATATTACAAGAAAGATTATTTGTTTTCCAACAATTGTGGAATAATCAAATATCGATGTGAATGATTCATTATAGCTTGAAGAGTAAATATTTATTATGCCAAAAGTTACAAGTATAATATAGCTAAATAAGGATATTAAATCATATTTTAAAATATTAAAGCTATTCATTTATTGTAAAGCTATTGTTCTTATATGGCTTTTCGTATTCACTTTGAAGACTTCCATTTATCATTCTGTTTTCAAGCCATTTTCTTTGAATATTATCTGTTAGATATTTCTCAATTATTAGACTAGCGATAGGAGCAGCCCATCGGCTTCCCCAGTATCCATTTTCTATAAAAACAGAAACAACTATTTCTGGGTTTTCTGCTGGAGCAAAAGCTATAAAGGTTGAATGGTCAGTCAACTGTTTTTTTTCATTTTCAATTAAAATGAAATTTTCAACAGTTCCAGTTTTACCTGCTACATTAATTCCATTTATTTTAGCTATTCTTGCTGTACCTTTATCAACTACATCAACCATTCCACCAATTACTATTTCAAAATTTTCTTTATCTATTGATGTTGAAATTTTATTATTATCTAATGCTAACTCATTATTTATTTTTTTTAAAAAATGAGGTTTAAAATAAAATCCTCTATTTGCAATTGCTGATGCAAAATTTGCCATTTGAATTGGTGTAGTTAAAATTTCTCCTTGGCCAATTGAATTTGATATAGTTGTTGAGGATCCCCATCTATTATCTCCATAGAATTTATTATAATAGTTTGATTCTGGAATAAAACCTTTTTTACCTATAAATAAATCATACCCCAGATAGTCACCTAAACCAAAACTCTTCATATGATTTGCCCATTTATCAAGACCTTCACTAGGAGTATCATATTTATCTAAAATCATTTTATACGTCTTTGCAAAATAGGTATTACATGAGTTGTATATACCTTTTCTTAAATCACTTACTGTGCCAAATTTATTATGACATCCCATAAAAGCATTTTTTGCATAGTAGTGCCCTGCATTACAAGTAAAAGTAGTATTCTCATCAATTACTTCTTCTTGAAGGCCTATTAGTGCATTCAAGATTTTCATTGGAGATCCTGGGGAGTATTGAGCTTGAAGAGATCTATCAAATAATGGTCTATTGATAGAGTCATTTAATAATTTTTGAAAATTTCCAGTTCTACCTTTCCCAATAAATTGATTAGATTCATAAGTTGGAGAACTTACTAATGTTAAAATTTCTCCAGAAGAAGGTTCAATTACAACAACTCCTCCTTTTTTGTTTTTAAGTAGACTCTCAGCATATTCTTGAAGCTTTATGTCAATTGTAAGTGTAATGTTTTCTGCTTTGATAGGATCAATATCTTCTTCTGAATTATTATAAGGTCCTATAACTCTATTAAATCTATCTTTTTGGAAGTATTTTTTACCTTTTACTCCTCTAAGTTCATTTTCATAGTATTTTTCTATTCCTTGTTTGCCAATCATTTCTCCTTTTTCATAGTATTCTTCAGCGTTAATTTCATTTTGACTTACTTCTCCAGTATACCCGATTACATTACTTGCATAAGGCTTTATATAGTCTCTAACAGAATTTTTTCTTAAATAAAACCCATCATAAAGCCATATTCTTTCTTGAAGAAAAGCATTTTCTTCCTTTGAAATTTGAGTTTTAATGACAGAAGGTATTTTTGTAGAATAATTTACAGAATTTGATATTCTCTTTTTTAACTCTGTGAGCTCAACTTCAATTAATTTTGATAATTCAACTGTATCAAACTTTACAGTGTTTTCTGGAATTATGATTAGATCATACATGGGTTGATTGGCAACTAAAAGTTCACCATTTCTATCAAAAATTAACCCTCTTTCAGGATAAATTGAAATTTCTTGAATAGCAAAATCAGAATTAAAGAATGAATCTCTAGATAGTTGAAGTGTGGCTAATTTAACTACAAAAATAAATGAACTAATTATAGTTATCCAGATAAGAAGATACTTCTTTAACATAATTATTTATTGGATATTAATTGTGAAATTAACCAAATCATGATAAAGGTAACAATTGAATTTACAAGAGTGTTAAAAATTATACTTCCTAAGATTTCAATGTTAAAAAAAATTAAAGAAAAATATATTAATGAATGAATAACTATTATTAGGCCAAAAAACATGAACCTATTAATTAGTTTTGTTCCTTTAATCATTGCGTTTGGTAAATTCGAATTCACGCCAAATGAATATTTCTCTATCCAGTTTCTCAGATAGCAGATAGTAATTGTTGCAAATGTGTGACAACCATAAGTCTGCAATGATAAATCAATAATTAGTCCTGTTATAAACCCCAGAAAAATCAGAATTGTTTTGTTATATGAGGTTTTATAGTGAATAAATATAATTAAGTATACGAAAGGTGACACATACCCAAATATGTTAAGATGATTAAAAATTAGCAACTGAGACAGTAAAACTGAAGAGTAAAAAAAACTATTACCTAAAAATTCTCTAGTCATTTAATAATTTTTTAATTTCATCATTATCAGTTCTTTCTAAAATATATAAACTGGATAAGGATGAAAAGTCATTAAAAACCGAGACATCAATATCATAGTACCCCTCTAATGAGCTATTATCGTAATTGACAATAACCCCGATGGGAATTCCTTTTGGAAAATAAAAAGACATACCGCCAGTCACAATAGTATCACCGATTTTTAATGAACTACTTAGGGGTATATCGTCTAATTTTAAGATTTTTGGATTTAATCCATTCCAATTAATTGAACCAATTGTTGAGGAGTTTTTTAATAAAGCATTAATTTTTAAATCTGTATTCAATAAAGATATTATTGATGCATAATTATCAGTAACACTTTTGACAATCCCTATAACACCTTTTGAAGTAATAACTCCCATTTCAGAACTTATACCATCTAATACTCCTTTATCAACAACTATTATATTTTTACTCTTATTAATTGAATTTAATATTACACTCGCATAAGTTGTAGAATTTGGTTCAAAAGATTTATTTCCAAAAGCCTGACTATTATATCTAAGTTCAATTTTTTTTAATTTTAAATTTTCACTAATAAGTCTTTGATTTTCATTTTCTAAATTAAAATAAGAGTATACTGAGGATGAAAAAAATGTTGATTTACCTGATAAAAAAGTTGCAATCTTTCCAATTCCATTATAATGAACTGAACTGGAATTATAAAGTGAATTAAAAGTTATTAATGAAAGAATTATATAAATAATTAAGTTCCTGTTTTTAATTATGGAATTAATTATTGACTGCATTAAATTATTTACTTAATTAAAACTGACTTAAATTTTTCAATATTCTTAAGGGCAATACCTGTACCTCTAACAACTGCTTGAAGTGGATCTTCAGCTATATATACAGGGAGATCTGTCTTTTTTGAAAGCCTTTCATCAAGCCCTCTGAGAAGAGCTCCTCCTCCAGCTAAATATATTCCCGTATTATAAATATCTGCTGCTAGTTCGGGTGGAGTTTGAGATAAAGTCTCCATGATTGAGTCTTCAATTCTAATTACGGATTTATCAATTGCTTTTGCAACTTCTATATATGAAATTATTTTTTCTTTGGGTTTACCAGAAAGGAGATCTCTACCCTGAACATGCATATCATCAGGTGGGTCATCAAGACTCTCTGTAACTGAACCAACTTCAATTTTAATTTTTTCTGCTGTTCTATCACCGATATAAAGGTTGTGTTTAGTTCTCATATAATAAACAATATCATTAGTAAGAACATCACCAGCAACTTTTAATGATTTTTCACAAACAATTCCGGATAGAGCTATTACAGCAATCTCAGTAGTTCCTCCGCCTATGTCAACTACCATGTTACCTTTAGGTTTAACAATATCAATTCCAATTCCAATAGCTGCTGCCATAGGTTCATGGATTAAATAAACTTCTTTTCCATTAACCCTTTCTGCAGATTCTTTAACAGCTCTCATTTCTACCTCTGTAATTCCTGATGGAATACAAATTACCATAGTCAATGATGGAGAAAACCATCTTTTTTTTAAGGTAGGGATACTTCTTATTAATTCACTTATCATCTTTTCAGAAGCTTCAAAATCAGCAATAACACCATCTTTTAAGGGCCTAATGGTTTTAATATTTTCATGAGTTTTGCCTTGCATAAATTTTGCTTCCTCTCCTATAGCAATAATTTTTTTTGTAGTTCTATCCATAGCAACAATAGATGGACTATTAATTACGACTTTATCATTGTGAATGATCAGTGTATTTGCAGTTCCTAAATCTATTGCTATTTCTTCTGTAAAAAAACCCATAATAACCCCGCAAAGTTAGTTAAATAATGTGAACTAATGTCTAAAATGTCTGATTCCTGAAAATACCATTGACATTTCATTTTTATTACAAAAGTCAATTGAATCTTGATCTCTAACCGAGCCTCCAGGTTGAACTATTGAATCTATTCCATTTTTACATGAAATTTCAACACAATCAGAAAAGGGGAAAAATGCATCACTCGCTAAACTAGATTGGTCTAATTCAAACCCAAATTTCTTAGATTTTTCAATAGCTTGATTTAAAGCATCAATTCTTGATACTTGACCCATTCCAGAGCCAATTAACTGATTGTTTTTAACTATAACTATACAATTCGATTTAGTATGTTTTGCGATAATTGATGCAAGTACTAAATCATCTGAATTATTATTATCGGGAGTTTTATTCGTTACAACTTTGAAGTCTTGAAATTTTTCAATTTTATTATCTGTTTCTTGTTCTAAATAACCATTTAAACAGGATCTAATTTGAGAATTTTTTAATGGAATTTTGTTTAACCTAATTAGTATTCTGTTTTTTTTAGACATTAATAAATCTAATGCTTCGTTATCAAAATCAGGTGCAATTAGAATTTCAAAAAATAATTTATTTATTTGTTCAGCACAGTTTTTATCAATTTTTTTATTTGATGTTAAAATACCTCCAAATGCAGATATATTATCACAAGCTAATGCATCTTGATAGGCTTCAGTTATTGAATCTCTAATAGCAACTCCGCAAGGATTATTGTGTTTGTGAATAAGAAAGATACATTTATCAGATTTCAAGTCTCTAAGTAGATTAACTGATGCATCAATATCTAAAAGGTTGTTAAATGATATCTCTTTACCACTTATTTGTGAAATATAATCTTTAAGATCACCAATAAACCTTCCTTTTTGATGAGGGTTTTCGCCATATCTCAATTCTCTTATTTCAGAATTAGTATTAATAGATTTTTCATTCAAATATGAAAATATTCGCGAATCGTAAATTGAGCTTTTTTCAAATGCTTCAATAGCAAGAATCTTTCTAAAGGATATGTCTGTTGAACAATCTTCTTTGATAATTTTAATTAATTTTTCATATTGAGAAGATGAAGATACACAGGCTACATTCTCATAATTTTTTGCTGCAGCCCTAATAAGAGATACACCACCAATATCAATCTTTTCAATTATTTCATCATGATTATTAGTATTCTTCACAGTATCCTCAAAAGGATATAGATCAACTACTACTAGGTCAATATCTGGAATATCATAATTTTTTGAATCTTCAATATCCGATTTAGAATTGGTTTTCAAAATACCACCAAATACTTTAGGATGAAGAGTTTTAACTCTTCCATTAAGAATAGATGGGTATGAAGTAAGATCTTCAACCTTTTCAACAGATATTCCAAGGCTTAATATATAATTATATGTACCCCCAGTAGAATAAATTGTTACATTATTTGATGATAAATGAGTGCATATTTCGTCAATTCTATCTTTATTAAAAACGGAGATAAGAGCAGATTTAATTTTCTTCATAGTGGGGAATCTAAAATACAAAAAAAACCTGCTCTAAGGCAGGTTTTTTATTAAGGTTTATTAAAGTTTACATCATGCCTGGCATTCCTCCGCCACCCATAGGAGGCATAGGTGCAGGATTGTCTTCCTTAATATCGACTAACGCACATTCAGTAGTTAAAATCATTCCAGCAACAGACGCTGCATTTTCAAGGGCAACTCTAGTTACCTTTTTAGGATCTATAATTCCTTCCTTGAGCATATCAACATACTTGCCTTCTTTTGCGTTATATCCGAAGTTTTTTTCACCTTCCAAAACTTTAGAAACAACAACCGATCCTTCACCTCCAGAATTCTCTACTATTGTTCTAAGTGGGGTTTCAATCGCTTTGTTTACTATCTGAATTCCTGTACTTTCATCAGAGTTAGAAGCCTTAACTTTGCCTAAATCATTTTTTGAATTAAGTAAGGCTACTCCACCACCAGCTACAATTCCTTCTTCAATTGCTGCTCTAGTAGCATGAAGAGCATCATCTACTCTATCTTTCTTTTCTTTCATTTCAACTTCAGAGGGAGCACCGACATATAAAACTGCAACTCCACCAGCTAACTTAGCTAACCTTTCTTGAAGTTTTTCCTTGTCATAATCAGATGTTGTAGTTTCTATTTGAGCTTTGATCTGATTAACTCTTGATTTTATGTCAGTTTTGTTACCAGATCCATTAACTACAGTAGTATTATCCTTATCAATAGTAACTTTTTCAGCAGTTCCCAACATGTCTATAGTTGTATTTTCTAGAGTAAATCCTCTCTCTTCTGAAATTACAGTACCTCCAGTTAAAATTGCAATATCTTCTAACATTGCTTTTCTTCTATCTCCAAAGCCTGGAGCTTTTACTGCAGCTATTTTAAGAGATCCTCTAAGCTTATTTACAACTAATGTAGCTAAAGCCTCTCCGTCTATATCTTCAGCGATTATTAATAATGGCTTTCCAGATTGAGCAACAGGCTCAAGAATTGGTAAGAGATCTTTCATGACAGATATTTTTTTATCTGTAATTAAAATCTGTGGTGTATCAAGATCAGCTTCCATTTTTTCTGAATCTGTCACAAAGTATGGTGATATGTAACCTCTATCAAATTGCATCCCTTCAACAACATCAACATATGTGTCAGTTCCCTTTGCCTCTTCTACAGTGATAACACCTTCTTTACCAACTTTTTCAAAAGCTTCGGTGATTAACTTACCAATAGTTTCATCATTGTTAGCTGAGATACTTGCAACCTGAAGTATTTTTTCAGATGCGCTACCTATTTCAACAGATTGTTTTTCTAGACCTTTCACAACAGTTAAAACAGCTTTGTCAATTCCTCTTTTAAGATCCATTGGATTTGCACCTGCAGCAACATTTTTGAGTCCTTCAGTAACAATTGATTGAGCTAAAATAGTTGCTGTCGTAGTTCCATCTCCAGCTAAGTCATTTGTTTTTGATGCTACTTCTTTAACCATTTGAGCACCCATATTCTCTAAATTATCTTTTAACTCTATTTCTTTTGCAACGGTAACACCATCTTTTGTTACTTGAGGTGCGCCAAAAGATTTTCCAATAATAACATTTCTACCTTTTGGACCAAGCGTTACTTTAACAGCATTGGCTAATGCATCAACGCCTCGCTTTATACCGTCACGAGCTTCAATATCAAATTCAATTTTTTTTGCCATTTTTTTTATTTTAAGTTATACAATTGCAAGAATATCATTCTCTTTCATTATTAGGTAATCTTTACCATCGTGCTGAAGTTCAGATCCAGCATATTTACCATAAAGAACAGTATCACCAGTTTTAAGTGTTACAGGGTTTTCTTTGGTGCCAGGACCAACTGCTACTATAATACCTTTTTGAGGTTTCTCTTTAGCTGAGTCTGGGATTATTATTCCAGATGAAGTTTTTGTTTCTGCCTCTGATGGCTCAACAATAACTCTGTCTGCTAATGGTTTGATGTTTATTTTACTCATATTCTTTTATTTAGTGATTTTCATAAACTATGCCACATCTTAAAAGTGTGTCAAAGTAGATTAATTACTGACATCATGACATTTTTAATCTGAGTCAGAAGGAATCTCCGGTATTGTTTGCTCAGGAATCTCCGGTATTGTTTGCTCAGGAATAGATTCATCAATTAAAATAGAATCAGTGTTTTCAGAGTCGTTCATCAGAGTTACATTAGAAATCAATATAAGGACAAGGATAATTGCAGCAAGCACCCATGTACTTTTATCTAGAAAGTCTGTAGTACTTTTAACACCACCTATTTGCTGTTGTCCCCCCCCAAAAGTTGATGATAAACCACCACCTTTAGGATTTTGAACCATTACAACTAGCACTAGAAGAATACATACAAAAAGAATAAGCGATACTAATATCCAATAGGTTCCCATGATTAATCTTTACTTTTTAGTTTTTTTATATCATTTATTTGGTCTGCAAAGAAACCACTTTTTTTTGGATATTTCAAGCTTAATATTTCATAAGCTTTGATAGCTTTATTGAACTTTTCCTGATTGACATAAATCTTTGCAAGTGTTTCGGTAATAAGTTCATCTTTAATCTTTTGCTCTGTTTTAAAACTAGATTTAACCTCGGATTGATCACTAAAGTTTATTTTCGGAGAATTCTCAATAAACTTGTCTATTAATTCAAATTTTTCATCAACTTTTGGTGTGTCATTGTTGATTATGTCGAACCAGTCTAAAAAAGAATATTTTTCAGTTTTATCATCACCTTGATCATCTTTTGTTTCATCACTAAAGAGCCAATTTCTGAGAATTGATCTATCAAATGTAAGTATAGCGGTTTTTGGAAGTAATTTATAATAAGAATCTTTTTTTTGTGCTTTAAGTGTTTTTAAGTAAAAGGCAGATGCAGACTGAAAATATGGATAAGTGTTTAAAATCTTTTTAAGTTCTAATGAATTTGCAGAATCCATTGAATCAAATTTTTCAATAATTTTTGTAAATGAATTATCTAATTTTTTTACCACTTTGCTAGAGTTTCATTAAAAATGTCTTGTGTGATTCTTTCAAAAATTTCTTCTAAAGCAGAATCTTTAATATCATAAACTTGGAGATTTCCTGGAAAATCGTAATAAAATGAAAATTTTTTTTCAATGTTATCTTCTTCATTTAGAATATTCTCATAACTAACCATAACTGCCATAGTTAATCTATTTTGAGCTGCCTTTATTTCTGCTGTTGCTGCCATTGGAGTTACGCTAAACTCAGTAATTTCTCCACTGTAAATTATATCTCCCCCTTGGTTGACAAGGTTAAGGCTAGTTTGATTAACAATTAAATCTTGCAATGCAATTGTAAAATCTCTATCTAGACCTGGTTCTATGGTTGATCCAGGTTTACCTCCAGCAATATTTTCAAAGTAATCAACTTGAAAAGTTTCAACGCCAGTAGGAATTGAAGATCCAGTAAAACTGTATATTCCACAAGAAACTACAAACAAGCAGAAAAAGAGAATAATAATAAATCTTTTATAAATCTGATACATCGCCTAAGTTATGTTGTTTAATTTTTCTGTAAAGAGTTCTTTCAGAAATCCCAAGCTCTTTTGCTGCATTTCTTCTTCTTCCGCCTGTTCGTTTTAATGCTTGTTTAATCATTTCAACTTCTTTATCATGAAGGGATAGAGTCTCTTCTTCTTCTATTGTTTCTGCATAATCAAAGATATCTTCTCTTTTAGCTTGAACATCAATATTTAAGTCAGATTCTAAATTTAAATTATTTGAATCATCAATTGGTTCATCTTCTCCGTATATTTTTTCGATTAACCCTTGATTCTTTTCTTTAACATCTGAAGAATCATCACCTTGCATTAACTCAAGAGTTAGTTTTTTTAAGTCATTTAGATCACTTTTCATATCAAACAACACCTTATAAAGAATCTCTCTTTCTGATGAGAAAGAAGAAGAGTCTTCTTTTACATCTTCTAATGTTGCAGGTAATTTGGAAACTTTATTAGGGAGATAATGATTTAAAGTTTCAGTTTTTAAGTTTCTTTCTTTTTCAAGAATTGACATTTGTTCAGCGATATTTCTTAACTGCCTAATATTTCCTTTCCATTCCTGTTGACATAAAAGTGCTTGGGCAGACTCATCTAATCTTAAAGTGGGCATATTATATTTTTGTGCAAAATCAGAAGCAAATTTCCTAAATAGTAGTGGAATATCTTCCTTTCTATTTCTTAAAGGTGGAATGTTAATGATAATTGTACTTAACCTGTAAAAAAGATCTTCTCTAAATTTACCTTTTTTTATAGCTTCATCCATATTTATATTAGTAGCTGCAACAATTCGTACGTTAGTTTTCTCAACTTTTGAAGAACCAACCTTAATAAATTCTCCACTTTCAAGAACTCTCAATAGTCTAACTTGAGTAGCTAGAGGAAGTTCTCCAACCTCATCTAGAAAAATTGTACCACCATCGGCTACTTCAAAGTATCCCTTTCTGTTAGCTGTAGCCCCAGTAAATGCTCCTTTTTCATGTCCAAATAATTCAGAATCAATTGTTCCGTCAGGTATAGCCCCGCAGTTAACAGCAATATATTTTGAATGTTTTCTATGAGAATATTGATGTATAATTTTTGGTATATTTTCTTTACCAACACCACTTTCACCTGTAACTAACACGGAAATATCAGAGTTTGCTACTTGAATTGATTTTTCAATTGCTCGATTTAACCTTGGATTATCTCCAATAATTCCAAATCTCTGTTTTACTGAAAGAATTGATTCCATTTAAACTTTAACTTTATTTATATCTCCAATTAATGTTGCTGTTGTACAATCTTTAACTTTTACAGTTACTAAATTTCCTAGTGAGAAGTCATGCTTAGGGAATACAACTACATTATTTTCACTAGTTCTTCCACTCCAAAACTCATTTGATTTTTTTGATGATTTATCAATTAAAACAGAGCACTCTTGGTTTAAGAATCTACTATTTCTCTCAAAGCTATGTTTCTGTTGGAGAGTAATAATTTCTTCTAGTCTCCTTTGCTTAAGTTCTGGACTAATATCATCTTTAAAATGTCTAGCAGCATATGTTCCAGGCCTTTCAGAATAGGCAAACATATATCCAAAATCATATTTAACTTCTTCCATTAAAGATAGTGTGTCTTGATGATCTCTTTCTGATTCAGTTGGAAAGCCTGTCATCATATCATGTGAAATTCCACAGTTTGGAATTATTTCTCTTATATTTTTTATCAAATCAAGATATTCTTTTCTTGAGTGAAGCCTGTTCATTTTTTTTAGAATCCGATCACTCCCTGACTGTATTGGTAAATGAATATAGTTACAGATATTTTGATACTCAGCCATTGTCTCTATAACATCAATGGTCATATCTTGTGGATTTGATGTAGAAAATCTAATTCTTATTTCTGGAAAATTTGAAGCTACCATGCTTAGTAAGTTTGAAAATCCTAAAGAATTTTTTTTCTGTTCTTCATTAGCTTTATTGAAATCTTTTTTTGGTCCTCCACCATACCATAAATAGCTATCAACATTTTGTCCAAGTAAGGTAATTTCTTTATATCCATTTTCATTAAGATCATTAATTTCTCGAAGAATACTTTTAGGATTTCTACTTCTTTCCCTTCCTCTAGTGAAAGGAACAACACAAAATGTACACATATTGTCACAACCTCTTGTAATAGAAACAAATGCGTTTATTCCATTATTATGAATTCTTACAGGTGAAATATCTCCATAAGTTTCAGATTTGGATAATATTACATTAACTGCCCTCTGGTTATGTTCAACTTCATCTAAAAGATTAGGTAAATCTTTATATGAATCAGGACCGACAACTAAATCAACAATTTTTTCTTCTTCAAGAAGTTTATCTTTAAGTCTTTCTGCCATACATCCTAAAAGCCCAACCTTAAGGTTTTTATTTACTTTTTTTTGAGAATTAAATGTTTTAAGCTTTTTACGAACAGTTTGTTCCGCTTTATCTCTTATTGAACAAGTATTGAGAAGAACCAGGTTTGCTTTTTTTGCATCATCTGTTAAATGATAGCCTTCTTTTTTTAGAATTGAAGCAACAACCTCACTGTCAGCAAAATTCATCTGACATCCATAGGTTTCTATATATAAAGACTTTTCCTTGATAGTAAACAATTAGCTAGTAAAATTAAGTAATTAATTTATATTATGCCAATTTGTCAGTATTTTTCAGTTTTCAAAAGAAATTAATTCAATTTTATTAGCCTCTATATAATCTTTAATCTTTTGAGAATGATTATTGATTACTTCTCTTAAACTATCTACCTGAATATCTAATTCTTTTTTAACATCTTTAAAAAACTCCTTTGATTGATCAGTTGGAGCAAAATCTCCCCTTTGAGAATCAGCAAGCAAAAATGCGATTCTATTGTTAATTCGAATTCCAAAATTTAAAGGGTCTTGTCTACTTTGATTTTTTGTCATATGAATATTATTTTCAATAATAGATAAGTCAATTAAATATTCATCAATCATTGTTTTTAAAGAGATATTATTGTCCGTTTTATCTTTTATGAAACTCATATCACTTTTAATTTTTCTAATATCAATAATTTTTTGATTAGCTCTACTAACCTCATTCCTCACTTCAATCAAAAATTCTAATTGCTTTTCAAAATCTTCTTGTGAAGTTTTAACTCTAGGGTCTTTGATAATTTCTAATTCTTTTGTAATAACTGTATTATTATATGTCATCTTAAGATTATATTTTCCTGGAGTAACTTTAGGACCAACATTTGGAGAGGAATAAAGAACCATTCCATCAAATGATTTAAATCCAGGATATCTCATATCCCATATAAGTCTATTTCCTCCAGATTTAGGATATAAAGAACCTATGTTTCCTGAACCTAATGCATTATCAATATCTTTAGGGTTGCCTAGTACAGGATTACCAACCATCAAATTCTTTTTATCGGTATTATTCCTTTCTGTAAAATTTTTATTATTGGTAAAAGACCTAATCAAAGAACCATCTTTGTTTTCAATATCAATTCTTAAATAATCATCTTTTTTTAGACTCTTTAAATAATAATTAATAATTACTCCATTGGGATGATTCTCTCCAGACAAAAGAGTATTAGGTTTTCCCCAACCTCCCGATTGAGCTAATCTATAGGATGTATCTGGTTTGAAAAGAATTGCATCATCATTTTGAATTTCATTATTTATTTGATGTAGTGGTGTTAAATCATCAATTACCCAAAAACTTCTTCCGTGTGTTGCTACAACCAGATCATTATCTTTTACATGTAGATCACGAATAGAGGTAATTGGAAGATTCAGTTGAAATTCTTTCCATGATTTCCCATCATTAAAACTAATAAACATACCCCATTCTGTTCCTGCATATAAAAGTCCCTCCCTCTTTTTATCACTCCTTACAACCCTAGAATAATAATCTGAATTTATACCATCTGTTATTAGAGTCCAAGATTTACCATAATCATCTGTTTTGTAAATGTAAGGCGTGTAATCCCCAAATTTATATGAAGTTGCAGCTACATATGCTTTTCCTTTTACAAATGGACTAGGATCAATACTATTAATCATATTTAATTTTGGAGATATCTTTGAAGGGGGGGTAATATTTTCCCAATTTTCACCTCCATCCTTTGTAATATGGATTAACCCATCATCACTTCCAACCCAAATCACATTATCTTCAGTCTCTGATTCAGCAATTGCAAAAATATTTGCATAAAATTCTGCACCAGTATTATCTTGTGTTATAGGTCCACCAGAAGATTTAATTGTTTCAGGTAAGTTTCTTGTTAAATCAGGAGATATCTTTTCCCATGATTGCCCACCATTCTCAGACAGATGTAAAAAGTTTGAACCAGCATAAAGTTTATTAGAATCATTTGGGCTAAACATTACTGGAAAATTCCAATTAAACCTATACTTCATCACCTCTGCACCTGATCCTGCAGGGTTGTCGGGCCAAATATTAACAGATCTAATTTGACCATTTGAATGATCTTGCATCATCATATAACCTTTATAAGTTCCACCAAAAACTATATTATTATTTTTTGGATCAGGAGCTAAATGTGCACTTTCTCCTCCTGCACTTGGCTCCCAATCTCTTTCTGTAATTGAAGATGAATATGATCTGTGTTTAATTCTGACTGTACTATTATCTTGCTGCGCTCCATAAATTCTGTATGGAAAAGAATTATCTGTTGTAACTCTATAAAATTGAGATGTAGGTTGATTGAAGTATGTAGTCCAGTTATTACCTCCATCATTTGAAACTTGTGCACCTCCATCATCAGCAATAACCATTCTCATATTATTATTTGGGTCAATCCATAAATCATGATGATCACCGTGGGGAGCATTTTTTAGTGTAAATGTTTTTCCACCATCAGTTGAAACACCATAACTAACATTTAAAATATAGACTTTGTCTTCATTTTGAGTATCAGCATATATTCTTGTATAATACCATGCTCTTTGTCTAAGAGCCCTGTTAGAGTTTATTTTTTCCCAATTATTACCACCATCATCTGATCTAAACAAACCACCATTTTCAGCCTCAACCATTACCCATATTCTTTTTGAATTAACAGGTGAAATTGCAACACCGACTATTCCCCAAGGAAATGCTGGTAAACCACTAAATTCTGATATATCTTCCCATGAATCTCCTCCATTATAGCTTCTAAAAATTTTTGAGTCTGGACCTCCACTATCCATCCTATAACCATTTCTCTTCATTTCCCAGGTAGTAGCATAGATAATTCTAGAATTATTTGGATCAATAATTAGGTCACCAATTCCTGCTTTATCAGAAACATAAAGAATTTTTTCCCAATTTTCACCCCCATCAATTGTTTTATAAAGACCTCTTTCAACATTAGGTTTCCACAAGTTTCCAATTACTCCAACGTAAACAATATTTGGGTTTTGAGGATGAATCCTTATCCTTGAAATATGTTCTGACTTTGGCAAACCAATATAATTCCATGTTTCTCCTGCATCATTACTTTTCCATAATCCATGACCTGAAGAAACATTTCCACGCAGAGTTTGTTCTCCTTCTCCTACATAAATGATATTTGTATCTGATTCGCTGACCGCAATTGCTCCAATACTTCCTCCAAAAAAACCATCACTTATCGATTGCCATGTATTACCTGAATCTTCTGTTTTCCATACTCCCCCTCCAGCGGTCCCCATATAATATAAATTAGAGTTATTTGCAACTCCAACAGCAGTACCCGCTCTTCCCCCTCTAAAAGGTCCAACAAGTCTGTATTCTAATGAGCTATACAAATCCTGATTAAAATTTGAATTAGATTTCTCTTTTTGACCAAAAGAAAAAAATGAAACAATTAAAGTTGCAATACTGAATATAAGTTTGGCTTTCATAGATTAAAATTTAATTTTAATTTACAAAAAAAAAGGAAATATTATTTTTTTAATAATGCTAACACTGGTTTATATGGAAGCTAATTTTGTCATATCCACCAATGATATTAGTAATATTCTTTATACCATTTAAATTTAGGATTGAACTGGCAATCATGCTTCTGTACCCACCTTTACAGTATACGTAAGTTTTATTATTAGGCTTTACTTTCATTATATTTTCAGAAAGATTTATAAGGGGAATATTGAATGAACCATTTACAGAACCATTCAAATTTTCATTTTGGGATCTTACATCTAGAACGTCTAAATCAAATTTTGAATTTAAACTAACAAAATCTTTAGCCTTAATGTTTTCTATAGAGTTAGTTTGCCTGTTTGATTCAATCCAGGATTTAACACCCCCCTTTAAGTATCCTTTAATGTTGTCAAATCCAACTCTTGAAAGCCTAGTAATTGCTTCTTCTTCTCTTCCTTCTGGAGCTAAAAGTATTATAGGTTTTTCAATATCTTCCAGTAATTCTCCAACCCATGGAGCAAACCTTCCATCAAGACCAATAAAAATAGAACCAGGAATATGAGATTCTGAAAAATCATTTTCATTTCTTACATCCAGTAAAATTATATCCTTGATTAATTCTTCAACTTTATTTGCATCAAAAGCGTTTAAAGATTCTTTTAAAATTATTTGTGATTCTAGATACCCATTTTTATTAAGCTCAACATTTGAGGGAAAATACTTTGGGGGGTCGAGAAGACCATTTAAAACTTCCTTTATAAACTCTTCTTTAGTCATTTTATCTCTTAATGCATAATTTGTCTTTTTCTGATCTCCAAGTCTTCCAATTGTTTCTGAACTTAAATCTTTGCCACATGAAGTTCCTTGACCATGACCAGGATAAACAACTACATCATCATTTAAAATCATTATTTTATTTCTAAGGCTATCATATAGCATAGACGCTAAATCTCTATTATTCATATCTGAATTTTGGGACAAGTCTGGTCTTCCAACATCACCTAGGAATAATGTGTCACCAGTAAATATAGCATGGTCAGTACCGTTAGCATCTCTTAATAAATATGTAGTGCTTTCAATTGTATGCCCCGGTGTATGAATAGCAACAATAGTTATATTACCAATCTTAAATTCTTCATAGTCTTTTGCAGTAGTCTTATCAAATTTTGTCTCAGATTTAGGCCCATAAATAATTTCTGCATTTGTTTTTTTAGCTAGGTTCAAATGACCACTAATAAAATCTGCGTGAATATGAGTTTCAAAAATGTATTTAATTTTTGAATTATTTTTTTTTGCTTTTTCAATATATGTATCAATCTCCCTTATAGGGTCAATAATAGCAACCTCATTATTGCTTTCAATATAATATGATCCTTGTGATAAACACTTAGTGTAAATCTGTTCTACTTTCATGAGTATACAAAATTAGTATCTTTAAAATTATCAAACAATTATGTTAAACAAATTTTAAAATTTTTATTTTTTTTTTAATCATAACAATAAATCTATTTACTTTAGGCCCAAAATTATAATATGCCAAAGAATTTAGTTATTGTTGAATCAGCTACTAAAGCTAAAACAATTGAAAAGATTTTAGGACAAGACTTTAAGGTAGTATCATGCGTTGGGCATATTTCAGACCTTCCTGTTAAAGAACTTGGAGTTGATGTTGAAAATGATTTTAAACCTAAATATGTTGTTCCAACTGAAAAAAAACCAATAATAAGAGATTTGAAAAAATATGTCAAAGACTCTGATAAGGTTTGGTTAGCAAGTGATGAAGATAGGGAAGGTGAGGCTATAGCTTGGCACCTATATGAAAATCTAGGTTTAATTAATAAAGATTACGAGAGAATAGTATTCCATGAAATCACAAAAAATGCAATTTTAAAAGCTCTTGAAAGTCCTAGGGAAATTAATTTTAATTTGGTGAATGCTCAACAAGCCAGAAGAGTTTTAGACAGACTTGTTGGTTATGAATTATCACCTGTTTTATGGAGAAAAGTTAAGGCTGGTCTTTCAGCTGGTAGAGTTCAATCAGTATCCGTTAGACTAATAGTTGAAAAAGAAAGAGAAATCAAAACTTTCATGACTAAAAGTTCTTATAAATCAATTGCAGTTTTTGAGACAGGTTTAGGTGTTAAGTTTAAAGCTGAACTCAATGAAAAATTTTCTTCTAAAGATGAAGTAAAAGAATTTTTTGGAAAAAACTACGGTTCTTTATTTAATGTTGCCAGTACAGAACAAAAACCTGGAAAAAAATCTCCAACTCCACCTTTTACAACCTCTACTCTTCAACAAGAAGCTTCAAGAAAGCTGGGTTTCGGTGTGACTAGAACAATGTCTACTGCACAAAAATTATATGAAGCAGGACTTATAACTTATATGAGAACTGATAGTGTTACTCTTTCAAATGATGCGAAATCCTCAATTGTTGAAAAGATAGAAACCAAGTATGGAAATGAATATGTTAATATTAGGAATTATAAAAATAAAAACAAATCTGCTCAAGAAGCACATGAAGCTGTTAGGCCAACAGATATTAATGTAGAGGAGATTACCTCCGATTATGATCAACAAAGATTATATGAATTAATTTGGAAAAGAACAATTTCTTCTCAAATGTCTGATGCACAAATTGAAAGAACTGTAGTTAATATTAAATCAAATTCATATGATCAAATTTTTATTGCGAGAGGTGAGGTTATAAAATTTGATGGTTTTCTTAGGGTTTATAATGAAGGAACTGATGATGAAGTAGAGGAAGAAAAAGGTGTTCTGCCTGTACTTAATGTTGATGAAAAACTAAATTTATTAAACATTTCTTCAAAAGAATCTTTTTCTAGACCACCTTCTAGATTTACTGAGGCCTCCTTAGTTAAGAAACTTGAAGAACTTGGAATTGGAAGACCAGCTACATATGCAACTACCATTTCAACAATTCAAAACAGGGGATATATCGTAAAAGGAGCTAATGAGGGAGTAGAAAGGAAATATAATTTCATTGAATTCAAACAAGATGTTATTAATGAGAGTATTCTAATAGAAAAAACAGGATCTAATAAAGGGAAGTTAGTTCCAACCGATATTGGAATGATAGTTAACGATTTTCTAGTTGACAACTTTAATAATATTTTAGATTATGGCTTTACAGCTGAGGTTGAAAAGAATTTTGATAAGATTGCAACAGGTGATCAGAATTGGACAGATATTATAAAACAATTTTATGGAGGTTTTCATGAAAATGTAAATGAAGTTAGAGATAATGCAGAGAGACAATCTGGTGAAAAAGTTTTAGGCTCAGATCCTGCTTCAGGAAGAGTTGTAAAAGTTAGGTTAGGAAAATTTGGGCCAATTGCTCAAATTGGTACAATAGATGAAGAAGAAAAGCCTGTTTTTGCAAGTTTAACTAAAGACCAACAACTTGATACTATAAATCTTGAAGAAGCTTTAGAGTTATTTAAGTTCCCTAAAGAAATTGGAAGTTATAAAGATGAAATTGTAACTGTTAATAATGGCAGGTATGGTCCTTATATTAAATTTTCAACTAAGTCTATTTCAATTCCTAACGATCTTGATCCACATTCTGTTGAAATAAATAAGGCAATCGAATTAATAGATGAAAAGCTAAAAGCTGATGAACCCGTCCATATTTATAATGACCTACCAGTTACCAAAGGAAAAGGAAGATTTGGCCCTTTTATTAAATGGAATGATATATTTATTAATGTTAACAAATCTTATGACTTTGACAACTTATCTATTAATGAAATAGAGGAGCTAATTGAGCTTAAAATTAAAAAGGAAAAAGAAAAGCTAATTTCTCACTGGGAAGATGAAGATATTAAAGTTGAAAAGGGAAGATGGGGCAGGTCTATTATTTCTAAAGGAAAAAAGAAAGTAGAAATTCCAAAAGAGATTGACCCTAAAACAATTACATTAGAAATTGCACAAAAATATCTAAATCCTAAAAAGAAAAAATGAGTCTTGACCTACTCAAACCTGTTTCAGATAGCTTAATTAATGAGTTAAATGAAAATTATTTGCAAGGCTCTATATATAAAAAACTATCTATTCATACATCATCACTAGGACTTCCTAATTTAGAGTCTGCAAATGTTTGTGTTATAGGTGTTAATGAGAGTAGAAATTCTTTTTTTCAATCTGCTCATCAGGATTTAAATTCTCTTAGAAAGGAGTTTTATAAGTTAAAATTTAGTAATTGGAAATTATCGATATCTGATTTAGGAAACCTTCCTAATGGAAATACTGTTGATGATACTTATCATGCGCTTTATGAAATATGTAAAGAATTATTATATAAAAAAATAGTATTAATAATTATAGGAGGAAGTAATGACTTGATATACCCAATTTTTAAATCTTTTGACTCATATTCTGATAAAGTTAATATAGTTTCAATCGATAATCAATTTGATCTTTATCAGGAATCTGAATTGGTTTCAGGAAGGACCTACATGAACAAGATTATTATTGATGATTCAAATAGTTTAAATGACTTCACTAATATTGGATATCAAAGACATTTATGTTCCCATGATGAACTTCAGTTAATGGAAAAGTTATTTTTTGAATATATTTCTTTAGGAGAAATCACAGAGAATAACATGAAAGCTGAACCTGTAATGAGAAATGCAAATATTGTAGGTTTTGACATGAAATCTTTATCTTTTTCAGCATCTTTTGATCAAGACCAAGGGAATCCTAATGGTATTGATTCTAGATTAGCATGTATTTTAACTAAATATGCAGGTCAAAGTAATAAAACTAATTTTTTAGGTTTATTCGAGCTAAGTGACAATAAGGTTTCAAGTAAATTATATTCTGAAATAATATGGTATTTTTTAGATGGAGTTGATAAGAGAATTATTGAATCTGATTTTAATGACTCACAAACTTTTAATAAATACATTGTCCAAACTTCAGGAAGAGACATAATTTTTTATAAAAGTAAAATCTCAGAAAAATGGTGGATGTTAGTTGATTCATCAAAGAATAAATCTATTTCTTACCTACCGTGTTTAGAAAGTGATTATTTAGATGCTCTTAATGACAACATACCTATTAGATGGTTAAAGGCAACCAAACGAGTCTAGACTTCTTGTAAATATCTCTCAGCATCAAGTGCTGCCATACAACCAGTGCCTGCAGCAGTTATTGCCTGGCGGTAATCCTTATCTTGAACATCACCTGCTGCAAAGACTCCAGGAATATTTGTTTTTGTAGAAATTTTATCAGTTAAGATGTAACCGCTATCATCCATATCAACAATGCCTCTAAATATATCTGTATTTGGAGAATGTCCAATTGCAATAAATAGGCCTGTAATATTTATTTCTGAAATTTCTTGATCAAGATTATTTTTAACCTTAATTCCATCCACAACATTTTCTCCAATTACTTCTTCTATTTCGTGATTGAATAAAACTTTAATATTGTCAAAATTAGCTATTCTGTTTTGCATAGCTTTAGAAGCTCTAAAGTGATCTTTTCTAACTAACATAGTAACATTACTACATATTTTTGCTAAATATGTAGCTTCTTCAATTGCAGTATCTCCTCCTCCTACTATAGCAACATCTTGATTCTTATAGAAAAAACCATCACACACAGCACACGCTGAAACTCCTCCACCGATTAATCTTTTCTCACTCTCTAGACCTAGATATTTGGCAGAAGCTCCTGTACTAATTATAACAGTTTTAGATTTAATTTCATCTCCATTTTGAGTGTACAACTTGTGCAAACCACCCTTTTCTTTTGAGAAATCAACTTTAGATATAAAATCAATTTCAACTTTTGTTCCAAATCTTTCTGCTTGTTCTTTTAATTCATTCATCATAGTAGGTCCATCTATACCTTTTGGATAACCAGGAAAATTGTCAACTTCAGTTGTTGTAGTTAATTGTCCGCCAGGTTCTAAGCCAGTATATATAATTGGATTGAGATCTGCTCTTGCTGCATATATTGCAGCTGTATAACCAGCTGGTCCACTTCCTATAATGATCGTATTCATACTATGATATTTGAGTTTTTATTGTTGATTCAGTAAAATTAAAAAAACAAAAGAATAAATTGATTAAAACATTATTAACTTTATAGTTTCATAATCTATATGAAAATGGCTAAAAAAAATCTTAAATACCAATCTCCTGGAATTAATGAAGAAACCAGATTTGAAAAACTTCATACTGTAACTTTTGAAAACTCTCAATTAGCATCAGTCATGATTGCTAGAGAAATTTGTGATTTAATAAAATCTAAACAAGTAAAAAACAAAAACTGTGTAATAGGTTTTGCAACAGGATCCTCTCCAACTAAAGTTTATCAAGAGATTATAAGAATTCATAATGAAGAATCATTAAGCTTCTCTAATGTAATAGCATATAATTTAGATGAATACTATCCTATTAAAAAAGATGACAATAATAGTTATCATCACTTTATGAATGAGAATTTATTTGATCATATAGATATTCCTAAAGAAAATATAAATATTCCTTCAGGGGAAATAAATGAAAAAGAGATTAAAAATTTTTGTTCTTCTTATGAAAAAAACATTGAAAAAAATGGAGGTGTTGATATTCAGTTGTTAGGGATAGGAAGAACTGGTCATATTGGTTTTAACGAACCGGGGTCCCACTTTAATTCTACAACTAGACTTATCACATTAGACCACACTACAAGATTTGATGCTAGTAAAAGTTTTAATGGCATTGAAAATGTCCCATCTAAGGCTCTAACTATGGGTGTAAGGACAATTTTTAATTCAAAGAGAATTATTATGATGGCTTGGGGAATTCAAAAAAGCCTTGTTGTTAAAAAGTCAGTTGAAAACAATATAACATCACTGATTCCTACTACTTATTTGCAAAATCATAAGAATACAACTTTAGTTTTAGACAAAGAATGTTCAAGTGAGTTAACTAGATTTAAAACACCATGGCTAGTTGGTCCTTGCGAATGGACAGATTTAATGAAAAGAAAAGCAATAGTATGGTTATGTGAGACTACTGAAAAATCTATTTTAAAATTAACTGATGAGGATTATAATAAAAATGGTCTATCAGACCTACTTGCACTTGAAGGCTCATCTTATGGATTAAATATAAATATGTTTAATCATTTTCAAAACACTATTAGTGGATGGCCTGGTGGAAAACCAGGATCAGATGATTCAACAAGACCTGAAAGAAAAAGTCCTAATCCAAAAAGAGTTATAATATTTAGTCCTCATCCTGATGATGATGTAATCTCAATGGGTGGTACTTTTGATAGATTAGTGTCGCAAGGTCACGATGTTCACATAGCATATCAGGCCTCAGGTAATGTGGCTGTCTCTGATCATGATGCCCTTAAATTCATTGAAGTCTCAAGTGATATGTTTACTAGTGAATTAAAATCTAAGATCAAACCTTTGATTAAAGAGCTAAAAAATAAAAAGCCAGATAAAATAGATTCACTTGAAGTTAGAAAACTTAAAGGTTTTATTAGAAAAAGAGAGGCTGTTGCTGCTACGAGGTATTTCGGAATTCCAGATACAAATACACATTTTATGAATCTTCCTTTCTATGAAACAGGTAGAATTAAAAAAAATCCAGCTTCAAAAAAAGATGTGTTAATGACATCATCTTTAATTAATAAGATTAAACCACATCAAATATATGCTGCTGGAGATCTAGAGGATCCTCATGGGACACATAAAGTTTGTCTTGATATTATTTTTGAGGCATTAGGTTCTCTTAAGGGGGAAAAATTCATCAAAGATTGTTGGCTCTGGCTATATAGAGGAGCATGGTTAGAATGGGATATTCATGAAATAGACATGGCCGTACCGATGAGTCCTGCCCAAGTTCTAAGAAAAAGAAAGGCTATTTTCTATCACCAAACTCAAAAAGATGGAGTAATGTTTCAAGGACAAGACTTAAGAGAATTCTGGGTAAGAGCGGAGGAAAGAAATAATGAAACAGCAGAAAAATATAAAAAGATGGGACTTGCAGAATATGCTGCAATAGAATCATTTAAAAGACATTATTACTAAATATTTTATCATGAGAAATTTTAACAAACTAATCACATTCATAATTCTGTTTGGAACATTTACGAATCTTCAATCACAGAATAAATATTCTAATAGAAAGATAGATAACCTTAAAAATCAAGCAGTGCAATTGGTTGAAGAGAATAAAAAATTAACTCAGGTTATGGTTGACAAAGTTTTTAGCTTTTCTGAACTTGGTTTTCAGGAATTTCAAACATCAAATTATCTAACTTCAATTCTAGCTGAGAATGGTTTTGAAATAGAAAATGAAATTTCTGGTGTACCAACAGCATGGTTTGCAACATGGTCAAATGGAACTAATGGGCCAACAATAGCACTTGGTAGTGATATTGACGGTATCCCTAAAGCATCGCAGTATCCTGGCGTAGCATATCATAAGCCAATAATCGAGGGAGCTCCCGGACACGGAGAAGGACACAACTCTGGTTTGCCAGTTGTAATTACTGCAGCTCTTTCAGTTAAAAAAATAATGTTAGACAATAATATAGAAGGAAAACTTGTCATATGGCCTGGTGTTGCAGAAGAACAAATTGGTACTAAAGCATGGTATGTAAGAGATGGTTATTTTGACAATATAGACATGTGTATTTTTACACATGTAAGTAGTAATCTTGGAGTTTCATGGGGACCAGCTACTGGTACTGGATTAATTTCTGTCGAATATACTTTTGATGGAGAAACTGCTCACTCTGCTGGA
Organism: uncultured Bacteroidota bacterium; assembly: GCA_902514615.1. Classification (GTDB taxonomy): domain Bacteria; phylum Bacteroidota; class Bacteroidia; order Flavobacteriales; family Flavobacteriaceae; genus Marisimplicoccus. Next base: position 8,929 of record CABXRG010000011.1, on the reverse strand, counting down.
GCACCATGGAGAGGCAGAAGTGCGCTTGATGCTGCAGAATTAATGAATATTGGGTGGAATTACAAAAGAGAGCATCTTCATCCTCTAAAGAGGTCGCATTCAATATTTACAGACGCAGGTGATCAACCTAATGTAGTTCCTTCAAAGGCATCAATATGGTTCTATTTAAGAGATGTTACATATGAAGGTATTATGGATATGTATGAATCTGCAAATAAAATGGCAGAAGGAGCTTCATTAATGACCAATACATCTTTTAAATCAAGAATACTTGGAACAGCTTGGCCAAGACACTTCAATAAAATAATAGCAGAGCAGATGTATGAAAATATTGAAAATGTAGGTTTACCAACCTGGTCAGATAATGATCAACAGTTAGCTAGAGCAGTTCAAAAAGAGGTTAATTCAGATAATATTAATGGACTTGCAGATAAACTTAGGCCTATTGGTGCCCCACTGCCATATAAAATTAGTGGTGGTTCAGATGATATAGGAGATATATCTTGGAAGGTTCCAACAGTAACTTTAAGGTTCCCATCAAATATTCCTGGGCTTCAAGGTCATCACTGGTCAAATTCTATTGCAATGGCAACACCAATTGCTCATAAGGGAGCTAACGCAGGTGCTAAAGTTGTAGCTATGACAACATTAGATTTTCTTCTAAAACCTAATAAACTTAATGAGGCTAAAGATTATTTTGAAAATATTCAAAATAAAGAGACTACATACAGGCCAATGATATCAAAAGATGATCCACCTGCTATCTACTTGAATAAAGATATTATGAGTCAATATAAAGGGCAAATAAAAGAATTCTACTTTGATGAGACAAAATATGATAATTACTTAGAGCAGTTAGGTATTAAGTATCCTGTAATAAAAGATAACAATTAAATCTCACATGACATGTCATCTCCACAACACATTGGAGACTTAATCATCCCGTCACAATCAGGACAATAAGAAACTTGTACTTGATCACCATTATCAATTGTTATAGACTTATTTTTTAATGGAGTATCACACTTAGCACACTGACTTTTAACTGACATTCCGCATTTTTCACAAGTATATGTAACAGTATTCATTTTTTTTTAATTAGATTGGTTTTGTTGTAAAATAAATTTTACCTTCATCAAAGTTAAATTAAAAACTAAACAATAAAAAAATCAATCTATATGAAAAAAATACTAAGCACAGTATTTTTAATGTTTACGTTATTTTCTTTTGCTCAAAACTCAGTTACTGGTATAGTTAGTGATGAAAATGGAGTGCCCCTTCCAGGTGCTAATGTTATTATCGAAGATACCAACACAGGAGTTTCGACAGATTTTGACGGAAACTTTGAAATTACTGCTAGTCAAGGACAAATTCTTGCAATTAGTTTTATTGGATATACAACCCAATATATAACTGCTGATGGACAGTCCGGTTTAAATATATCATTACAGCTTGACAATGAACTTGAAGAAGTTGTTGTTACAGCTCTAGGTTTTGCAGCCGTTCGGGACCAACAGGGTTCTACGTCTAGTGTTATAGACACAGATGATGTAATTAGATCAGCTGAACCTACTGTTGTTAATGCTTTAAGCGGTAAAGCATCAGGTGTGAGAATTACAAGATCTAATGGTGATCCAGGTGCTGGAAGTACAATTAGAATTCGTGGTGCTAATACAATTGACGGATCAATACAACCATTAATTATTGTTGATGGTGTTCCAATGGATAATTCAACATCTTATGCTGGTGGTAATAATATTACTGGTGGAAATGGTGGTGTTTCTCAAGGATCACGTTTAAATGACATTAATCCAAGTGATATTGAATCTGTTAACGTATTGAAAGGTGCATCTGCTGCATCACTATATGGAAGTAGAGCTGCTAATGGTGTTGTAGTAATTACAACTAAAAAAGGTAAAAGAGGAAAAGCAAAAATTTCATTTAAGTCATCATATTCTTTCGATGAAATTTCTGAAAGAATTGATATGCAGAATACTTGGGGTCAAGGAAGATCTGGAGTTTATGGTGAAACTAGAGCGGAATCATGGGGAGATTATATTCCTGAAAGATCTGGTGGTGCTGATGCATTCAAATCTGGAGCATACTTTTTAGCTGAAAACGGCAGAAGGTATGAGGCAGTAGCTACTAAAAACTCTACTGATACATTTGTTGACGAAAACTTTAACTCTGTATTTAGCACAGGTAATGCTATACAAAACGACTTAACTATTAGTGGAGGAAATGAAAACAGTAACTACTTCTTTAGTTTAGGTCATCTAGAACAAGATGGTATAATAAAGAACTCAAGTTATGAAAGAACTAACGCTAGGTTAAATTATGAGGCTAAACTAAATGATAAAATGACTTTATCAACTAGAATGGCATATACTTACACTGATTCAAACAGAATACAACAAAGTTCAAATGTATCAGGTTTAATGCTAGGTCTTCTTAGAACTCCACCGGATTTTGATCAAAGAGATTATAAAGGATCTTATTTTAGTTCAGGTGGAACTGAGTATATAAACAGAGGTAGATCATATAGAAAATCAATTGGGCAAAGCTCTAATCAATCATATACAAATCCACTTTGGACAGTTAATGAGCAAGAGTCTAGCACAAGAGTTAACAGAGTTTCTATTACTCCTCAATTAACAATTAAACCTACTAACTGGTTATCAGTAATAACTAGAGGAAACTTAGATGTTGCAGATGATAAAAGAACTTACTTCTTCCCAATTGGAGATGTAAGTTCTAGAGCTAATGGTCAATATCAAGAAGATGCATTGGATATAAGAAATTCTGCATTAGATGTTATTGGAAAAGCTAATTTTGAACTGTCTGATGAGGTTAACCTTACAGCTACAGTAGGTTGGAGTTATAATGACAGAAAATACAGTAGATTATCTGGAAATATAACAGGATTCCTTGTTAATTCCTCAAAAAGAACTACTTCTCTGAATACATCTTCAGAAGCTTCAACTTTTGATGGTTTCAAAACATTTAATAGATCAAATAGAGGTTATGGAATATTAAATTTTGATATAAGTGACCAGTTATTCATTAATGTTTCAGGAACTCAAGAAGCTTCTTCAACTATAAAAGGAACATTTTTCTACCCATCTGCAGATGCGGCATGGGTTTTAACAGAAGATGTCGTTCAGTCTAATTTAATGTCTTTCGCTAAGCTTAGAGCTTCTTGGGGTCAAGTAGGTGTTCAGCCTTCTGCTCATAAGTTTGAAACATTAGCTGAGGGAGGATTTAGCTACTCAACTTATAGTGACCCTCTTGACAGTAATTTATTTGGAGGTGGTTTTAGATTAGATAATAACCTTGGAAATCCAAATCTTGAACCTGAAATAAAAACTGAATGGGAAATAGGTGGAGATTTTAGATTTTTTGATGATAAAGTATCTCTATCCCTTACATATTATGATAATATAATTGAAGGAATCTTATTAGATGTTTCTTTATCTCCATCAACTGGTTTCTCAACTCAATATGGTAACTATGGTGAGATGACAAACAATGGAATGGAAATTGACTTAGGATTAGATTTAATCGATAATGATGACTTTGGTTTATCAACAGCACTAAATTGGTCTACAAATGAAAATGAAGTAACAGATTTATACGGAACAGAGTCTATAAACTTGTCTCCTGGAGCATCAGTTAGTTCTAGAGCAATTGTTGGATATCCTTTAGGAACACTTTATGGAACAGGTTCAAAAACAAATGCTGATGGAAGTTTCGATCTTAACTCAAATGGTTTCCCACAAATAACTTCTAGTCCTATTGTATTAGGTGATCCTAATCCAGACTGGAGAGGTGGTATTTCTTTAAATATGAGATATAAGAAATTTAGACTTAATGCTGTTCTAGAACATTCACATGGTGGTGAATTTTCTCCAAGAACATTATGGGTATTAAGAAGATTTGGAACAACTCAAGAAACTGCTAACAGATTCACTCTAGATCAGTCTCTTGTTAATTACAAAGGATCTACAATTCCATCTGGAACAACTGTTAGAGGAAATGTTAAGGACTTTGGTGCAGGCCCGGTTCTTCTTGATGAAAACTGGTATAGAACAGGTATTGGAGGTGGTTTTGGTGATAACCAAGCTTATAACTTCTCAATAGCTGATGCTACATGGACTAAATTAAGAGATCTTTCTCTTAGTTATGTTTTAGACACTCCAGTTGTCAAAAATATCGGACTAAGTGATGTTATATTGACTTTTACAGGTAGAGACTTAATTAACATTAATAATGTTGATGGGATCGATCCTGAGATTAACACAAAAGGTGTTAGTGTAGCTCAAGGTGTTGAGTATTTCACAAACCCTCAGACGAAAGGTTTTCTTTTCAGTTTAACAATAAATTATTAATAAAATGAAAAAATTATTTACAAAATCAATATTAGCTCTTCTAATTGTTTTCTCATTTTCTTGTGAAGACTTAAATGAAGACATTAATTCAAATCCAAATGATATCCTAATTACTGATGTTGAGGATAAACTATTTTTAACAGGGGCACAATTGGCAAATATTCAATTGCAATTAGGTCATCTAAATAGAATTAGCGGAATGTATTCTGGTCAATTAATTGGATTTAGTTCTTTATATTCAAATATATACGGATATAATTTATCAACCGTTGAGTCAAACAGCGAGTGGTTTGCTCTCTATGTGGGAGTTCTTAACAATATGAGACAGCTACAAAATAATTCCTCTAATACATTATTAGTAGGAATAGCTGAAATTATTGAAGGTCATGCTTTTGGAACTGCTGCTTCTCTTTGGGGTGGAATTCCATATAGTGAAGCAGGTAATCCTGAAATAGAGGATCCAACTTTTGATTCACAAACTTCGGTATATAGCACAGCTATTCAAAAGTTAACATCTGGTATTTCAACTCTTCAATCAGCTTCATCTGGTAGTTTAGCTCAAGATATTATCTATGGTGGTAACAAGGATAAATGGATTGAAGCAGCTTATACATTAATTGCTAGATTTAATCTACATAAAAAAGATTATGCCGCTGCTATTGCTGCTGCTAGTAATGGAATAAGTAGTGCATCAGGAGACATGAAATTTAATCCTCCTGGAATCCAAGCTGGAGACACAAACTTGTTTGCAACTATATTAAATGGTTCAAGAGCAGGTGACCTTGGAAACTCTTCAGGTGGTGAAGAGAGTTATTTACTTCAACTTTTAAGTAATTCATATTCTACCAATAGAAATCATGCAAAAACTGATGAAACTGCTAGATATGGATATTATAAGATTAATTCTTCAAGTGGGTCAGCAAATACAGGTGTAATTGCTGAAACTGAACCGCAAAATATGGTAACATATTTTGAGAATCAATTAATTTTAGCTGAAGCAAAAGCAAGACAAGGGAGCTTAGCTGACGGTCTACCACATTTAAATAATGTTAGATCTTGGCTTAATTCAGGTGGTAACTTAAATAGTAATCATAACTCTAACCCATATAACTATGAAGCATTTGTTTCATCTGACTTTAATTCAGGTGGAATTGAAAATACAGATGGTGTTGATGCTAATACTGCATTTCTTAGAGAGGTTATTGAAGAAAGATATGTCTCAGGATTTGGTATGCATATGCCATTTAATGATGCTAGAAGACTAAGAAAGTCTGATAGTGCATATTCTGTACCTTTTGTTCTAGTTAGTGGACCAAATCCTCCATATCCTGAAAGAATGCCATATGCTGCAACAGAGTTAAATTCTAACTCTAATGCACCAGCAGAAGATCCAGGAATATTCACAAAAACACAAGTGAATCAATAATACTTTAAAAAAAAGTAATACTTTCAAAAAAGGTTTGTAAATTTTACAAACCTTTTTTTTGTCTTATGAAAAATAAATTCTTAATTATAATATTTTCATTTTTTCTAATTAGTTGTAGTGAAGATACTCCGTACTCAAATAGTTTTATCTCCTCGCCGCATCCACTTGCATCTAAAGCAGGTGAAATAATGTATTCTAAAGGTGGAAATGCTTTTGATGCAGCTGTTGCCTCTGCTTTTACTTTATCGGTGGTTGAGCCAAGTATGAGTGGAATAGGTGGTAGACTTCAGGTTATTTATAAGCAGGCTGAAGGTAAAATTTTGGGAATTGACGCTACAACACAAATACCTGAAAGTTTTAATAATAATGAAACTGATTTACCAAGTTATGGGTATAAAACTATTGGAATTCCAGGGGTTGTTGCTGGACTGATAAAGCTTCATGAAGAAAATGGAGTTTTAGACCTCGAGACTATTATGGCACCTTCTATAGATATAGCAGAAAATGGGTTTTTAATTTTGCCTGGTGAAATCAAAAGACAGCAATATGAAAAGGAAAAAATTGAATCATTTGAAGGTACAAAAATGTATTTTTTGAATTCTAATGGAGAATCTTTTAAGCCAGGAGATATACTAATACAAAAAGACTTAGCTAAAACTCTTAGAGTGATATCAAAAAATGGTAAAAAGGGTTTTTATGAAGGAGAAATTGCTGAAAAAATTACTGATGATATTCAATCCAATGGTGGGTTTATTACTACAGAGGATTTGAAAAATTATTCTGCAAAAGAATCAGAAGTATTGACGGGTAAGTTTAATGGGTATGACATCAACACTTTAAATCTTCCTTCCTATGGATCAATTACAATACAGATGATTCAAATAATGGACCAATTAAAAATTGAATCAGAAAGAGATTGGAATTTAAAAGTATCAAGAGCTGTTGAAGAGGCATATAGATATAGAACTTATCAAAAAGATGTTGATTCAGTGAAAAGTATTTTGTCTGTTGATAGGGCTAAGCAAATTGCATTAGATATTGAGAACAATCATACAGATATTGTGAGCATTGATCAAATTAAAAAATCAGAAGTGGCTGATATGGCTCAAGGACATACTGCACACTTAACAACTTCAGATAAGTATGGAAATGTAGTTTCTCTTACTCAAACTTTAGGTCCAAATATGGGCTCCAAGGTTGCATCCAAAGGTTTGGGTTTTTTATATAATGTTACAATGGGGCCATATCTAGGCGGTTATCTTGGAGAAGATAAGCCAGGCGACAGAGCATCTTCACATATTTCACCTACTATATTTAGCAAGGGTGATAAAGTTGTTCTTGCTCTTGGAGCTGCAGGTGGAAACAAAATACCTGTAGCAATAAATCAAGTTGCATACAGATATCTTAAGACAGGTATGCCTTTAGTAGATGCAATATTTTTTCCTAGAGTATACAAGTCTGAAAGTCCAATTTATATAGAAAGTCATTTGGGTATAAATCATTTAAATGATTACGAATTTTATCCAGAGTCATTTAATGTAGAAATGATTAGAACTAAAGCTTATTTTGGAAGAGTCCATGCGATAGCTCTAGATTCAATAAATGGAAAATGGTTTGGATCAGCAGATCCAGATTGGGAAGGAAGTGTAAGTGAATTTAAATGATAAAAAACATAAAATATATACCCCTATTTATATTTATAGTTGTAGGATCAGTTTTCAACAATCTTAATGCTCAAAATTTTATTGGATCTCTGAATGATTCAATTGTAAAATATAAGGCTGCAGAGCCACAAAAAGCTTTAGAATTTGGTTTTTTGGCTCTTGAATCTTTTAAGGATGAAGAAGAAATTACTCTTGAATATGTAAACACAAATTACTATTTAGGTGAGGTATATTATTTTTTAAGAGAATATAAAACTTCATTTGAATATTTATCTAAGTCTTTAGAGCTTTATGATCTGTTAAAGCCAAGTAAAAGAAGAAATAAAAATGTGATTAAACCGCCCTGGGTTCTTAATTCAATGGGTATTGTATACTATCAAAAAGAGGATTATGTAAATGCCGAAAAATTTTATAACGAGGCTTTAGATAACTTTCAATTATTTGATTCAAATTATGATGATGAAAAATATTATGGAATTAATACTTCCCTACTTAATTTGGCATTAATTAAAAGAGATCAAGGAGATCTAAAATCATCTGAAGAGCTATTAGATCAAGTTTTTGAAAGGGTTAACAGCAGTGCAATTAGGTATACAGAAATTATTCAAGTATATCTTTCATATATGAATTTATTCTTTATATCGGATAATGTTGAGTTGGTTGTGGATTATTATAATAAAATAAAGACCGTACATGAAAAAAATTCATCATTAGATGATGTCTTATTCAAGGAATCACAAGTTTTATATGCTCAGGCAAATCTAGTTTATGCTGATCTTTTAAAATCACAAGGTAAAATGGAAGAGTCTTTAGAATACTTGTTTTTAGCAAAAGATCTAACCGTATCGATTCCACAAAGAATCATAAATGTTAATATTAAAATTTCAAATGCATATTATTTAATGGGAATGAGCTCCAAAGCAAAGGAATTTATTCAACAAAACCTTAGTGATAAAAATATTAATCAATCCCAAAAATTAGATAATTTTAAACTTCTTGAAAAAATATATTCTGATGAAGGGTCTATCAATAATTTATTAAGTGTTAAAGATTCAATTATCTTTTACAATGAAGACCCATCAATAAAACAAGAGGAAAATGAATTTAATACTCTAGAGAACCTAATACTTGTAAGTGAAAAGCAAAATGACCTAAGATTATCTAGGGTGAGAACTAACAGAATTATTCTAGTCTCTATTCTATCATCATCAATTTTATTATTGATCCTTTTATCGTTGAAATTCAATAATGATTTACAAAAAGAAAAAAATAGAAGATTAAATCTAGAAAAAGATAAAATTAATGAAGAGTTAAAATTAAAAAGAAGAGAGCTTTTTAGCAAGGTTAATTTTATATCTCAAAGGAATGATTATCTGAATAATATAAGAGATCAGTTAAATGGAGATCTTACCAATTCTCAAAATTTAAAAAATATAAAAAGAGAAATTAAA
>CABXRG010000010.1 GCA_902514615.1 uncultured Bacteroidota bacterium | reverse complement strand
ATTTCTGATCTTTTATAAATTTTATTTCCATTTGAAATAAAATAATCAAGGTAATAATTATCACTTTTAATTGCAGGAGTATATACAATTACCAAATCCTCTCCCATCATATCTCCAGGAATTTCATCAAGATTTAATTTATTAGTGACACGAATTCCTTTAATTGATAATATTTCAATTGTACTGTTATTGGATTGATCATATCCAAAAACAGTATTTCCCTTATCGTGAAGAAATTGAGCAACAGAAGACATTCCTATACCTCCAATTCCAATAAAAAAATATTTTTTATTAGTCATTATTCAAATGTTTTTTTATGAGTTCAATAATATCATTTGAAGCATTAGGTAATGCTAATAAGGAAATATTATGAGAAAGTTCTTCTCGTAAATTTTTATCTTTTAAGATTAAATCGAGTTTATTTTTAAATATTATATCTAAATCTTTCTCTTCAATACAAATACATGCATGTTTATCTTCAATAGATTTTGCGTTCTGTAATTGATGATTCTCTGCTACATTAGGAGAAGGAATTAAGATAGCTGGTTTTGAGACAACTGCTAATTCTGAAAGAGTTAATGCCCCACTTCTAGCAATTATTACATCAGATGAATAATATGTAGAATCTATATCATCTATAAAGTCAGTGACAAAAACTGATTCTGAGTTATATTTATTAAAATCTTTGAGGTAATTTTTTCCACATTGCCAAATTATAAAAACATTTTGAGAAATAATAAAATCAATATTTTTCTCAATTGTTCTATTTATTTTTTCTGAACCTAAACTTCCACCAAGAATCGAAATTACAAGTTTATTGTCTTCAATTTTGAGTTCTTTTTTCAAATCTAATCTAGCATTTGAACTAGAAATTGATTCTCTTATTGGGTTACCTGTCAAAAACAACTTATTAGAAGGAAAGTATTTTTCCATTTTTTCATATGCTACAGATATATAATTAGTATATCTTGAAAGGAATCTGTTAGAAATTCCAGGAAATGAATTTTGCTCTTGTATTAAGGTTGGTATCCTAAGTAAAGATGAAATAAAAACTATAGGGAAACTGGCGAAACCTCCAGTTCCAATAACAAAGTTTGGTTTATATTCTACAATTATTAATAGTGATTGTATTAAACTTACAACTAGTTTAAAAGGCAAAGCTATATTTTTAAAAGATAAAGATCTTTGAAGACCACTTATCCATAACCCTTGAATATCATATCCATGTTTTGGTACTATATTCATTTCCATTCTTCCAATGGCTCCGACAAATTTTATTTCAGCATTATTGAAAGATTCATTAATTTTATTAGCTAATGATAAAGCAGGGTAAATATGCCCACCTGTTCCACCCCCAGAAATTATAAATCTATTCTTTTTCACTATTATTATTTTTTATTGAAGAACTTACGCTAAGTATCATTCCCAAGGATATACAAGTCATCCATGCTGAGGAACCTCCACTACTTATTAATGGTAAATTTTGTCCGGTTACTGGAATTATTTGAGTAGCAACTGAAATATTTGTAAATGCCTGTATTACAATAAATATTCCTAGTCCGGACACTAAGATTTTTCCAAATCTATCATCTATTCTATGAGTTATAACTAAAATTCTAAATAACATTAATATATATAGTACTATTATTATGGAGCCACCAATAATTCCAAATTCCTCGACAATTATTGCAAAAATGAAATCTGAATTACTCTGAGGCAAATGATTTTTCATTATACTTTTTCCTGCTCCTATACCAATTAGTCCTCCATTATTAATAGCCATTTTAGCTCTTTCTATTTGATAACTTGCATCTAAATTTTTATTGGATCCGAAATTTTCAACTCTACTTATCCAAGTATCTATTCTATTAGGAAATTTTTCTGGAAAAGCTTTAGCAGTTAGAAAAAAGATTGTTAAAAGAAGAGTTAATATTAAAAACATTTTAAATAAATGTCTTAAAGGAAATCCTGAAATTAAAATGGTAATAAATAATGCTGAAAAAATTAAAAAAGCTGATGAAAAATTAGCTGGAAAAATTAAAAAAACATAAGCAAAAATTGGAAGCCATAGAGGTAATAAAGTTTCAGAAAATTTAGTTTTTGATAATTCAGTTTTTGAGAGATATCTAGCTGTATAAGTTATAATTATAATAGCAGCTAGTGAAGAGGTTTGGAAACTTATTCCAACAAAAGGAATATCAATCCACCTGCTAGCAGTTGAGCCTCCTATTATAGTTCCTTGAGATAAGGTATAAGCTAATAATCCTAACCCTACAGGAAGCAGAATTATTGACATCCCTTTATATAATTTATACGGAACTAGTTTAATCGATAGAAGTAATATAAAACCAAAAAGTAGAACTATAAGATGTTTAACTAAATAGTAAGTTGGCGAAGATCCATCTACTACATATGAAAGATATGAGCTAGAAGAAAAAACAGGAAAAAATGAAAATAGTGATAGTAGTAATATAATTACTAATAAAACTTTATCTCCAAAAATTAAACTTTTAGTACTCATCTATAAATTTCTAACAGCTTTTTTAAATTGATCTCCTCTGTCTTCATAATTATCAAATAAATCAAAACTAGCACAAGCGGGAGACAGAAGGACATTATCTCTTTTTTCTGCAATTTTATTTGCAACTTTCACAGCTTCTGAAATTGATTCAGTCTCAACAATAATTTCAATTACAGGCTTAAATGTTTCAATAATTTTAGCATTATCAATTCCTAAGCATATAATAGCTTTTACCTTCTCTCTAACTATTGGAAGTAATTCAGTGTAATCATTTCCCTTATCAACTCCTCCTGCAATCCATACTGTTGGCGATTTCATTGAGTCTAGTGCATAATATGCAGCATTAACATTTGTTGCTTTCGAATCATTGATATAATTTACACCTTGAATCTTTAAAAAATTTTCGAGTCGATGTGGAAGGCCTGAAAATGTTAATAAGCTTTCTCTAATTACTTCATTATCAATTTTTAGCAAATCTGAAACTGTAATTGCAGCCATTGCATTAAGTAAATTATGTCTTCCTTTAAGCGCAAACTCTTCAGTATTTATCATAATAGTTTTTTTTTTGTTAGAAAGAATGTTATTGTCAATTAATAGTTGGTTGTGATCATTATTTTTTATCCCTATTGAAATTTGATTTACAGATAATTTTTTTGTCTTTAAAAAGTTCATTAAAGTTTTATCGTCTGAATTATATATCAAATAGTCAGATTCATCTTGATTTTTCGTAATCTTCATTTTAGCATCTACATATTTGCTGAAATCATTTTCATATCTATCCAAGTGATCTTCAATTATATTTGTTATGATAGAAATATTTGGTTTAAATTTTTTTATATCATCTAATTGAAAACTGCTAATTTCTAATACATAAATATCTTTATCTCCAGATAAAAGCATTTTTGAAAAGCTATCTCCAATATTTCCCGCAAGACCAACATCTAATCCTGATTTTTCAAGTATATGATGTATTAGCTTAGTGGTTGTAGTTTTCCCATTTGTTCCAGTTACACATATCTTAAATGAATTGGAATATCTACTTGCAAATTCTATTTCAGAAATTATAGGGATATTAATCGCTCTAATTTTAGAAATGATTTCAGAATTATTTGATATTCCTGGGCTTTTAACTATTAAATCCGAAAACTCAATTCTGTCAAAAGAGTGTTTGTTCTCTTCAAATCTGATTGAATTTTCAAGAAATATTGATTTTATATCTTCTCTTATATTAGAACTATCAGAAACAAATACATTATGACCTTTCTGATTTGCCAACATAGCTGCTCCATATCCGCTTTCCCCTGCTCCAAGAATAGTTATATTTTTTATCATCTAATTTTTAATGTTAAAATTGTTAAGAGAGCTAAGAATATTCCAATGATCCATAATCTTGACACTATTTTACTTTCATGATATCCAACTTTTTGAAAATGATGATGAATAGGAGACATTAAAAAAATACGTTTACCTGTTCCTGTTCTTCTTTTAGTTATTTTGAAATAACTGACTTGAAGAATAACAGATAATGCTTCAAGAAGAAAAACTCCACATAAGATTGGTATTAATAATTCTTTTCTAATCAATATAGAAATGACTGCAATTAAACCACCTACAGTCAAACTTCCAGTGTCTCCCATAAATACTGTTGCTGGATAAGTGTTATACCAAAGAAAGCCTACTAATGAACCTAATAATGCAGCGATAAAAATTGTTATCTCCCCAACTCTAGGAATATACATGATGTTTAGATATTCTGAGAAAATTATATTTCCTGAAGTCCATGCAAAAACTCCAAGTGTAAATACAATGATAGCAGACAAACCTGCAGATAATCCGTCTAATCCATCTGTTAAATTATTTGAATTTGAAACTGCTGAGACAATAAATATTATAACTGGAATTAATATTATCCATAAAAATCTATCTCCATATTTAAATATAGCGTTTGATATTTCACTATAGTCTAACTCATTATCTTTAAAGAATGGAACAGTTGTCTTAAATGATTTAATTTCTTTGAGTTCTGAAAATTCAATTTTTTCGTTATCTAAATTTTTATCAAATTCAACTATTGTAATATCATTATTTGATAAAAGGATTAATGCAACAAAAATTCCTAATAAGGATTGACCTGCAATTTTAAACTTACCCTTTAATCCTTTTTTATCTTTCTTGAAAACTTTAATATAATCATCGATAAAGCCAATAATTCCAAGGATTAGTGTTGAAAATATCAATATTTGAATATATATATTTTTAAGATTTGACATTAAGATTACAGGAATAAGTGTTGCTATAATAATTATCAATCCACCCATAGTAGGTGTCCCTGTTTTTTTATGCTCACCGTCTAGTCCTAGCTCTCTAATATTTTCATCAATTTGTTTTCTTTTTAAATAATTAATTATTTTTTTTCCAAAAATTACTGATATAATAAGGGATATGATTACGGATACAGCAGCTCTAAAAGATAAATAGCTGAATAGACTTGCCCCTGGAAAATTATACTGACTTTCTAATATTTCAAATAGATGGTAAAGCATACTTATTTATTAAAAATTTGTTTTGCAATTTTAAAATCATCAAACTCAATTCTCTTATTATTTTTTAACTCTTGATAATCTTCATGGCCTTTTCCTGCAATAAGAACTATATCTCCTTGTGAACTATTCTCTTTAGCTTCTTTAATCGCTTTTAACCTTTCTATTTCAATTAAAACTTTATCAGTATTAAATTTTGAAACTCCCTCTATCATGTCTTCAATTATAGAGGTTGGATCTTCAGATCTAGGATTATCAGACGTAAATATTACTTTTGAACTAAGATCAGAACAGATTTTACCCATCATTGAACGTTTATCTTTATCCCTGTCTCCACCGCAGCCAATTACAGTTATTAAATTTTGATTTGAAGTTTTTATTTTATTTATAGTTGATATTACATTTTCAATTGCATCAGGAGTATGAGCGTAATCAATTATAACTGTAACTTTATTAGTTGACAAAAAAGATTGTAGCCTACCCACTACACTTTCTAACATACTAATAGCGGTTAATAATTTAATTTTATCAATATTGTAAAGTTTTCCCACGGAGTATATAGCTAATAAATTAGATGCATTGAACTTACCAATAAGCTTTGTCCAAATTTCACTACTCTCTATAGTAAGTAGCATGCCATTTAATTGTTGTTCGATTATTCTTGAAGAAAAATTTGATTTTGACTTTAATGAGTAAGAGTATACTTTAGCAGAGGTGTTTTGAACCATATATTTAGCATTTTTGTCGTCTATATTAATAAGCGCAAAAGATCTTTTCCTTAAGGAATCAAATACAACTTTTTTAGTATCTCTGTAATCTTTAAATGATTTATGATAATCAAGATGATCATGAGTGAGATTTGTAAAAATCATGCCTTTAAAATCAAGTCCATCAACCCTTTTTTGAATAATTCCATGAGATGAAACCTCAATGAAACATATTTGAATTTCTTTATTTATCATTTCAGATAAATGATGATTAAGAGTTATTGGATCTGGAGTTGTATTCTTTGATATCTCAAGAAAATCACCGTATTCAATGTTAATAGTTGATACTAACCCTGATTTGATACCTAATTCATTAAACAACTTGTATAAAAGAGATGAAATTGTGGTTTTACCATTTGTTCCGGTAACTCCTATAATCTCAATTTTTGAAGATGGGTTATCATAAAAATTTGAAGCAATTACTGACAGTGCGGATTTTGAGCAATTAACACATACATATACTAATTTATTTTTTTGAAAATTATCAGGTAATTTTTCACAAACAATAACCGAAGCTCCATTTGTTATAGATTTATTTATGTAATCATGACCATCAAAATTGTGACCTTTTATAGCTACGAAAAGTGAATTTTTTATTGCTTTTCTTGAATCAAAAGTAATTTTAGAAATATCAATATCAGTATTTCCATATACAGAATTAATATTTACCTTAAATAATATTTCTTTTAACTTTTTCAAAATAAAATATCTATATCTTTTTTACTTATTTCAATTTCTATTGGAATTTTTGTTATAATCTTTTGTGCTACTCTTTTAAATACTGGAGCTGCAACTGAATTTCCATAAAATCCTTTGGATTTATTTGGTTTATTAATAACTACTATCGCAGAATACTTTGGATTGTCTGAAGGAAAATATCCTACAAAACTTGACACATACTGGGTTTCATCTGAGGTATAATCTATCTGACTTGTTCCAGTTTTTCCTGCAATTCTAATATTTTCATCATATATATTATTTGCTGTTCCCCATGGTTTTTCAACTACATTTTTCAGCATTTTTTGAACTGATATTAAAGTTTCATCTGAGCATATTGATGGCATTATCACCTCTTTATCAATTTTATAAACTGGCTCTTCTCCAAACGCACCAATGCTTTTAATAAAATTAGGTTTTACCATTTCTCCATTGTTTGCTACAGCATTATAAAATGTGAGAATTTGTAAAGGAGTCATACTTACTCCATACCCAAAGGCCATCCACGGTAAAGAAATTCCATTCCAATCCTTATCTGAAGGATGAGGAATTTTAGGCTGACCTTCACCCTTAATATCTAAATTAATTTTTTGATTAATTTTCATGTTAATTAATCTATCTACAAATCTTTGAGGATTATCTTTATAGTTATCATAAATCATTTTTACTATTCCAGTATTTGAAGAAACCTCAAATGCTTTTGATACTGGTATAACACCATAGCCTCTCCTATTAGAATCCTTTACCTCACTGTTATAAAATTTTAGAACTCCATTTTCAGTATCAACAGAATCTGTTGGCTTAACTACGCCATCTTCTAGAGCAGCAATCATACTCATTAATTTAAATGTTGAACCAGGTTCTTGACTTTCCCAAATACCATAATTTATTTTTTCATAGTATTTACCCTCAGAGGTTCTACCTAGATTAGAGATAGCTTTAACACTACCTGTGTTGGACTCCATTAGAATCATAGTTCCATGATCAGCTTCATATTTTTCTAATTGATATAATAACTCATGATGAACCATATCCTGAATTTGGGTATCAATCGTGGTATGAATATCATAACCTGGAACAGGTTTTCTCTTATAATTTAATGTCATTGGCTTCCACTGTCCATCAGCTATTTTTTGCATTAATCTTATACCAGTTTTTCCAGAAAGAAATTCTGTATAAGCACCCTCTAATCCAACTCTTATATATCCCCCTGTTCTATTTACTTTTTCATAACCTATTGTTCTTTCAGCAACTTTTCCAAGATGACTTTGTCTTGTAAACTGTTCTTTAGTTATTAATCCTCCTTTGTAAATACCTTGATTAAAAATTGGAAATGACTTAATCTTGTTTATGTCAGAAATTGAAAGGTTTTTTCCAATCAATAAATATCTATTATTATTTAATCTCGCATTATTTAGATAATTATAATAATACTCATCTGTTTGATTAAAATGAAGAGATAATTCTTTTGATAAATCTTTAATATTATTTGTAAATGTAGAAGCAGAAGGTATTTTAGAATCCCATCTAAGCTCGTATTTTATAACAGTTGAAACTATTAAATCTCCATTATCAGAGTATATATTTCCTCTTGGAGATTCAACTTCAATGTCTTTTACTGCTTCAATTGTAGATTTAGTAATCGATTCAATTTCAATATTCTGCAGATAGAATATTTTACCAATTAAAAAAAATGAAAATAATAGGGACAAAAAGAATATTATATTCATTCTACTTGCTATTCTATTATTTGTTTTACTCATTTTAGTCTTTAATTATTACTTTAACAGGTGGATATTTTGATACTGATAAACCATTATTTATAAGTCTAGACGTGACCTTAGATTCTATTTTAACATTCATTAAGTCTAATTTTGTGGAAACTGAAATACTATTTAGAGTATTAACTTCTTTATTAAGTTTAGATATTAAAAATATTTTTTGATCAGCACTATGGCTACTGTAGATTGTGACCATCAAAAGAAATGAGACGTACAATAACATTCTCCAATTTTTTAAGGAATCTTTTCCAGCTAAAAAATCAATATTTACAATTTTTAAAAAATTTTTCATATTCTTTCTGCTATTCTAAGTTTTGCACTTCTTGATCTATTATTAATTAAAATCTCATTTTCAGAAGGGGTAATCATCTTACCCACTTTTATAAAATTCAAATTTTTATTTCCATACAGATCAGAGGTTGTTTCATGCATAAACCCTCCATTATTTATAAATTTTTTTACTAACCTATCTTCAAGTGAGTGATATGAAATACAAACCAGTCTTCCTCCTTTTTTTAAATATTGAGAAGATTTATCTAACAACGTATTTATAACATCTAGCTCATCATTTACCTCTATTCTAATAGCTTGAAAAATCTTTGCAAAAAATTTATTTTCTTCTTTGGAGTTTGTAAGGGACAATAGGATTCTTTTTAGATCTTTAGTAGATTTAATCTGCTTCTTAATTCTTTCAGAAATTATGGTTTGTGTAATTTTTTTATAATTTCTTAGTTCTCCAAAATTTTTAAAAATATATTCTAGTTGATCTTTCTTAAAATCATTAACAACTTCTTTAGCATCAATTTTCTGAGAATTATTCATTCTCATATCTAATTCAGAGTCAAATCTTGTTGAAAACCCCCTCTTCTCATTGTCAATTTGATGAGAAGAGATTCCAAAGTCAGCTAATAGCCCATCAATTTTCTTTATTTGAAAATAGTTTAGATAATTATTTAAATATTTAAAATTAGACTTGACTAGATTTAATCTTTTGTCTAATAATTTATTTTTGATTGCATCTTGATCTTGATCAAAAGCAATTAATTTTCCTGAAGAATTTAGATGATTTAAAATTTCTTTTGAATGACCTCCTCCTCCATAAGTAGCATCAACATAGATTCCATTTGGATTGATATTTAATCCATTTATTGACTCTTTAAGAAGAACTGGTTTATGATACATCTTCGTCATTTTTATCACCCATTACCTCTTCAGCAAGGTTTCCAAAATCAACTTTTGCATCATCTATTGCATTTTCATATGACTCTTTATCCCAGATTTCAAGAATATTAACTGCTGATGATACTACTATGTTTTTAGAAATTTTAGCATGACTAATTAAATCTTTTGGAATTAAAATTCTTCCTGATGTGTCAATATCAATTTGTCTAACTCCAGCAGTAAATCTTCTAATGAAGTCTGTATTTTTTTTATTAAATCTGTTTAGATTATTGATTCTAACCATTAGATCATCCCACTCTTTGATTGGATACAATTCTAAACATGAGCTAAATACAGCTCTTTTGATAACAAAACCACTTCTTAATTTATCAGACAACTGCTTCTTTAAAGAAATAGGAAGCATAATTCTACCCTTTTCATCTGCTTTGCATTCGTATGTTCCTATGAAGTGTTGCATTAATTGGTTGCTTTACTCAAATATAAAATTTATTTACCACTTTTTACCACTTTTTACCACATTGTTAATAAATTATTTATTTTCATTTTATAAATCTGATTATCAACTAATTAGATTGTAAAAAAACTAGGTTATTCTTTATGCATATATTTGTGCAAATTCAATGTTTATGGAAAAAAACATAATAAGAGAAGGTGGTTTTAATTACATAGAAAAAGGAGAAGGAAGGCCTATAATTATTTTACATGGATTGATGGGTGGCTTAAGTAACTTCCAGGGTGTTTTTAAATATTTTCCATTAAAAAACTATAAAGTAATTATCCCCGAATTACCAGTTGACAGCACCCCTATTTTAAAAACTAATGTTGCTACTTTTTCAAAGTTTGTTAAAGAATTTATAGATTTTAAAAATTTAAAAGACGTAATTATATTAGGCAATTCATTGGGTGGTCATGTAGGACTTCTTTTTACAAGAGATTATCCTGAATTAGTCAGTGGACTAATAATTACTGGGAGTTCAGGTTTGTATGAAAGATCTATGATGAGTGATGGATATCCAAAAAGAGGTAATTACGATTACATCCAAATGAAAACTGAAGAAGTATTCTACGATCCTAAAATTGCCACTAAAGAAATAGTTGATGAAGTTTTTGCGAGTGTTAATGATCGAGAAAAACTAATTAAAACATTATCATTAGCCAAAAGTGCAATCAGACACAATATGGCTGATGATCTTCCAAAAATGGAAACTAAAACATTAATTATCTGGGGAAAGCAAGATGTAGTAACCCCACCAAATGTTGGAGAAGATTTTAATTCCTTGCTACCTAATTCAGATTTATCATGGATAGATAAATGTGGACACGCTCCAATGATGGAACACCCTGCTGATTTCAACATAATAATGGAAAAATGGCTTTCAAAGAATAACTTATAATCAATTTGATTGTGAAAATTATTAATTCAGTATTTGAAAAAAGCAGCAAAACTATTAGCCAATGCCCCAATAATAACCTTCCTGAATTTGCATTAGTTGGAAGATCAAATGTAGGAAAGTCATCACTTATAAACACATTACTAAATAATAAATCAATTGCTAAAATTTCTTCTAAACCTGGAAAGACTTTACTGATAAATCATTTTAGAATCAATGATATACTTTATATTGTTGATCTTCCTGGCTATGGGTATGCATCTATTTCAAAGAAAATTAAAGAAGATATTCGAGCTATGCATAAAAGTTATTTTAAATCAAGAAAAGAATTACTCTACACATTACTTCTTATAGATATTAGACACGAGATTCAGAAAAATGATATTGAGTTTATGGAATTCTTAAATAATAATTTTTGTCCTTTTGTTATAATTTTTACAAAGTCTGATAAATTAAAAATTAATCAATTAAATGATCAGGTAAAAGATTTAAAAAAACAGCTTTCAGATTACTGGGAAGATCTTCCAAAAATATTTATTACTTCTTCAAAAACCAAAAACGGAGTTGAAGAAATTCATAGTTTCATTGAATCCTCTCTGAAAGAATATACTACTTAGGTTTACTTGATATTCTTTTTTCAAATTCAACACAAAAATCTTCAGTTAAGTTTACTAAATCTTCTTCACTAGTTGATTTTAAAATCAACTGTTTCATAGATAAAAAGGTTTGAAGAACAAATGTTTTCATCTCATCAACAGGCATTTCTTTAGTCCAAAGATCCATTTTTAAAGTCTCTTTTTTTTGACTATCCCAAAATGAAAGCAACATAGCTTTGGAGGATTCATCTAACATACCACCGTCAGGAGCTGACCAGGAAATATGTTCAGGAATATTATTATCATCCAACTTTACTTTAATTGTTATTTCTGTTTCTTTCATTTGATTTTTTTATACACTAGATTTGCACAAATATATAATTTAATCTTCGTTGATGAAATATCCTGAAAAAGTTTCGAAACACATAATAAATTGGATAGATGAATATCTAAATAGAAGTGGAATGAAAGGTTTAGTAGTGGGAGTCTCGGGAGGAATTGACTCAGCATTAACTTCGACATTATGTGCTGAAACTGGAAGAGATGTTACTTGCATTGAAATGCCTATCTATCAAAATAAAGATCAAGTATCTAGATCTAAAAAACATATAGATTGGTTAAAGAAAAAATACTCTAATGTAAGTTCAATGATAATTAATTTAGATAATACATATAATTCATTTATTGAATCTATCCCTAAAATAGAATCTCCTGAAAATGAGCTTAGTCTTGCTAATACAAGGTCTCGATTGAGGATGGTCACATTATATTATTTTTCAAGTTTAAATAAATTTGTAGTTGCGGGGACAGGTAATAAAGTTGAAGACTTTGGCATAGGTTTTTATACTAAGTATGGAGATGGAGGAGTTGATATAAGTCCTATAGCAGATCTCTTAAAATCAGATGTATATAAACTTGCTAAATTTCATAAAATCAATGATGAAATAATAAAAGCTGAGCCTACAGATGGACTCTGGGATGATAATAGAAATGATGAAGACCAAATTGGAGCTTCTTATAAAGAACTAGAAAAAGCAATGAGTATTGCTGATAAAATTGATCAAGATTTATCTGAGAGAGAAAAAGAAGTATTAAACATATACAAAACATTTAACTCATCTAACAGACATAAAATGCTCCCAATACCTGTTTGTAAAATTCCAAAAGGTTATCTTAGATAAAGTGAAAAAATTAAAAGTCTTAATTATTGATACGAATCCAATTATTAATATTGGGTTTAAGTCTATATTTAAAAATTCTATAATATTTGAAATAGCAGCAAATACAAATAAAAAAAGAAATATAACTGATATTATAAACGAACAAGAAATTGATTTAATCATATCTGAAATTATTTTTAAAGATGGAAACGTAAAAGATGTTTTAAAATTATTGAAGAAAAATGAAATTGATATTCCTCTAGTTGTATTTACTTCTGAGTTAAATGAAAGCAAATCAATAAATCTATTAAAGTCTGGTGCTTCAGGGTTTATTACAAAAAATTTAAGAAAAAAATCAATAAAAAGAATTCTTCAAGATATTGCTTTTACAACGTATGGAACAATTGAATCAAACAAGTTTACAAGATTAAAAAATAGATTCAGCTTTGATTATAATACAGAAAAATTGAATAGTCTTTCAAAACGAGAATTAGAGGTTTTGAAATTATTCTTTAGAGGAAAAAGAAATATTGAAATTTCTGATAAACTTAGTATTAATCAGAAGACAGTGAATACATACATTACAAGAATAATGAAAAAACTTGAGGTTAATTCCAAAACTGATTTGTACCTATTAGCTAGAAAACATATTAAACAACCCTATTGAGTTTAGCAGAAAGTACTTTTTTAAGTCTATAATAACTCATTACTTGTTCCAAAATATCTTTATTAGTACCTTCCTTTTGAAATTCCTGAAGTTCTATAATCTTCTTATCTATTAGAAATCTTCTCATATTTAGAATTGTTTCGTTAACAAGCTGACTTAACTCACTTCCTATCTTTTTAACGTAAATATTCTTTCTTTCCCAATCATGTAGTTGATATTTTTCATCATTGATAAGGATATCAGACACAATTTTGCTCGAACTTGAATCTAAATCATTTATAAAATTTTCTATTGATATCGATTTTTCATGATGAAACCCATGTATCAGTTTATTGTAAATATCCTTGAAAGGTGAGTGGGTAAATTCTATTTCATCTTGTTGTAGATCTAAGTAAATTTTTTCAAATACTTTAGATCTTATTTCCTTTTTAGTTTCAATTACTTTACCATCGTCATTCTTGCTAAGACGAGTATCTTCAAAAATAATCTCTTCAGCACCATATTTTAATAAAATGCTAATAATTTGTCTTTCTAGCTGATAAATGTAACTCGAAAAGTTTTCCTTTTCAGAGGTTTGAACTTTGACAATTTTACTTTTATATAATTTTCTAGATGATTTTTTTAGTGAATTACTAGTTTCAATATTAGCAAATGACCTGAAAAGTGAAGATTCATCGATCTCTAAAACAGATGATAATTTTTTTACATAAATTTCCTGTTTAAGAGAATCTGGAATCAGTGAAATTGATTTAAGAATATTTTTGATTAAAGCTACTTTTTTATCTTCATCAGTATGAAAGTCTGAGTTTATGCTTAGTTTGAAATCAACAAAATCTTTAGATTCTTTTTCTATATAGTCTAACATAAAATCTTTTTTCTTTTTTTTCACAAAACTATCAGGATCTTCTCCATCAGGAAAAGAACAAATTTTAACATTTAAACCTTCCTCTAAAATAAGGTCAATACTTCTTAATGAAGCAGAAAGTCCAGCCTGATCACCATCGAATAATATTACAATATTAGAAGAAAGCCTCTTAATTAAAATTATCTGATCCTTTGTTAAGGAGGTTCCTGAAGAAGCTAATACATTTTTTATACCATGTTCATGAAGCTGAATTACATCCATGTATCCTTCAACTAATAGACAAACATCATCTCTTACTATAAATTGTTTTGATTCATATATTCCATATAAAGTTTTACTCTTGTTGTAAATTTTACTTTCGGGAGAATTAATATACTTTGCAATCTTTTTAGTTGAATCAACAATTCTTCCACCAAAACCAACAATTCTTCCAGCTATACTTTTAATTGGAAAAATTATCCTCCCTCTAAACCTGTCAATTTTTTTATTATCAGAAGATATTACTAAGCCTGTTTCTTCAAGAAAATTATCAGAGTAGCCTTTATCAAAAGCACTCTTGTAAAATTCATTTTGTAAATCGTTGCTATATCCTAAACTGAAATTTCGAATTGAAGATTTAGAAAGCCCTCTGTCGCTTAAATATTTATTAATTTTTTCGTTATTTGATAACGTTTCCTCAAAATAAGTTAATGCATAACTATTAATTATAAATAAAGACTCTCTCTCATTTCTTTCTTGAACATTTTCTACACTTTCAGCAGTCTCTATTATTTCAATATTATATTTATTTGCAAGATATCTTATTGATTCAGGATAATTAAACTGTTCATGCTCCATTAAAAATGCAATGACATTACCTCCTTTACCAGAGCTAAAGTCTTTCCAAATTTGCTTTGATGGGGAAACTATAAAGCTTGGAGTCTTTTCATTTGTAAACGGGCTAAGTCCTTTAAAATTTGCACCAGTTTTTTTCAAAGCAATAAAATCAGAAATCACTTCTTCAACTCTAGAAAACTCAAAAACTTTATCTATTGTGTCCTTGCTAATCAACTTAAAAATTTAATGTTAATATAATGAATTAATACTTTCGTTCAATTATATAATCTAATAGAATTTTAATAGATTTTCTTGACTCATTATCAGGAAAACTTGTAAGTATATTCATAGCCTTATTTTTATAGTCAAGCATTTTTTTATTAGCATACTCAAACCCCTTATATTTAAGAATAAATTCATTAACTGATTTTTTGTTTTCCAATGTATACTTTTTCTTTTTTAGAACAGATTTAATTTTTATTTTATCCTGATATGTTGAATTTTTGATTGAATAAATTAATGGAAGAGTAATCTTCTGAGATTTTAAATCTGACTTATTTGGTTTACCAATCTTTTTTGTTGTGAAGTCAAACAAGTCATCCTTAATTTGAAAAATTATTCCTAAATATTTTCCAAAAATTTCTATATCATTTAAGTCTTTTTTTTCAGATGCAATTGATCCTAACATACAGCAGCATGAAAAAAGCGAAGCAGTTTTTTTTGAAATTAAAATGATATAATCTTCTTCGGACAAATTAAAGTTTTTAGATTTTTGAATCTGAAACAATTCACCTTCTGAAATTTCTTTGACTGCTTTTGAAACTTCGTTTAATAAATCATAATCTTTATTCTCAGTAGACAGAAGAAGTGCTTTTGACAGAAAAAAATCTCCAACTAAAACTGAGATTTTATTTTTCCACAAGGCATTTATTGTCAAAAAATTACGTCTTACATTACTATCGTCAACAATATCATCATGAATCAATGAAGCAGTATGAATCAATTCAACAAGATTAGCAGCCCTATAGGATTTTTCGGTTAAGTTTCCACTTGAATACATTTTTGCAAAAAGCAATACTAGTATTGGCCTAATTTGCTTGCCTTTTCTGTTTAGAACATAAATTAAAATAAGATCTAAAAGTTTAACTTTTGAAGAAACCGAGCTGTAGAACTGTTTTTCAAAAATTTTTAATTCTTGAGTAATTGGCTTCTTTATTTTCTCAGTTATTTTCAAACCAAACTAGATAATCATCATTGCATCACCATAAGACGAAAACTTATACTTCTTTTTCATAGCTTCCTTGTATGCTTTTAAGATAAAATCTTTACCACCAAAAGCAGAAACCATCATAAGGAGAGTTGATTTTGGAGTATGAAAATTTGAGATCATTGAATTTGCAATAGAGAAATCAAATGGTGGGTAAATAAATTTATGTGTCCATCCATTATAAGGATTTAAAGTTCCAAATGAAGAAACAGAACTTTCCAATCCACGCATTACAGTAGTACCAACAGCACATATTTTTTTATTATTTTTTAGCGCATTGTTAATTATATCGACTGAATTTTGATTGATTTTTAATTCTTCTGAATCCATTTTATGCTTAGAGAGATCTTCGACGTCAACCGGGCTAAATGTACCAAGACCAATATGTAGAGTAATTTCAGGTAGTAATATGCCTTTGATTTCTAGTTTTTTCAATAAGTGTTTTGAGAAATGCAGACCAGCAGTCGGAGGCGCAACAGCACCCTCATTTTTTGCATAAATGGTTTGAAATCTTTCTTTATCTTGAGGTTCAACTGGACGATCAATATACTTTGGCAATGGTGTTTCACCTAGTTCCTGAAGTTTATTTCTAAACTCATCATAAGGACCATCAAAAAGAAATCTTAAGGTTCTTCCTCTTGAAGTTGTATTATCTATTACCTCAGCCACTAAACTTTCATCTTCACCAAAATAGAGCTTATTACCTATTCTAATCTTTCTAGCAGGATCAACTAGAACATCCCAAAGCCTTTGATCTTGATTAAGTTCTCGCAAAAGAAAAACCTCAATTCTAGCACCAGTTTTTTCTTTGTTTCCAAATAATCTAGCTGGAAAAACCTTGGTGTTATTAAGAACAAAAACATCTCCCTCATCATAAAAATCTATAATATCTTTAAAAACTAAATGTTCAATGGTTTGTTCTTTTCTATTAAGAAGCATTAGTTTACATTCATCTCTTTCTACAGAGGGATGTTGTGCAAGGTATTTATCAGGCAATTTATAGTCAAAATTGGATAATTTCATAGTATATTGTTAGCAGGGCAAATATAACCTTCTGAAAGACCCAAAGTCAAGTAATTAGCTAATTATTTTTTAGAAATGTTAAACCCAACAGATTCAAGATCTTTCCAAAAGTTTGAATATGACTTAGAAACAACCTCTGGATTATTAATCATTATGGGACAAATTAAAGCTAGGGGAGCAAAAGACATAGCCATTCTATGATCATTGTAAGTATCTATGCAAACACCTGATTTCAATTTGAAATCATTTTTTAAGATAATAGATTGATCCGTTATAGCTATACTATCTACATCAAATTTTTCTATCTCTTTTTTAAGTGCTAATAATCTGTCAGTTTCTTTTATTTTCAATGTATGAAGACCATTTAATTCACAATCCACACCCAATCCAAGGCAGGTTACTATAATAGTTTGAGCTAGATCTGGATTATCCTCAAGATTAATAGAAATATTATTTGGAAGCTCAATGTTATTCTTTTTTAAATGAATTTTATTATCAATAAAGCTAGTTTCAACACCAAACTGTTTGTATATATCAACAATCCTGAAATCACCTTGAATACTTTTATTAAAAAAAGTTGAAAGGGTTATATCTGAGTTATCTGATAATGCAACCAAACTAAAAAAATATGATACTGAACTCCAATCAGATTCAACAGTTTGATCAGGAATAATTTTTGATTTAAATGGCCCAATAATAATTTTATCTGATAGGATTTCTATTTCACCTCCTACTCTTTCAATTATTTTTTTTGTCATATTGATATAGGGCATGGATGTAATCTTTGAGGATAAATTTATTATTAAACCTTCTTCAAGAGAAATGCCCAACATCATTAAGGAAGAGATATATTGAGAACTTACATTAGCTTTTAAACTAACTGTTTTATTAGATATTAATTCTCCATTAATCTTAATAGGAGGATATCCTTCATTGTTTAGGTACTCTATATTAGCGCCCAAATAATTTAAAGCATCTACTAGGATTGAAATAGGTCTTTGTTTCATTCTTTCGGAACCAGTTAAAATTTTTATAGAATTTGGGATTGAAGAATAATATGAAGTTAAAAACCTCATAGCAGTTCCAGCATGACCAATATTTATTTCCTTATCATCTAATTTTAATGCTGAAGTCATTGTATTAGTGTCATCTGAATCAGAGAGATTAATAATTTTAAAAAAAGAGGTATATGCTCTTAAAATTAAAAGTCTATTTGACTCACTTTTAGAACCACTAATTTTAATTTCACCTTGAAGATTTCCTCCTTTTTTTGATATTAGATACACTATTTAAGTTTAATATTTGACTTATGTCTATTCTTGTCTCTTTTAGTTTTTTTATCAAGATTTTGTTGAAATGATTTTTCAAGATCTATTCCAGTTTGATTTGCTAGACAAATAAGTACAAAGAGAACATCAGATAATTCATCAGCAAGATTATCAGTAGTGTCATTTTTTTTAGAACTTTGTTCACCATATTTTCTTGCAATTATTTTTGCTACTTCTCCAACTTCTTCAGTCAGAATAGCCATATTAGTCAGCTCATTAAAATATCTTACACCATGAAGATTAATCCATTCGTCAACTTTATTTTGTACATTTTTTAAATCCATAATTAGTTAATTTGATTAAGCATTTTCCATAATTCTTCTTTTAGTTCTGATAAACCATACGTGTTTATAGACGATATTATAATACACGGAGTTGATTTAAATTCTTTTTCTAAAATTAATTTAAATTCTTCGAGTAATTCATTATCCATTAGATCAGACTTACTAAAAGCAATCATAAAATCTTTATCTGCAAGCAGCGGATTATATTTAATTAATTCTTTTTGTAAAACATTGAAATCTTCTTTAACATTTTTAGTATCTACAGGGATTATATATAATAAGATAGAATTTCTTTCAATATGTCTAAGAAAATAATGACCAAGACCACGTCCCTCACTTGCACCTTCAATTATTCCAGGAATATCTGCCATCACAAATGATCTATAATCTGACATAGCTACAATTCCCAAATTTGGTTTTAGAGTTGTAAATTCATAATCTGCAATTTTTGGTTTTGCATCAGATAAAACAGATAATAGAGTTGATTTTCCAGCATTTGGATAACCAACAAGACCAACATCAGCTAATACTTTTAATTCTAGAGTTATTTGAAGCTCTTGACCTGGAAGACCAGTTTGAGAATATCTTGGCGTCTGATTTGTGGGAGATTTAAAATGGAAATTACCACGTCCACCTTTTCCACCCATTAATAGAATTATTTCAGATTCATCTTCATTAATTTCAAAAAATACATTGTCGGTATTTGTATCTCTAATAATAGTACCCAGAGGGACATCAATAATAATATCTTCGCCACTAATTCCTGATTTTCTTGAACCTCCTCCATCTCCACCACTTCCAGCCTTAAAATGTTTTTTAAATCTGAAACTCTGAAGTGTCCAAAGGTTAGAATTTCCTTTTATAATTATATTTCCACCATCGCCGCCATCGCCACCATCTGGACCACCTTTAGGAACATACTTTTCCCTTCTAAGGTGAGTGGAACCCCTACCACCTTTTCCTGAACGAACAGTAAGTTTTACATAATCAACAAAATTATCAACTATCATGAAATCTTATTTTAGACTATCTACAAGATCAAACAATCTTGAAGTGATATCATCAACAGAACCCTTACCATCAACAGAAAAGAATTTGCTTTGGTTTTTATAGTAATTAATAAGTATTGAGGTTTTGTTATTATACTCGTTAAATCTATTTTTTATTTTATCTATATCTTGATCATCAGACCTGTTTGTAACCTTACCTCTTTCAAGCAGTCTTGATATTAATTCATCTTCATTAACCTCAAGTGCAATTGTTGCATTGATTTTAAGATCTATTGTGTCTAAAAATAAATCAAGAGATTCAGCTTGATGTAAAGTTCTTGGAAAGCCATCAAAAATATAACCCTTAGCATCTTTGTTGGATAAAACCTCATTCTCTAGCATTTTAATCGTAACAATATCAGGGACTAAATCTCCTTTATCTAAATAAGATTTAGCCTCTAAACCTAGTTTAGTTTCATTAGTAATGTTTTTTCTGAATAAATCACCTGTAGAAATATGGTATAGTTCATATTTGTTCTTTAAAAAAACAGCTTGAGTTCCTTTACCTGAACCAGGTTTTCCAAAAATTACAATATTAAACATAGGCACAAAGATATTTAAAATGTTGAGTATTTTTTATTGTCTTTAAAGTAATCCTTATTTTTGATCAATGTTTAGAAAAAATAGCACAATTGGAATATTAGGTGGAGGACAACTAGGCAAGATGATTCTCGATATTTCTAACAGATGGGATCTTAATGTTTTTGTGCTTGACCCTAATAAAAATTGCCCGTCTAGTAAACTATGTTCAAAATTCTTTATCGGTGATTTAATGGATTATGACACCGTAGTTGAATTTGGAAAAAATGTAGATATAGTTACAATTGAAATTGAAAACGTAAATGTTGAGGCATTAAAATTTCTTAAATCTCAAGGAAAAAAAGTATATCCTCAACCTAGGGTAATTGAAATTATACAAGACAAATCAAAGCAAAAAGAATTTTATGAGGAAAAAGATATACCCACATCATCCTTTAGAATCTGTAAAGGAATTGAGGATCTAAAAATTTTAATTAGTAGAGGAGAGATATCTTTTCCATTTATTTGGAAAGCATCAAAAATGGGTTACGATGGTTATGGTGTTAACAAAGTACATAGTAATAAAGATCTAGAAAAAATAATTGATTGTCATTGTATTATTGAAGAGTTAATATCTATAAAAAAAGAACTCTCAGTTATGGTAGGTTCAAGAAAATCAGGAGAAATAGTAAATTATCCTGTAGTTGAAATGGAATTCAACAAAGTTTCTAATCAAGTAGAATATATTATATCTCCTGCTCAAATTAGTAATGAACTAAAGATGAAAGCTGAAAAATTAGCATGTGATGTAACTAAAAAATTTCAAATTACTGGAATAATTGCTGTAGAAATGTTTTTAACTGCAGAGGATGAGCTGTTAGTTAATGAAGTTGCTCCTAGGCCTCATAATAGTTATCATTTTTCGATTGAAGGATCATACACTAGTCAGTTTGAACAATTTCTAAGAGCAATATTAGATCTTCCATTGGGAAGTACTAAAATTCTTACAAACTCTGTAATGGTTAATCTGGTCGGAGAGAAGAACTCAAATGGTACTGTGGTTTATAAAAATTTTGATCAAATTATTGGCATAGAAGGAGTTAATCCACATATTTACGGTAAATTTGAAACTAAACCCAACAGAAAAATGGGACATGTTACAGTAATTAATCAAGATATAGATAAAGCTAAAAAACTAGCTGGAGAAATTAAAGAAACAATAATAATAACAAAGAAATGAAGCAAGTTGCAATTATAATGGGTAGTAAATCTGACTTTGAAATAATGAGCGAGGCAATAGAAATTTTAAAATATTTTGGACTTAAAACAGATTATGACATAGTTTCAGCACATCGAACTCCTAGAAAAATGATTGAATATGCAACTAATGCTGAATCTAATGGAATCAAGGTTATTATAGCAGGAGCTGGAGGCGCAGCACATTTACCAGGAATGGTTGCTTCAATCACAAGTCTACCGGTTATTGGGGTGCCCATAAAGTCAAGAAATTCAATTGATGGATGGGACTCAATTCTTTCGATTCTTCAAATGCCAGGAGGAGTTCCAGTAGCTACGGTAGCATTAAATGGTGCAAAAAATGCAGGAATTCTTGCAGCACAAATTATAGGATCTTTTGATTCAAAAATTTCAAAAAAGGTAAAAGAATATAAAAAGGATCTTGAAAATCAAGTATTAAAAAGCGGTAAAGACTTAAAAAATAAATCTTAATCCTTAATCCAATCTTTATATCCTTTCTTATAGTGATATATAACCTTAAATCCTAAAGATTTCATTATGTGACTAGCCTTACGACTTTTATTTCCGGAGGCACAATAGATAAGATACTCTTTATTCTTATCAAGCTTTTCTAGATTGTCAATAAATTCTCTTTTTTGAAAGTCCAAATTAGAAGAGGTTTGAATATTTCCTTCATCAAACTCTTTGTTTGTTCTCAAATCAATTACCGTTATTTGACTATTTAATAAATCTTTAACCTCTTGTTTATTAACATCCTGAATTACAAAAGATTGAAAAAAAACTAATAGCGTATAAAAAAAAAGTTTTAACATTTAATGAACATTATTATTATTATTTTCAATATTACATATTTTTGCTAAAAACTATCAATGTTCAAAGAAAATTTTTCTCAAAGACACATAGGTCCAAATATTTCCGAGTTAAATGTTATACTTAAAACAATTGGAGTAGATTCTATTGAAGAGCTTTTAAATCAAACGATTCCAGACAAAATTCGTTTAAAGAAAGATCTAAATATTCCTGAAGGAATTAGTGAAATGGAGTTTTTAAAGGAAATAAAAAAACTTTCATATTTAAACAAAGATTTTAAAACTTACATTGGTCTTGGATATCATGACACTTTCACTCCTTCTGTAATTCAAAGAAACATTCTTGAAAACCCTGGTTGGTATACTGCTTATACTCCATATCAACCTGAAATTGCTCAGGGCAGACTTGAAGCATTATTAAATTTTCAAACAATGGTTTGCGATCTAACTAAGATGGAGATAGCAAATGCTTCATTATTAGATGAGGGGACTGCTGCTGCCGAAGCTATGATAATGATGTTTAATAATAGATCCAAAGAACAAAAATCTGTTGATGAAAATAAGTTTTTTGTAGATTCTAATATTCTACCACAAACACTGTCAGTTCTTGAAACTAGAGCTTACCCTCTTAATATTAAAATAATAGTAGGTAATATAGAGGCTATCCCTAAAAATGATTTTTTTGGATGTATAATTCAATATCCTGGAAAAGAAGGTAACCTAATTGACGTTGAAAAGCTTCTGTCTAATATTCACAATGATTTAAAAGTAATATTGGCAGTAGATTTAATGTCTATGTTAATTATAGAACCTCCCTCACCAGATAAAATAGATGTTGTTGTTGGTACAACTCAAAGATTTGGAATTCCTTTAGGATATGGCGGACCTCATGCTGCTTTTTTTGCAACAAAAGAAAAATATAAAAGGAGTATTCCAGGAAGAATTATAGGCGTTACAAAAGATGTTGATGGAGACCATTCATTAAGAATGGCATTACAAACTAGGGAGCAACACATTAAAAGAGACAGAGCAACTTCAAACATATGTACGGCTCAGGTTCTCCTTGCCGTTATGGCTGGAATGTATGCTGTTTATCATGGTCCAATTGGCTTAAAAACTATTTCAAAATCGATACATTTAAAAGCAGTTTATTTATTTGAAAAGATTTCTAGTCTAGGAATTAAAATTAAATACTCAAAGTTCTTTGACACTATAACTTTAGAATGTGATTCTAAAAAACTTAGCAAAATTGCAATATCAAAAAAAATAAATTTTTGTGATTTTATAGAAAATCAAATATCAATATCGGTCAATGAAAAAACAGACCTTAAAGATTTAGATCAAATAGTATCAATATTTGAAGAATATTCAAATCAAAAATCAAATGAAATTAATTTTTCTAATAATTTGATGATAGACAGTTTAAGGAAATCTGAAATTTTAACTCATCCTGTTTTCAATTCTTACCATTCTGAAACAGCTTTAATGAGATACATAAAATCTCTTGAAAATAAAGATTTATCACTCACACAATCTATGATTTCGCTTGGATCATGTACAATGAAACTTAATGCTGCTTCTGAAATGATTCCACTTAGTTGGTCTGAATGGAATAGCATTCATCCATTTGTTCCTAAAGATCAAGCTGAAGGGTACCACCAAATTATAAATAAACTTGAAGGATTTTTATCTGAAATAACTGGTTTTTCAGCCACATCATTACAACCTAATTCTGGTGCACAAGGAGAATACAGCGGACTGATGGTTATAAAATCGTATTTGAATAATATCGGAGAGAATCATCGTAATATTTGTTTAATTCCTTCTTCAGCACATGGAACAAACCCTGCATCAGCAATTATGGCTGGCTTAAAAGTTGTAGTTATTGGAACTGATGAAAAAGGGAATATAGATATTGAAAACCTAAAAATAAAGGTTGAAGAGCATAAGGAAAACTTAGCTGCACTAATGATAACCTACCCTTCTACACATGGTGTATTTGAATCTGAAATTCAATATATAAATGATCTTATTCATAAAAATGGTGGACAAGTATACATGGATGGAGCAAATATGAATGCTCAAGTTGGCCTTACCAGTCCAAGTATAATTGGCGCAGATGTATGTCATCTAAATTTACATAAAACATTTTCCATTCCTCATGGAGGTGGTGGTCCAGGTGTAGGACCGATTTGTGTTGCTGAACATCTAAAAGAATTTCTTCCCTCAAATCCAATAATTCAAACTGGAGGTGAGCATCATATAAAAGCTATTTCTTCAGCACCATGGGGTTCATCGTTAGTTTGTTTAATTTCTTATGGATACATAAGAATGCTAGGGAGATCTGGAATTAAAAAATCCACAGAAATTGCAATAGTCAATGCAAACTATATGAAGGCTAGGCTAGAAAAAAATTATACTATTTTATTCAGTGGTGAAAATGGAAGATCAGCTCACGAATTTATAATTGATTGTAGGGGATTTAAGAAATATAATATCGAAGTTATTGATATTGCAAAGAGATTAATTGATTATGGATTTCATGCACCAACAGTATCATTCCCTGTTCCCGGAACGATGATGATAGAGCCAACTGAGAGTGAAAATTTAACTGAATTAGACAGATTCTGTGATGCACTTAATTCAATCTATTTGGAAATTATATCTAATGATGACTCGGATAGAGAAATGCTAAGAAATTCACCTCATACTCTTAAGATGGTAACCTCTACAAATTGGAATTACAACTACTCAAGAGAAAAAGCATCTTTTCCAAAAAGTTACTTGAAAACTAATAAATTTTGGCCATCAGTTAGAAGAGTAGATGAAGCATACGGAGATAGAAATTTAATTTGTAGCTGTCCACCTATAGACTCTTATGAATAATTTAAGTAATTTTACAAAATGAACTATAAAATCACTGGAACAGGTAGTTGTATTCCGGATATAACAAAAAAAAATACCGAATTTCTTAATAATAGTTTTTATGATGATGAAGGAAATCAGATTGAAAGTTCAAATCCTAATATTATTGAAAAATTTGAATCAATAACAGGAATTAATGAAAGAAAGTATGTTTCTGGTGAGATTAAATCATCTGACTTAGCTGCAATAGCTGCTAAGCGAGCAATCGAAGACTCAAAGATCAATCAAGAATCATTAGATTATATAATTGTTGCTCATAATTTTGGGGATATTTCATGTAATAGTAGTCAAATTGATACCCTACCCTCACTAGCATCTAAAGTTAAAACTTTACTTAAAATTAAAAATCCAAAATGTGTTGCATACGACATTATTTGTGGCTGCCCAGGATGGGTAGAAGGAGTAATACAAGCAAAATCTTTTATTAAATCTGGAATGGCTAATAAGTGCCTAATTATTGGCAGTGATACATTATCGAGAGTGTGTGATGAAAATGACAGAGACTCAATGATATATGCTGACGGATCAGGAGCAGTTATTCTAGAGTCTGAAAACTCTGATGATTGTGGAATATTATCACATAATTCTGCTACCTACACATTTGAAGGAGAAAATGAATTTATTTACTACGGATCATCTTATCATCCTGAAATAAATAAAAACTCTAATCAAAAATATATCAAAATGCAAGGGAGAAAGGTTTATGAATTTGCATTAACTAATGTACCTGCAGCAATGAAAGATTGCTTTGATCAAGCTAATTGTAAAATTGAAAATCTTAAAAAAATATTCATCCATCAAGCTAATAAAAAAATGGATGAAGCTATTGTTAAAAGGTTTTTTAGATTATATAAAATTTCTCCACCTGAAGATGTACTCCCTATGAATATAGAAGAATATGGAAATAGTTCAGTAGCTACAATCCCTACTCTTTATGACCTGGTTAAAAAAAGTGAATATCAAGGTCACAAGCTCAACAAAGGTGATCTAATCATGTTTGCTAGTGTTGGAGCAGGAATGAATATCAATGCTATAACTTACAAGGTTTAATTATCATGAAGTTTTTTTTTCATATTGGAAGATATTTTTTGATGATAAAATATACTTTCACAAAGTTTACTAAGTGGAGTGTTCTTAAAAAATTAATTTTTCAAGAAATTGATGATTTAATAATTGGCTCAATCGGAATAGTGGCATTTATGTCGTTTCTTATTGGAGGAGTTGTAGCAATTCAAACAGCTCTGGCTATAGACAATCCATTACTACCTGGTAATCTAATTGGTTTTGCTACAAGGCAATCTGTTGTTCTTGAATTTGCACCAACTTTAATATCTATAATTATGGCTGGTAAAGTAGGATCATTTATAACTTCAAGTATCGGAACAATGAGGGTTACCGAACAAATTGATGCTCTTGAAGTTATGGGAATAAATTCTTATAACTATTTAATTTTTCCAAAAATTATATCATTACTTCTATATCCTTTTTTAATAACTTTTGCTATGTTTCTAGGAATACTAGGCGGCTATATGGCTAGTGTTTATGCTGGATTTTCAACAAGTTTTGACTTTATTCAAGGGATTCAACTTGACTTTAAAGTATTTCATATAATTTACACTTATATAAAAACAATGTTATTTGCATTTGTTTTGGCTACTATTCCATCATATCATGGGTTCTTTATGAAGGGTGGTGCATTGGAGGTTGGTAAAGCAAGTAATATTTCTTTTGTTTGGACTAGTAGTGTGATTATCATTATTAATTTTATTGTGACACAACTTTTATTAGCTTAATGATTACCATAAATAAAATATCAAAATCATTCGATAATATTAAGACAATTGATAAAATATCTGCTGTATTTGAAAAAGGTAAAACCAACTTAATTATTGGTCAAAGTGGTTCAGGTAAGACTGTTTTGATGAAATGCCTGTTAGGTTTGTTAGATATCGATAGTGGTGAAATTCTATATGATGGTAAAAAATTTGATAAAGATAATATTTCAATAATATCAAATTTAAGAAAACAAATAGGAATGGTTTTTCAAGGAAGTGCACTGTTTGATTCAATGACTGTTTTAAATAATATTTTATTTCCTCTAAGAATGTTTTCAGATAAAACAGATTCAAAAATGATTACAAGAGCTAAAGAGGTAATTAAACGAGTTGATCTTAGAGATGTAGACAACAAGTTTCCTTCTGAAATTTCTGGAGGAATGCAGAAAAGAGTTGCGATTGCTAGAGCCATTGTATTAAATCCTAGATACTTATTTTGTGATGAACCTAATTCTGGTCTTGATCCAAAAACTGCAATTATAATTGACAAACTAATTAAAGAAATTACTGTTGAATATAATATTACTACTGTTATTAATACTCATGATATGAATTCAGTAATGGAAATTGGTGATAAAATTATTTTTTTAGTAGAAGGAAAAAAAATATGGGAAGGTACTAACCAGCAGATATTAAATACAGATGATAAAATGATTAATGACTTTGTCTACTCCTCTGAATTATTCAAAAAAGTTAAGCTAACTCAGCAAAAAAACTAAGGATTTGAATTTGAAACTGAAATAAGTTTACCATTAAATAACTTACTTCCATTTACAGCAAAATCAATAATATATTTTGCCATTTCATTAGGTTTTGTCTCCGCATTATAATCAGGAAAAGCCTCTCTCAGCATCTTGGTTTGAACTGCCCCTAAGGCTAACACATTAAATGATGGTCCATCTAAATATTCTTCTGCAAGAACTTCTGTAAGAGCTATGACAGCTGCCTTACTACTTGAATAAACTGAAAGACCAGGAAATTTCTTCGAACCATTTACTCCTCCAATACTACTTATATTTACTACATGACCTGTTTTATTTATAATCGGTATAAGTGCTCTTGTAATATCTGCAAGGCCAAAAACATTAACATCGAATGTATCTTTAAAAGATTCATAAGAAGTATTAGTAAATAATTCATTGCTTAAGAAACCAGCATTATTTATGAGAATATCAATTTTTATGTTTCTAACTTTTAAATCATCAACAAAATCATTAATGCTTGTTCTATTTGTAATGTCAACTGAATAAGACTCAATTTCATCTATTTCTTTGAGAGGTTCAATATTTCTCGAAATGGAAATTACTCTATAATTAAGTTTTGCAGCTTGAACACATATTTCATAACCAATTCCTGAACTAGTTCCTGTTATTACTATAGTTTTCATTAAACAAGTATTGAAACTGGATTTTCAACATATTCTTTCAAAGTCTTTAAAAATAATGATCCAGTAGCACCATCTACTGTTCTATGATCACAAGCTAAAGTTAGTTTCATAGTATTTCCAATTACTATTTCATTGTTTTTTATGACCGGCTTCTGAACTATTGCTCCTATAGAAAGTATAGCAGAATTAGGTTGATTGATAATTGAAGTAAAACTTTCGATTCCAAACATTCCAAGGTTCGAAATAGTAAATGTGCTTCCTTCAATCTCTGCAGGAGTTAACTTTTTATTCTTTGCGCGTTCAGCAAAATCTTTAATTTCAGAATTAATTTTAGGTAAATCTTTTGAGTTAGCAAATTTAACAACAGGGACAATTAAACCATCTTCTACAGCTACAGCTACTCCAAGGTGAACATGTTCATTAAAAATTATTTTATCATCATACCATCTTGAATTAACTTTAGGATGTTTAGCTAGAGATAACGACACGGCTTTAGCAATAATATCATTAAAGGAAATTTTAATATTTTGAGTTTGAATAAATTGCTTTCTAAATGAAATCATATTATCCATTTCTAGTTCAATATTAAGGTAATAATGAGGTGCAGAAAATTTAGAGTCAGCTAGTCTTTTGGCTATAGCTTTTCTCATCGTTGAGTTTTGAATCTCATAGGATGACTCAGACAAATGAGCTCTTGGTTGTGAAAATTGAGAATAATTTGAAGGCTTGAATGAATCAATATCTCTTTTTATTATTCTACCATTATCACCAGAACCCTTAACTAAAGATATATCTATACCTTTTTCTTCAGCTAGTTTTCTTGCCAAAGGGGAGATTAGTAGTCTATCATTTGGACCTATTGTTGTTGAAACAAATTTAGGCTCTTCTTTTACAACTGGTTTGTTTCTTCTTTTGGTTTTGGAATCATCTTTGCAGAAAGCTTAAATAATTTTTATTTAGGAGGATTTCCTTTAGGCTTTTGGTTTGCTCAACAAGGATCAATTTACATATTCGTCATATTGATTTTTATATATGTTTATCTCATGAACAAACTTGATAAAAAACACAACTTAGAAGAATAACATGGATGCACAATTTTGGACATATTTTTTAGTAGGTATTACATTTACACTTTATATTGGAATAGCAATTTGGTCAAGAGCAAAAAGCACTAAAGAGTTTTATGTAGCTGGTGGTGGAATTCACCCTGTTTTAAATGGAATGGCTACTGCTGCAGATTGGATGTCAGCAGCATCTTTTATTTCCATGGCAGGTATAATTTCATTCTTAGGTTATGGAGGATCTCAATATTTAATGGGTTGGACCGGAGGATATGTGCTATTAGCACTTTGTCTTGCACCATATCTTAGAAAATTTGGAAAATTCACAGTACCTGATTTTATAGGAGAAAGATATTACTCACAAAATGCACGAACTATTGCTTTAATTTGTGCAATTTTTGTCTCATTTACATATGTAGTTGGTCAAATGAAAGGAGTGGGTGTAGCTTTCTCACGATTCCTTGAAATACCCTATGATAGTGGAGTAATTATCGGTATTGCAATAGTTTTTTTCTATGCTGTTCTTGGAGGTATGAAGGGCATCACATATACCCAGGTAGCACAATATTGTGTCTTAATTTTTGCTTTTACAGTTCCTGCTATTTATTTATCTCTGCAAGCAACAGGTAATCCAATCCCTCAAGTGGGATTTGGAAGTAAGACCTTAGATGGTGTATATCTTTTAGAAAAGCTTAATCTATTATCAGTTGATTTAGGTTTTGATAAATACACTGATATAAATAGAACTACTTTAATCAATGTTTTTTTTATAACTGGAGCTTTGATGTTTGGAACTGCAGGACTGCCTCATGTTATTGTTAGATTCTTTACAGTTCCTAAAGTACGAGATGCAAGAATTTCTGCTGGATGGGCTCTTTTATTTATATCAATTTTATATACTACTGCTCCTGCTGTAGCAGCTTTTGCAAAAGTTAATTTAATAAACACAGTTTCAAATGCTGAGTATGCTGAAATGCCAGATTGGTTTAAAAATTGGGAAAATACTGGTTTATTAGAATTTGATGATAAGAATGGAGATGGTGTAATTCAATACGTTGCAGACACTCAAGTTAATGAACTAACAATAGACAATGACATTATGGTACTGGCTAATCCAGAGATTGCTAATTTACCTCCATGGGTTATTGGATTGATTGTAGCGGGTGGGCTAGCAGCAGCGTTATCAACCGCAGCAGGACTTTTATTAGTTATATCAACTTCTATATCCCATGATCTTTTGAAAAAGAATATTAACCCTAACATATCAGAGAAAGGAGAACTTTGGGCTGCAAGAATTTCAATTGCTGTGGCTGTAGTAGCTGCAGGTTTAGCTGGATTAAACCCACCAGGTTTTGTGGCTGAAGTAGTAGCCTTAGCTTTTGGTTTAGCTGCTTCATCTTTTTTTCCTGCAATTATTCTAGGGATTTTTGATAAGAAAATGAATAAAGAAGGTGCAATAGCTGGAATGCTAACCGGAATTATTTTTACAGCTTTATATATTTTATATTTTAAACCTCAGCTCGGAGGTAGTGGTTTACCTGAAAACTATTTGTTTGGAATATCTCCTGAAGGTATCGGAACGATTGGAATGATTATTAACTTTATTGTATCTTTAGTTGTATCAAGATTAACAAAACCAACACCAGAAAAAATTAAAGCTTTAGTTGAAAGTATAAGATATCCAAAATAGAAATGCAAAGAATTAATTCCCTCTCAGAATATTTTAAAAAATATGAATTAAGCGAGAAAAATCCAGAATCATTTTGGTCAGAAATAGCTGATTCTTTCACTTGGAAAAAAAAATGGGATAAGGTACTTGATTGGGATTTTGAAAATGTAAGTATTAACTGGTTTCAGAATGCTAAACTGAATATTACTGAAAATATTTTTGAAAGAAATCTAAAAGAAAGAGGAGATAAAACAGCAATTATTTGGGAACCTAATGACCCAAATGAATCTCCAATCCATTTAACATACAAAAAACTTTATGAAGAAACTTGTAGATTCTCAAATGCATTAAGATCAAAAGGAATAAAGAAGGGGGATCGGGTTATTATATATATGCCTATGGTTCCAGAAGCTGCTATCGCGATGTTAGCATGTGCAAGAGTAGGTGCTGTTCATTCTGTGGTCTTTGCAGGATTTTCTTCTACCTCATTAGCCGATAGAATTAATGATTGCCAAGCA
Organism: uncultured Bacteroidota bacterium; assembly: GCA_902514615.1. Lineage (GTDB taxonomy): Bacteria > Bacteroidota > Bacteroidia > Flavobacteriales > Flavobacteriaceae > Marisimplicoccus. Next base: position 3,996 of record CABXRG010000010.1, on the reverse strand, counting down.
AAAATGGTTTTAACATCAGATGGTAATTTTAGAGGAAGTAAAACTATTCCAGTCAAGTCAGTAGTGGATGAAGCTCTTGAGAAATGTTCAACAATAGAAAGTGTTATAGTACTAGAAAGAACCAAACAAGCTGTTGAGATGTTTGAGGGAAGAGATTTCTGGTGGCATGATTGTGTAAGTGAAGAAACTAATATTTGTGATGCTGAAGTTTTAGATTCTGAAGATATGCTATTTATACTTTATACCTCTGGTTCAACAGGTAAACCAAAAGGTGTAGTTCATTCATCTGCAGGTTATATGGTTTATTCTGCATATACGTTTCAAAATGTATTCCAATATGATGAGAATGATATTTATTGGTGTACTGCTGATGTTGGTTGGATCACTGGACACTCATATATAGTTTATGGTCCTTTACTTTGTGGAGCAACAACTGTTATGTTTGAAGGTGTGCCAACATTTCCAAATGTGAGTAGATTTTGGGATATAGTAGATAAATTTAAAATTAATCAGTTTTATACAGCTCCAACTGCTATTAGAGCATTACAAGCCCATGGACTTGAGCCTTTAAAAAACAACTCTTTAGAATCATTGAAAGTAATTGGATCTGTTGGAGAACCCATTAATGAGGAAGCGTGGCATTGGTATCATGATAACATTGGAAAAGGTAATTGCCCATTGGTAGATACTTGGTGGCAAACTGAGACAGGTGGAATTATGATATCAGCATTAGCAGGAATAACTCCAAATAAACCTGCACATGCATCACTCCCATTGCCTGGAATTCATCCTGTTATTGTTGATCCAGAAGGTAACGAGCTAGTTGGAAACAATGTTCAAGGTAATCTTTGTATAAAATTTCCTTGGCCATCCATTATAAGAACAACATATGGTGATCATCAAAGATGTATAAATACTTACTTCTCAAACTATAAAGGAATGTACTTTACTGGAGATGGAGTTAAAAGAGATCATGATGGTTATCTGAGGATTCTTGGAAGAGTCGACGATGTTATTAATGTATCTGGACATAGAATGGGAACTGCTGAAGTGGAAAATGCAATTAATGAACACGAGGAAGTTATTGAGTCTGCCGTAGTAGGTTACCCTCATGATATAAAAGGGGAGGGAATTTATGCATATGTTATCATAAATTCACAATCTTCAGATGATAAGGTTAAAGGTGAAATTGTGGATGTAGTAAGAAGAGTTATTGGGCCTATAGCAAAACCAGATAAAATCCAAATTGTAAGTGGTCTTCCAAAAACAAGGTCTGGTAAAATTATGAGAAGAATTTTACGAAAAGTTGCTAGTAATGATTTTGGAAATTTAGGCGATACTTCTACACTTCTTAATCCAGATGTGGTTGAAGAAATCATCAATGGAGCTAATTAATAATTAAGCTTTCTAATTCCAAACCTCTTGAACCCTTGATTAAAATATTAGTTGAATTATTATCTATTAATTTAACTGTCTTTGACATTTCTTTTGAAGACTTATAAGTTTCAAAGTAATTACTTTGAGTGTTACAATTATAAAAGTTTTCTCCAACTAAGTAAACTTTTAAATAATCTTTATTATCAATAAAATCAATAATTTTTTGGTGTTCTATTTTAGAGTAATCACCTAGTTCATACATATCACCAAGAACTAGAATTTTATTATTCGGAGTGTTATTCTCAAAATTTGATATCGCAGCTTTCATGCTAGTAGGATTTGCATTATAAGCATCTAAATAAACCGTATTATTTCCAAAACTTATAATTTCTGATCTATTTGAATCATTTTTAAATAAGGTTAATCCTTTCTGTATTTCAGAACTAGATAAGTCAAGAAATTTTCCAATAGTTATGCTAGCAGCAACATTTGCATAATTATAATCACCATAGATTTCACATTTATATTTATCACCATCATTTTCTATTGATAGAAAATTTGGATCTTTTTTATATTTAAAAATATATTCAGAATCTTCCTTTTGTCCGAAAGTTATAGCTAGATCTCCTTTACAGTTTTCAATTTGAAGATCATCATCATTATTCAGAATTATATGACCGTAATTTTGGGTTAAATAGTTAAACATTTCAGTTTTACCTTTAACTACACCTTTAAACCCACCAAATCCCTCTAGGTGAGCTAGTCCGTAATTGGTAATTAATCCAAAGTCTGGCATTGCAATTTCACATAGAGTTTTAATCTCTCCTACATGATTAGCGCCCATTTCTATAACTGCTATTTCAACATCGTTATTAATATCTAAAAGTGAAATAGGAACACCTATATGGTTATTAAGATTACCTTCAGTTTTGATAACAGTATAGCTTTGAGAAAGAATTGAGTAAATTAAGTTTTTAGTTGTAGTTTTTCCGTTGCTGCCAGTTATTCCAATTACTTTTGTATCAAAAAGAGATCTGTGGTAATTACTTAATTCTTGAAGAGCCTTTAATGCATCTTTAACATAAATAATTTTTTCATTTATATCTTTTAATTTTTCATCGTCAACCACAGAAAATTTAGCTCCTTTATTTATAGCTTCTAGGGCAAATTTATTTCCATCAAAACTGTCACCCTTCAATGAAAAAAATATTTCATCTTTACTAATTTTTCTAGTATCTATGGACACTCCAGTAGATGAAGTGAATAAAGAATGTAATTTTTTTGTGTCCACTCTAATTTTATTGCAATATACTAAAGAAATGAGTATTTTTGCTTCGTCTTATAATAACAGACTTCAATTAATTTGTATGAAAAAAATTACTGGAAAGACCTATTTAAATTGGTATGAAAACATGCTTCTTTGGAGAAAGTTTGAGGATAAGCTTGCTGCTAAGTATATTCAACAAAAGATTCGAGGTTTCCTTCACCTTTATAATGGGCAAGAGGCAGTATTGGCAGGGTGTCTTCACTCAACGGATCCTAAGAAAGATAGAATGATAAGCTCATACAGAAGTCATGTCCACGCTATAGGTCTTGGAGAAGATCCAAAGTTTGTAATGGCAGAATTATTTGGAAAATCAACTGGAACGTCAGGTGGTCTAGGTGGTTCAATGCATATTTTTTCTAAAAAACATAATTTCTTTGGTGGTCATGGAATTGTTGGTGGACAAATTCCTTTAGGTACAGGTATTGCATTTGGAGATAAATATTTTAAAAGAGACAGTGTTACTTTATGTTTTTTAGGAGATGGGGCTATTAGACAAGGTGCATTTCATGAATCTATAAATCTTGCTGCTTTATGGAAACTTCCAGTAATATATATTGTTGAAAATAATGGATATGCAATGGGTACTTCAGTGGCAAGGACAACCAGTCAGCAAGACTTATGGAAATTGGGAGAACCATATGAAATGCCATCCATGCCAGTTGATGGTATGGATCCTGTAAAAGTAGCTGAGGTTATTGATAAATGTGTAAAGCATGCAAGAGCTGGAAAAGGTCCATCACTTCTTGATATTAAAACATACAGATATCGTGGGCACTCCATGTCAGATGCTCAACAATATAGAACCAAAGAAGAGGTTGAAGAATATAAAAAAATTGATCCAATTTCTCAGGTTGAAAAAATTATAATTTCAAAGAAACATGGGACTAAGTCTGATTTAGAAAAAATTGATTTGAAGGTCAAAGCTGTCATAACAGAATGTGAAGAATTTGCAGAATCTTCTCCTTTTCCTGATAAATCTGTCATGTATGATGTAGTATATGAACAAAAAGACTATCCTTTTATTAAACATAAAATAGATTAATATGGCTGAAGTAATAAACATGCCAAGATTAAGCGATACCATGGAAGAGGGAACTCTTGCAAAATGGTTTAAAAAAGTTGGAGATACAGTTAAAGAAGGAGAAATTCTAGCTGAAATAGAAACTGATAAAGCTACGATGGAATTTGAATCATTTCATGATGGTATTTTACTTCACATTGGAATTGATGAAGGTTCTACTGCTCCAGTAGATAGCGTAATTGCTATAATTGGTTCTAAAGATGAGGATATT
>CABXRG010000009.1 GCA_902514615.1 uncultured Bacteroidota bacterium | reverse complement strand
TGATATTTATTTATGCATTAACCATTTTTTCATTTTTTCAATATGGGGATGTAATTCTTCCAGAATCAGCATCAGTTCATGGTGAAAATTATGATAAACTTCTATGGTTTTCATTTTCTGTAATATTTTTTGTTCAAACAATTACTCAAGCCTTACTTCACTACTTTGCTTTTAAATATAGAGGTAATAAAAAGAGAAAAGCACTATTCTTTGCTGATAGTAACTTTTTGGAAGGTATATGGACAATAATTCCGACTATAGCTTTAGCTGGTTTAATTCTTTATGGACTATTTACTTGGGTAGACATTATGACAATTGAAGAAAATGAGGAAGCTTTAGTTATTGAACTTTATGCTCAACAATTTAATTGGAAAGCAAGATATGCTGGAGATGATGGCGTTTTGGGAGATGCAAATGTTAGATTTCTTCAAGATTTTGATGGAAAAAATTTAGTTGGAATTGATCCAACTGACAGAAATGGAGATGATGATATCGTAGTTCAAGAACTTCATTTACCTGTTGATCGTGAAGTTGTTTTTCGAATAAGATCTCAGGATGTTATTCATTCTGCTTTTATGCCTCACTTTAGAGCTCAAATGAATGCAGTTCCAGGAATGATAAATCAGTTTGCTTTTATTCCAAATGTTACAACTCAGGATATGAGATTAAGACCTGAAATTGTTGAAAAGGTTAAAAAAATTAATAAAATTAGATTTGATAAAAGTGAAGAGTTAGTTGCAAGTGGTGATTTTCCTCTTGATCCATATGAATTTGATTTTTTACTTTTATGTAATAAAATATGTGGTGCGTCACACTACAACATGCAAATGAAAATTATTGTTGAGACGGAAGAAAGTTTTAATAAATGGATTGATGAACAACAAACATTTAAAGAATTCGTTCAATAGACAAAGACTAATATGGCACAAAAAAATAACAGTAGAGCAAAAATAGTTGGAACAGATATCGAAGTTGATGTTACTGAGAGAAAAGATATTATAGTTGAACCTCATGACGATCATGGACATGATCACCATCATAAGGAAACATTTATTACTAAATATATTTTCAGTATAGATCATAAAATGATCTCAAAGCAATACCTTATAACTGGACTTATTATGGGTATAGTTGGTATTGCAATGTCTTTACTATTTAGGCTTCAACTAGCATGGCCAGAAGAGTCATTCGGTATTTTTGATGTACTTCTAGGAAAATGGGCGACAGATGGTGTAATGGATCCAAATGTATATTTAGCTCTAGTTACAATTCATGGTACTATTATGGTGTTTTTTGTATTAACAGCAGGACTTAGTGGAACATTTAGTAACCTATTAATTCCACTTCAAATTGGTGCAAGAGATATGGCTTCAGGATTCTTAAATATGATTTCATATTGGCTATTCTTTCTTTCATCTGCTGTAATGATAGCATCACTTTTTGTTGAAGCAGGACCTGCAGCTGCGGGTTGGACAATATACCCACCACTAAGTGCACTTCCACAAGCTCAGCCTGGATCAGCCGCTGGAATGACACTCTGGTTAGTATCAATGGCACTTTTTATAGCTTCATCTCTTTTGGCTGCTCTGAACTATATAGTTACTGTTCTTAACCTCAGAACAGAGGGAATGACAATGACTAGATTACCTTTAACTATTTGGGCTTTTTTAGTTACTGCCATAATAGGAGTTGTATCTTTTCCAGTTCTTTTATCTGCAGCACTTTTACTAATTATGGATAGGAGTTTCGGGACATCTTTTTTCTTGTCTGATATATTCATCCAAGGAGAGGTGCTTCACTATCAAGGAGGATCACCTGTTCTTTTTGAACACTTGTTCTGGTTTTTAGGACACCCCGAAGTATACATTGTTCTTTTACCAGCTTTAGGAATTGCATCAGAAGTAATATCTACTAATGCTCGTAAACCAATCTTTGGATATAGAGCTATGGTTGGATCAATTTTAGCTATTGCATTTTTATCAACTATTGTCTGGGGTCACCATATGTTTATAACTGGGATGAATCCTTTTCTAGGATCAGTCTTTACATTTACTACATTGCTGATAGCTATACCGTCAGCTGTAAAAGCTTTTAATTATATAACTACTATTTGGAAAGGTAATATTCAATTTAATCCTGGTATGTTGTTTGCTATAGGCCTTGTTTCTACTTTTATATCCGGTGGGCTTACTGGTATAATTTTAGGTGACAGTGCTCTGGATATAAACTTACATGATACATATTTTGTAGTTGCTCATTTTCATTTAGTAATGGGTATTTCAGCTCTTTATGGATTATTTGCGGGAGTGTATCATTGGTATCCAAGAATGTTTGGTAGAATGATGAATAAAAATTTAGGTTATATCCATTTTTGGATAACAGCAATTAGTGCTTACGGTGTATTTTTTCCTATGCACTTTGTAGGAATGGCAGGTCTGCCTAGAAGATATTACACAAACACTAATTTCCCTTATTTTGATGATGTAGCAAATATAAATGTAGTTATTACATTATTTGCCTTATTAGCCGGAGCCGCGCAACTGGTATTCTTATATAATTTCATTAGTAGTATGTTTTATGGTAAAAAATCTGAGAAGAATCCATGGAAATCAAACACTTTAGAATGGACAGCTCCAATTAAGCATATGCATGGTAATTGGCCTGGTAAAATTCCTCATGTATTTAGATGGCCTTATGACTACTCTAAACCTGGATCTAAGGAAGACTTTATTCCACAAAATGTTCCTTTAAAAAAAGGGGAAAAAGAGCTGCAACATTAAGTTATATCTATTCCTCAAATATTACAATTAGTGTATATTTGAACTAATGGATACTAATCACGAAAGAGACAATGATTTTGATAAAGCACTAAGACCTCTTAGCTTTGAAGACTTTATTGGTCAACAATCAATAATTAGTAACCTAAAAATCTTTGTTGAAGCTTCTAATCAAAGAGAAGATGCATTAGATCACACATTATTTCATGGACCACCCGGATTAGGAAAGACTACATTAGCACATATTTTGGCTAATGAACTAAAAGTTGGTTTAAAAGTAACTTCTGGTCCTGTAATTGATAAGCCGGGTGACTTAGCAGGTCTTCTCACAAATCTTGAAGAGAGAGACATTCTTTTTATTGATGAAATCCATAGACTAAGTCCTATTATTGAAGAATATCTTTATTCTGCAATGGAAGATTATAAAATTGATATTATGATTGAATCTGGACCAAATGCAAGAACTGTTCAGTTAAATTTAAATCCTTTTACCCTTGTAGGTGCTACAACTAGGTCAGGATTTTTGACGAATCCGATGAGGGAAAGATTTGCAATTTCTAACAGACTTGAACACTATGATGATAAATTGTTAACTGAAATTGTAGAAAGAAGTTCAGATATTTTAAAATTAGAGATAGATAAGAAATCTTGTTTTGAAATAGCTAGAAGAAGTCGAGGTACTCCGCGAATTTCAAACTCTCTTTTGAGAAGAGTTCGAGACTTTGCTCAAATAAAAAGTAATGGTAAAATTGATTTAGAAATTACAAAATTTGCACTAACCTCGTTGAATGTTGATAAGAATGGATTAGATGAAATGGATAATAAAATATTAAGGACAATAGTTGATAATTATAATGGGGGACCTGTTGGTATATCAACACTTGCAACGTCGTTATCTGAGAACACAGAAACTATAGAAGAGGTCTATGAACCATTTCTTGTTCAGCAAGGCTTTATTATTAGAACTCCAAGGGGGAGGCAAGTCACTGAAAAAGGATATAATCATTTGGGAAGAAATAAAAATAATCAGAATAATTTATTTAATTAATAATTTATATTTGATCATAATTCACCTTTATGGGAAAGAATAGAGAAAGGAGAGAATCACTAGTTTATCATGCTAAACCTAAACCAGGTAAAATTGAAGTTGTACCAACAAAAAAATACAATTCACAAAGAGACTTAGCTATTGCATATTCTCCTGGAGTTGCCATTCCTTGTCAAGAAATAGAAAAGGATCCTTCTAATGTATATAAGTATACAAATAAATCAAATTTAGTTGCAGTCATATCTAACGGTACAGCTGTCCTTGGTCTAGGAGATATTGGTCCCGATGCTTCAAAACCTGTCATGGAAGGTAAAGCTCTTTTATTCAAAATTTTTGCTGACATCGATGTTTTTGATATTGAAATAAATGAAAAAGATCCTGATAAGTTTATTGAAGTAGTTAAATCAATTTCATCAACTTTTGGAGGAATAAATCTTGAAGATATAAAAGCTCCAGAAGCGTTTAAAATTGAAAAAGAATTAGTTAATCAGCTTGATATACCTGTCATGCATGATGATCAACATGGAACAGCAATCATATCAGCTGCAGCTTTACTAAATGCTCTTGAACTTGTAGATAAAAAAATTGAAGATGTAAAAATTGTTGTTTCAGGTGCTGGTGCTGCAGCAATTGCATGTACAAAATTATATATATCATTTGGAGCAAAACTTAAAAATATTGTAATGACTGATAGTAAAGGTGTTATAAGTAATTTAAGAGATGGTCTTACAAAAGAAAAAAAATACTTTGCAACAAATAGAGACATAAAAACCCTTGAAGAAGCTATGGTTAATTCTGATGTGTTTATAGGTTTATCCATGGCTAATATTGTAACAAAGAAAATGCTAAAGACCATGTCTAATGATCCAATTGTTTTTGCTATGGCTAATCCTGATCCTGAGATAAACTATGACAAGGCAATGTCTGTTAGAGATGATATAATTTTTGCAACAGGGAGATCCGACTTGCCAAATCAAGTAAATAATGTTCTTGGTTTTCCATTTATTTTTAGAGGAGCTTTAGATGTAAGAGCTACAAAAATTAATGAAGAAATGAAAAAAGCTGCTGTAATTGCTTTAGCCGAGTTGGCTAAAAAGCCTGTTCCAGAGCAAGTTAATATAGCCTATGACGAAACAAAACTAAATTTTGGTAAAGATTATATTATTCCAAAACCTTTTGACCCTAGGTTAATATCTGAAATTCCTCCTGCAGTTGCTAAAGCTGCAATTAAATCAGGAGTTGCAAAAGAACCAATTACAGATTGGGATAAATACACTCAAATATTAGACGAGAGATTGGGTAATAATCAGAAGTTAATAAGAATTATTCATAGAAGAGCTAGAAAAGTAAAAGAGAAAAAACTTGTGTTTACTGAAGCAGATCATCTCGATGTTTTAAAAGCTGCCCAAATTTGCTACGAAGAGAAAATAGCAGAACCTATTTTATTAGGTGGAAAAAAAATAATTGAAGAATTAATGGAATCTATAGATTTTAATGAAGATCTTCAGATTATTGATCCAACAGATAAAATAAATAAAGATTTGATTGATAAATATTCTCAAACCTTATTTAAAAAACTTAGAAGAAAAGGTAAAACTTTAGATGATGTGAAGAGACTTTTAAGAGGAAGAGATTATTTTGGAGCTATGATGGTTGAAAATGGTGATGCTGACTGTATGTTATCTGGATATTCCAAAAGCTATCCTTCAGTTTTTATCCCATTAATAAATTCGATAGGAAAATCACCAGATGTTGAGAAAGTTGCAGCTACAAATTTAATGATAACAAAACAAGGACCATTATTTTGTTCAGATACATCCTTGAATATTAACCCATCTTATAAAGAAATTGCAAAAATCACTATAAATACTGCAAAAATTGTAAATATGTTTGGGATTAAACCAGTTATTGCAATTCTTTCATATTCTAACTTTGGATCCTCTGACTTTGATGAGGCAAAAAAAATATCTAAAGCAGTCAAAATATTACATGAAGATAATCCCGAGTTAATTGTAGACGGTCCTATTCAATCAGATTTTGCTCTAAACAGAGAAATGTTAAAAAATAGATTCCCGTTTTCAATTTTAAATGGAAAAAAAGTAAATACTTTTATTTTTCCAAATCTTGATTCTGCAAACATTACATATAAAACTATCAAAGAGCTTGATAATGCAGTTTCTGTTGGACCTATTCTTATTGGGTTAAACCAACCAATTCATATTCTTCAGCTAGGGGCATCTGTTGATGAGATAGTAAATATGTCTGCTATATCGGTTATAGATGCAAATCAAAGAAAAATTAAGAACAAATGATAACCTATATTAAAGGAAGATTAATAGAAAAATCACCAACAAAAATTATTGTTGAATCAAATGGAATAGGTTATGAAATTAATATTTCGTTAAACACTTTTGAAAAAATTCCTGATGATGAAAACATTAAAATTTTCACCTATCTCCAAAGAAAAGAAGATGCTGATGTTTTATTTGGTTTTAGTTCCCAAAGTGAAAGATCTATTTTTCAGCAATTAATATCAATATCTGGAATTGGACCTAGTACTGCAAGAACAATTTTGTCTTCTATTTCTCCAACAGAAATTCAAGAGGCAGTATGGGCAGAAGATGTTGACAGAATAAAATCTATTAAAGGAATTGGTTTAAAAACAGCTCAAAGATTGATAATAGAATTGAAAGATAAAGTTGAATTATTTGATAAAAAAGATATAGATTTATCAACCGAAAATTTAGATATAAAAAAAGAGGCTTTATTGGCTCTTTCTGTATTAGGTTTTAATAAATCTAAATCTGAAAAAATCGTAAGTAAAGTATATTTTGAAAATAAAGATATAGAGCTTCAAGAATTAATTAAAAGATCATTAAATAAATTATAATCATGAACATTCCAGAAGAATTTAAGTATACAGAAGAACATGAATGGGTGAAAATTGAAGATAATATAGCTACAATAGGTATAACAGATTTTGCTCAAGGAGAACTTGGTGATATTGTTTATTTGGAGATAGACACTTTGGATAGTGAGATAGCTTCTAATGAAGTATTTGGAACAGTTGAGGCTGTTAAAACTGTTTCAGATTTATTCATGCCGGTTAGTGGAAAAGTAATAGAAATGAACTCTAACCTTGAGGATAAACCTGAATTAGTAAATGAAGATCCCTATGGAGAGGGTTGGATAATTAAAATTGATATTTCTGATCTTTCAGAAATTGACAGTCTTATGAGTTCCCAGGAGTATAAAAATTTAATTGATAGTTAAAAAAATATAAAGAGTAGTCTAACTATATGAAATAATTATAATTTTTTATAGATTAGCATATTAAAAATTAATTCATGCAACTAAAGAAAAATCCAGAAGCTGACTTAAACAAAAATAGAAATCTATACTTTGTTATTGGTTTGACTTGTGTGCTTGGTCTTACTTGGGGTGCTATTGAGTATAAATCATATGAAAGAAAAATTGATCTTACTAGTGGTGATATGCTAGTAGATGATGAAGAGGATGTTCCAATTACTGAACAGTTAAAAACACCTCCTCCTCCTCCACCTCCACCACCTCCTGCTCCGGAAGTAATTGAAATTGTTGAGGATGAAGAAGAAGTAGAGGAAACTGTCATTGAATCAACAGAATCTGATGAAGAGATGGTTATTGAAGATATAGTTGTAGAAGATGATTTTGATGATATTGAGGTTCCTTTTGCAGTAATTGAAGATGTTCCAATTTTTCCTGGGTGTGAAACAGTTGCTAAATCTCAAAGAAGAGCTTGCTTCCAAGAACAAATGAACAAGCATATAAGAAAAAACTTTAGATACCCTGATATTGCTCAAGAAATGGGTATACAAGGCAGAGTATATGTTAATTTTATTATAGCTCGAGACGGTTCAATTACAAACATACGTATGAGAGGTCCAGATAAAAACCTCGAAAATGAAGCAGCTAGAATTATTGGTAGACTTCCTAGAATGACCCCCGGTAGACAAAGAGGTACCCCTGTGAAGGTTCCATTTAGTATTCCAATCACTTTCAGACTTCAATAGGACATTTTCTAATTAATAATTAATGTCTGATACTTTATATATAAAGCCAAAGTCCTTATTTTCTGAAATTCTTATTTTAATTAAACACAGGCTATCTTTAAGTGTAGTATTTTCCTCTGTTGCCTCGTATTTGATTGCTTTTGATATATTTTCATTCTATACACTTGCGTTGTTAATTTTTGGTGGATTTTTTGTTGTTGGTGCATCTAATGGTTTTAATCAGATAATTGAAAGAAAAAGGGATGCTTTAATGACTCGTACACTAAATAGGCCACTTCCTACTGGAGGTCTAAGTGTAAAACAGGCAATAATTGTTTGTATAATCCTAAGTTTTTTAGGGTTGACTATGTTATATATTATAAATTTTAGAACTGCATTTTTTGGTTTAATATCTATGATTATATATTTAGGATTATATACTCCTTTGAAACCAATCACACCCTTATCTGTGTTTTTTGGTGCTATCCCTGGTGCTATCCCTTTTATGTTGGGTTGGGTAGCAGTGACTAATAAATTTTCAATAGAGACAGGTATATTGTTTATGATTCAATTTTTTTGGCAGTTTCCACATTTTTGGGCAATTGGTTGGGTTTCGCATGATGATTATTTAAAAGCTGGATTTAAAATGTTGCCATCAGGTAAAAGAGATAACTCAACTGCTTTTCAAATTGTCTTTTATACTTTATGGATGATTTTAGTTTCCACTCTTCCTTACTTTAGCTTTACTGGAAATCTTTCAATTGGCCTTTATTCTCTTATTTTAATCTTAGCATCTGGTTTCTTTATGTTATTCCAGGCCATTAGATTAATGAGATATAAGGATAAACAAAACGCTATAAGACTTATGTATACAAGTATTTTTTATTTAAGTTTTATTCAAATTATATTTGTAGTAGATAAATTTCTTTCATAATGAGTATTTCAGATTCAATTCAGGTTAAAACTAGTAAAGCAAAAAGAATGATGCTATGGTTTGGACTAATAAGTATTACTATGACTTTTGCTGGCTTAACTAGTGCTTATATAGTTAGCAGTTCTAGACCCGATTGGTTAGACTCTTTTAGCTTACCTACTTGGTTTACAATAAGTACTATTTCAATTGCATTAAGTAGTTTGTTTTTTCAAATAGCTAAGTATAGATTAGATCAATATATTAGAGTTTCTCTTCCAGAAAATATAAATATCTATTTACATAGAAACAACGTCAATCTTTTTCTTGGACTAACCATTCTTATGGCTATTGTTTTTGTAGTTGCTCAGTTTTTAGGTTTTGGTGATATTATTGCACAAGGATATTATTTTACAGGTCCAGAAAGTTCTATAACTACGTCATATATATATGTTTTAGTGTTTCTTCATTTAGCTCACTTGATAGCCGGTATAATTGTTTTAACTGTTGTAACTACTAAGTTTAACAGAAAAAAATATGAGAAAAACAAGTTAGGTTTTGAGATGGCATTAATATTCTGGCATTTTCTTGGAGCTTTATGGATATATTTATTCTTTTTTATTAAATACTTCAGTTAAAAATTAATAAATTTGTATTCAAAATTTCCCTAGATGCAAGCATCTACATTAACAAAAACAAAACAAAATTCATGGGGTGGAGGAGCTAAGCCGCTAGACGCAGCTTACGGAAAACTAATGATGTGGTTTTTCATAGTTTCGGATGCTCTTACCTTTTCTGGTTTCCTTGTCTCTTATGGGTTCTCAAGATTTAAAAATATTGATTCTTGGCCAATAGCTGATGAAGTTTTCACTCACTTTCCATTTTTACATGGAATAGATGCTCCCATGTATTATGTTGCATTGATGACATTTGTGTTAATTTTTTCATCTGTTACAATGGTTTTAGCTGTCGATGCAGGTCATAACAATGATAAAAATCGTGTTGCTTTTTATATGCTTTTAACTATTATTGGAGGTGCAGTTTTTGTAGGTTCTCAAGCATGGGAGTGGAAAAATTTTATAAAAGGTGAATATGGGGCCGTTGAAATTCAAAATGGAGAAATTCTACAATTCTATAACCTTGAAGAAGGTAAGAGAATACCAATTGATGAGTTTGCATTTTCTTCAACTCAGGATAGAGTAACTCATGATGACAACGTTGGTATTTGGTATCAAAGCGAATCAAAATTACCTGAAATTACTCTTGATGAAGTTATGGATGGGTTTAACAATGATACAGATTTAACCGTAAGGCTAGAAGCATTAGATGAAAGTGGTCATAAAATAATTTTAAGTCGAGAAGAAGCAGAGATTAAACTTGCTTCAGCTACTAGAGTAGTTAAAGGTGCTAATCTAATACGTAATGAATATGGAAATCCTCTTTTTGCAGATTTCTTCTTTTTTATTACTGGATTTCATGGTTTTCACGTTTTTTCTGGAGTTATCATAAATATTATAATATTTATTAATGTGCTTCTTGGTACGTATGAAAAAAGAGGTCATTATGATATGGTTGAAAAAGTTGGTCTTTATTGGCACTTTGTTGACTTAGTCTGGGTTTTTGTATTTACATTTTTCTATTTAGTATAAATTATGGCAGATCACAATCACAAATTAGAAATTTTTAGAGGACGACTAAAGTTTAAGTCTAATGTTCAAAAGATATGGGGTGTTCTTATATTTTTATCAATAGTAACTGTTATTGAAGTAGCTCTAGGTATAATGAAACCTGCAGTACTATTAAATTACTTTTTAGGCATTAAGCTTATTAATTGGCTATTCATTATCATGACTTTAATTAAGGCTTATTATATTACTTGGGATTTCATGCACGTAAGAGATGAAAAACCTTTTTTAAAGAATACAATTGTAGTTCCTCTTCTAATACTTATTCCATTCTTACTTTTTATTTTATTAATAGAAGGCTCATATATTTTTGAGGTTATGTTGGATGGCTTAAAGACCTGGAAAATTTAATGAGTAAAGATTTTAAAAAGTATCTAATACTTGGTGTCCTGTTTTTCTTTCCAATATTTGTTTATGTGTTTCTATCTACTGGGATAAATAATTTTGCAAAGCTTCCTGTATTAACTGAAAAGGTTGAAGATATTAAAGATCTTGAAGGAAATACTTTTCAAGTTTCTTTTCAGGATAAAATCTCAATAGTTGCCTTCTGGGGGGGTGATATAAAAAATAAAAAATCAGAAGCTTTAAATTTAAATCAGAAAATTTATAAAAGATTTTATGAGTTTCAAGATTTTCAATTTGTTATTATTTATAATGAAAATGAATCTAATGAAATTGAAAGTTTAAAAAGTGATCTTATCAGTGGGGTTGGTACAGATTTAAAAAAATGGAACTTTATTCCGACTACTCAATTAAATATTAAGTCAATTTTTGAAAGCTTCAATACAGATATTAAGCTTGATGATAACTACAGTACACCATATGTTTTTATAATTGACAGGGATCTTAGTCTCAGAGGAAGGAACGATGATGAAGATATTGAAATGCTTTATGGGTTTAATTCACAATCTGTTGCAGAAATTAATAACAAGATGGTTGATGATGTTAAGATTATTCTTGCTGAATACAGGTTGGCATTAAAGAAAAATGATTCCTTATTTAATGAATAATAAATCAAAATATATTGGATTATTAATAATCATAATCCTTTTTGGAATTTTTTCTTTCCCAAAAATTTATGAGAGAGTCGTTAATTTAGATACTACAGATTCTAATAGACTTCATAGCAATGAGAGGTTATCTTATTTAACTATTTCAGATCAAAAGAGAAGAGCTCCTGACTTTGTTCTTACTAACCAGGATTCAATTTTAATTTCTAATGAGGACATGAATAATAAAGTATATGTTCTGGAATTTTTCTTCACCAGATGTCCTGATATTTGTATTGAGATGAATGAAAACATGAAATTGTTAGATGATAAATTTGGGGATTCTGATGATTTTGGAATTATATCTATAACTATTGACCCAAAAAATGATACTCCGTCTACATTAAAAAAATATTCTGAAGCACTAAATATAAAATCGCAAAATTGGCATTTTTTAACAGGAGAAAGAGATTATATATATGATCTTGCTAATAACGGTTTCAATATTTTTGCTAATCAAGACTCCAATTTTATTGGCGGATTTGAACACCAAGGATATTTTGCACTTATAGATAAAGATGGTTATATTCGATCGAGAAAAGATGCTTTTGGTAATCCAATAATGTATTATTTAGGAGTTAATGATTTGAACTCTACTCAGCAAGGTATAGACATGTTATTTTATGATATTAAAAAATTAATAAATGAGTAAGTTTAATGATATATATGATGGACTTAAGTATAAAACTTTAATAGTAATAGTTTCAATACTTATCCCTGTAGTAGTATTAATCTTATTCAACGTAAGAATAACATCACTACCTGCATTAACTTTTTTACCACCTATATACGCCTCCATTAATGGCTTGACAGCTTTATTGTTGCTTAGTGCTTTATATAGTATAAAGAATAAAAAAATCAGACAACATGAATTATTAATGAAGACGTCAATTTTTTTATCATTAGTATTCTTAGTCATGTATATTCTTTATCATATGACAACAGATCCAACTCCTTTTGGTGGAGAGGGGCTTATTAGATATTTTTACTTTGTTATTTTAATATCTCATATAACTCTTTCTGTATTTATAGTTCCTATGGTGCTTATTACTTATGTTAGAGCCATTTCAAAAATGATTGATCAGCATAAAAAAATAGCTAGAATTACTTTTCCAATATGGCTTTATATTGCTGTAACAGGTGTTGTAGTTTATATTATGATTTCACCTTATTATGTGCACTAATGAATAAATACTATTTACTTGGACTTTTATTTTTACTTTCAACATTAGATGTAAACTCTCAGTGCTCTATGTTAAGTGCTATCATGGAAACTGATCAAGGCTATGAATCAGCCAAGGGATTAAATAGGGGTATTGTTTATTTAATGTCTATCCCATATATATTAGTTGGTTTGATAATATGGAAAATATATAGAATGAATAAAGCAGAATAATTTTTTTATTAATTTGGTTTATATTATAAACTAGTTTATATTTGTGAAAAAAAGATGACAAATTCAGAACAAATAAAAATTATTAATGATACTATTAATAAGACAAGGACTAATCTTAAACCATTAAGTTTTAATTTAATTTTCTGGGGAATATTTATAAACATAATGAGTTTAATCCACTATGTTTTTCCAGAATTTATTCAACAAACTTATTATTCTTCAGCATTATATTGGATACTTCTACCTATGTTCGGAATGATTTATATGACCCGTTGGAATATAAAAAAATATACAGAGATAGGATATTCAACTACATTAAACAGAGCTATTAAAATTATATGGGGAGTATTTGGCTTTGGGTGGCTAATGATAGTACTTGTTTCTATGTATGAAGGAATTAATCCAGTTCCAGATATTTTATTTCTCTTAGGTCTTGTTATAATTATGACAGGAATGATAATTAAATTTAAACCCCTAACATCAGGAGGTATGGTTCTTTTTATTTTTATTTTCGCATTACATCAAAACCCTGATCAAAATTTTTTAATAGTTAACATGATCGGAGTAACCCTTGGATTATTGATCCCTGGAATTATGCTTAATAAAATGAAATGTAATGAATAAAGACCTTGAGAAGTTACTTTTTAATCCAGTTCGTTTAAAAATTCTTTCTTTTTTACTTACAGTTGAGAGTGCAAGTTTTAAAAAATTAATGGAAGTATCAAATGCAACTAAAGGCAACATAAGTATTCAAATCAAAAAGCTTGAAGATTCTAATTTTATAAAGATTCAAAAAAAATTTGAAAACAATTACCCTCTCACTTCTTGTAAAATCACCTCAAAAGGAAAAAAAAGTTTTGAGTTATTCTTTGAATCCTTGAAAGCCTACAAACAAGATTAAAAAGATGAAAAGAAAGAATTTATTTTTTTATGTAAAAATTTATTCAGTACTTTGTATAACATAGTACCTATTTGGTTTAATACTTAAAACAAACTTTATATTTAATTAACGGTCTAATACTTAGATTTTTGGTAATTTTGCGCAGATTATGATAGAAATAAACAATTTACATAAGTCCTATGAAATGGGATCCTCGTCTTTACATGTTCTAAAGGGAATAGATTTTTCTGTTAATGATGGCGAATTAGTTGCTATTATGGGATCTTCTGGTTCTGGTAAATCTACATTACTTAATATTTTAGGTATGTTAGATACATCAGACAATGGAACCTACGACCTAGACAAAATACGTATTGCCGATATGGATGAAAAAAAGGCAGCTAACTATAGAAATAAGTTTCTAGGTTTTGTTTTTCAATCTTTCAACTTAATTAATTATAAAAATGCGCTTGAAAATGTTGCATTGCCTTTATACTATCAAGGTATACCGAGAAAAGAAAGACAAGTAACAGCACTAAATTATCTTGATAAAGTTGGTCTTAAAGATTGGTCAGACCATCTGCCTAGTGAATTGTCTGGTGGTCAAAAACAAAGAGTTGCTATAGCTCGAGCTTTAGCCTCAAATCCAAAAGTTTTACTTGCAGATGAACCTACAGGTGCACTTGATTCAAAAACTTCTATGGAAGTTATGGCTTTAATACAAAAAATCAATAACGAGGGTAAAACAATTCTAGTTGTTACTCATGAACAGGATATTGCAGAAATGTGTAAGAGAATTGTTCGTTTAAGAGATGGAGTAATAGTTGAAGATAAAAAAGTTAAACAAAACATCATAAAAAATGTTTAACATCGAACGTTGGAAAGAAATTTTTCAGTCTATTCAAAAGAATAAACTTAGGACAGCTCTTTCTGGTATGACAGTTTCATTAGGTATTCTAATATTTATAATCCTCTTTGGCCTTGGAGAAGGATTAAAAAATTCTTACACGGATTTATTCCTAAGACAGGCAAATAATGTAGTATATTTTTATCCAGGGAAGACAACTAAACCATATGGTGGTTTTAAAACAAATAGAAGAATAGAATTTGATAACTCTGATATAGTTGATATAAAAACTAACTTTTCAGACAGAGTTGAGTATATAAACCCAACAATTAGTTATGGAGCGACTATAAAATATAAATTAGAGTCATATACTTTTACAATACAAGCTGTATCTCCATCTAATCAATATATATCTGGTAATATTTTAATGAAGGGAAGATATATTAATGAAAAAGATATTCAGGAAAAAACGAAAGTTGTTGTTATTGGAAGAATTGTTGCAAGAGATATCTTTAAAGGAGAAGACCCGTTAGGTAAGTTTATTAATATTGGCTCTAGATCATTTAAAGTTATTGGAGTTTATCAAGATCTTGATGGTGATAATGAAGAAAGTCAATTATTTGTTCCATACACAACAAGACAGCAAATACTAATGGGAAGTGACAAAGTAGGAAATATTGACATAACTTTTAATCCAAATCTTGGTGGAAAGGGTGCTGTAAAACTAGAAGACGATATAAAGACATTTCTAAAAAAGAAAAAATCAATAGATCCAACAGATCCAAGTGGAATAAGAGTTAGAAATGTAGCAGATGAATTGGAGAGGTCTCTTCAGTTTGCAAATGCCTTACAAATAATTGTAACTTTTGTTGGAATAGGAACACTAATTGCAGGAATAATAGGAATTTCTAACATTATGGTATTCATTGTAAAAGAGAGAACCAAAGAATTGGGAATTAGAAAGGCATTAGGGGCAGAGCCAAATGAAATAATTAAAATGATCTTAACGGAATCAGTTTTTATTACATCAATAGCTGGCGTTCTTGGAATGATTTTAGGAATTGTTATTCTTAACTCATTAGATTCTGGTGTCCTTCAAGATTATTTTATTACAAGGGCAGGAGTTGATTTAACTATTGCTTTTTTTGCCACTGTAATATTAATAGTTTTTGGAGTGATTGCTGGTTATATACCAGCTAAAAGAGCTGCACAAATAAAACCAATAGTTGCCTTAAGAGATGAATAGCTTAAAAAAAGTTTTTGATAGAGATACTTGGGATGAAATTTTTGAATCTATTTCAAAAAACAAAACTAGGACTATAATTACAACTATTGGAGTTTTCTGGGGTATCTTTATTTACATAGCTTTGGCTGGTTCTGCAACAGGTCTTGAAAATGGTTTTAATGAGGCCTTTAGTGGATTAAGTAAAAATTCAATGGGTGTATTTGTCCAAAGAACCTCCATTCCATATAAAGGTTTTGAAGAGGGTAGACAGCCTCTGTTTAGACTAAATGATGTTGATAAATTAAAAAGTAGAGTACCTGAAATTCAATTCGTAGCACCAGGTCTTCAAGCTGGGGCTTTTACCGGTTCACCTCCGCTTGTAACAAGGGGCACAAGATCTGATAACTTTAACGTTTTTGGTAATTTTCCATCTTATTCTAAGATTTCTGTTGTTAATATTTTTGATGGTGGAAGATATATAAACGAACAGGATATTAAATATGAGAGAAAAGTAGCTGTTATAGGTGAAGGAACTCAAGAAAGATTATTTACTGAAGGTGAAGATCCACTTGGACAATATATTGAAATTAATAATGTCAACTTTAAAGTAATAGGAGTTACAAAATTTTCTCAAGGAAGTGGTTTTGGATCAGATTCAGATGTAACCATACCTTATACTACTTTTGCTAAATTATATAATCGAGGTGATCAATTTGGATTTATGTTTATAGCGGGATATGATTATGTAAATCCAAATTATCTTGAAGAGACTGTATTGTCAAATTTAAGAGTTATAAAAACTGTATCTCCTGAAGATGAAAGAGCTTTTGGATCTTTTAATATAGGTGCATTGTTTGAAAGTATTATAAAATTTACAAAAGGAATGGTTTTTCTATCTCTTGTAGTTGGAATAGCGACAATCTTTGCTGGTGTTATTGGGATTGGAAATATTATGTTGATTGCAGTTAAAGAGAGAACAAATGAGTTAGGAATAAGAAGAGCATTGGGTGCTACTCCTGGAGAAGTAAAAGTTCAAATTGTTTTAGAATCAGTTTTTCTAACAATATTAGCTGGAATAATAGGAATTATAGTAGGTGCTTTTTTATTATTTGTTATAAATATAGGTACTGCTGGTCTGGAAGACTTTCCTTTTACAAACCCAACTGTTCCTTTGGCTATTGTATTTGGTGCATTTATCACTATGGTAACTCTAGGAACACTTATTGGATTAATTCCAGCTGAAAGAGCTGTTAGTATTAAGCCTATTGAGGCTTTAAGAGAAGAATAATTAATTAAAATAAAAAAAATGAAATTTAAAAATATCGGAATTATAGTACTAATACTAGGCTTACTTTTTGCTGTAGCCTATTTTGTTAGAACAAATAGCGCATCTGCAATTGAATATGATACAACTACTGCATTTACCTCTAGTATTGAAAAAACATCTGTTGTTACGGGTACAGTTATTCCTGAAGATGAAGTTGAAATAAAACCTCAATTAAATGGAATCATCTCGGAAATAATGGTTGAAGAAGGGGATATGGTTAATAATGGTGACTTGATTGCAATAATTAAAGTTGTTCCAGATGAGAGATCTGTTTATGGTGCTCAATCTCAAGTAAACGCTGCGGAATTAAACGTTAAGAATGCTGAAAGACAGATGCAAAGAGCAGAAGAATTATTTTCAAAGCAGATAATCTCTCAACAAGAATTTGAAGACGCAGAATTAAGATTCAATACTGCAAAAGAAAACTTACAGGCAGCTCAAAATGATCTTGAAATTATTAGAAAGGGATCTGTCTCAGGATCATCTACTGCTAATACTAATATTAGAGCTACTATTACTGGAACCATTCTTGAGATTCCAATTAAATTGGGTGATCAAGTAATTGCAGCGAATAGTTTTAATTCTGGATCAACAGTTGCAATAATTGCAGATCTAAATAAGATGATATTTGAGGGGCAAGTTGATGAAGCAGAAGTTGGTAAGTTATTGGTAGGACAGGACTTAAATGTTAGTATGGCTGCTATTCCTGATAAAGAATTTCAGGCTAAATTAAAATTTGTAGCTCCTAAGGGAACTGAAGCTGGAGGTGCAGTTCAATTTAAAATTGAGGCTGACCTTACTCTAGATGAAAGTTCATTTATTAGAGCTGGATATAGTGCAAATGGAACTCTTGTGGTAGATAATAGACAAGATATAATGGTTATAGCAGAGGCTCTTTTACAGTTTGACAGAAGAACTTCTGAGCCTTATGTTGAAGTAGAAACCTCTTCTCAAAATTTTGAAAGAAGGGATATAACTGTTGGATTATCAGATGGAATTAAAGTTGAAATTTTATCTGGTCTTGAAATGACTGATAAAATAAAGATTTGGAATAAAACGGAACCGATTAAGATTGAACCTGAAGAATCAGCATTTGATCAATTTGATGACTAAAAAAATAAAAATGATAAAAAAATATATTCTATTAACTCTTTTTTCTTCAACACTTGCTTTTTCTCAATCAAGTAAGAATGTCTTAACACTTCAGGATGCTGTCGAAATGGCAATTGAAAAAAATATAAGTATTAAACAATCAGAATTAAACTTGCTTAATTCTGAAATAGGTAAATCTGATGCAATTGGAAATTTCCTTCCAAGAGTTTCAGCATCAGCTAACCACCAATGGAACATTGGTAGAGGGATTAATATTACAACTAATGTAATTGAAGATATAACCACTTCATTTTCATCTATGAGTGCAGGTGTTGGTTTAGATGTGTATAATGGTTTTAGAAATGTATATCAACTTCATAGAGCTAATCTTGAAATTCTTTCTTCTCAGTATCAATTAGATGATATGAAAGATGACATAAAGCTATTAGTGGCAAATTCCTATTTACAGATAATGTTTAATAGCGAAATACTCAAAGTTCAAAAATCACAACTTGAAATTACTAAGGTCGAATTTGAAAGAACTAAAGATTTAATTGAAATTGGAACATTTTCGCCAAGACAAATCTTTGAAATTGAAGCAAATTTAGCCTCTCAGGAGCAAAGTGTTGTTCAAGCTGAGAACAATTTTAGAAATGCAAAGCTAAGTTTAGCACAACTTCTTTTAATTGATGATTTTGAAAGTTTTGAAATAGCATATGAAGATTTTAGTGTCCCATTTTCAGATATATTAACTAAGTCACCTAAAGAAATACTTAATAAATCATTGACCTTTAGAAACGATATTAAATTAGCAGAGACTAATATATCTATAGCAGAGAAAGACATTCAAATATCAAAATCTCAACTGCAACCTACAGTTACTTCTTTTTACCAATGGAATACAAGAATATCTTACCTAGAAAACACTCCAAGTTTTGAGGATCAGTTTGATTTGAATAAAGGTCAAGGATATGGTCTTGCTTTAAATATTCCCATATTTCAAGGAAAACAGATAAGAAATAATGTTGAAAGAAGTAAAGTTAATCTAGATAGGCTGAAGAATCAGTATGAACAAGAAAAATTAAACCTTGAAAACTCTATTAATCAAGCATATAATGATTTGAAAGGTGCAATTAAATTATATGAGGCTTCTAATAAAACTTTGGAATCATTAAAAAATGCTTTTGAAGATGCTTCTGATAGATTTTTACTAGGCTCAGTAAATTCTTTTGATTTTATTCAGTCAAAACAAAGATATGAATCTGCTGTTTCTGAGAATATTAGAGCCAAGTTTGATTATATTTTTAAACTTAAAGTTTTAGAGTTTTACTTTGGATTGCCTTTATCAATTCCTCAATCTAACTAAATTGATATAAGATGTCATTAATTTTAAATTTAGAGACATCAAGTAAAAACTGTTCTGTTTCTCTCTCATCTAATGGAGAATTAGTTAGTAATTTTGATCTTGAAGATGACAAATTTAGACATAGTGAATTATTAACATCTTCAATTCAAGATATACTAACTGAAAATAACTTTTATGTTAAAGATTTGGATGCAATTTCAATTGGGGTGGGACCAGGTTCATTTACAGGACTGAGGATAGGGTTTTCTGTTGCTAAAGGACTTTGTTATCCTCACAAAATTAAATTTATTGGAATACCTACACTTAAAATTCTTGCAAATTCAGTTGAGTTAAAGAGTGAAAATATTATTTCTCTGATTAATGATAAAGGAGATTACTTTTATTTAGCTAAGTATAACACTGATTTGGAAGAAATAAAATCTCCTAGAATAGAATTAATAGATGAAAATTATTTAAATAATATTATTGATGATAATTCAACTATCGTTGTAAATACTGATAGTGCATATAAGCTTATTGAAAAGTTAATAATTAAAAAAGCTTCTTTAATTAAGAATAAAATAAGCTCATTAAACATGGTCAATCTATCCCAAAGATCATTTGACAATAATATATTTGAGGATATAGCATACACCGAACCTATGTATGTTAAGAAGCCATATGTAAACTAACAAGTTTGCTTAAAATCCAAGAGCTTTTTTAACGTCAGCGAGAAGATCCTTACCATCAGCAAGAATAATTCCTCCATTTGGACTTGAATCTATTACATAGTTAAAGCCTTGCTCCTTTCCAACTTTTGTAATGGCATCTCTTGCTTTTTCAAGTAGTGGTGTCATTAAATCCATTTGCTTCTTTTGAAGCTCTTGAGCGGCAGAATCTCTAAACTCTTGTAAATTTGTTTGCATACTCTCAAGCTCTTTTTGTCTTGCTTGATTAGTAACATCAGTTTGATTTGCAGCATCTGAAGAGTAGCTTTGAGCCTTTGTTTGAAATTCTTTAAATGCATTGTCAATCTGAGTTGTATAATCTTTTTCAAGTTTAGCTAATTCATTTTGAGCAGCAATTACCTCTGGCATTTCGCTAATAAGCTGTTGAACGTTAATGTGAGCCACATTAGATTGAGCAACCGCAGTTAACGGAGCTAATGCTATAAAAGTAGCGGTTATTAATTTGAGTATCGAATTCTTCATCTGTTATAATATTTACGGGTGCAATATCGTAATTTTTCTTTAAAAAACGATTAAAATTGTTGACCTATTACAAAGTGTGTTTGCCATCCTGATGGAAGTCCTGAATTAGAGAGGTCAGTTGAATCAAAGCCATATCCAAAGTCTATTCCTAGAAGACCAAATGCAGGCATAAATACTCTCACACCAATACCAGCGGATCTTTTAACATCAAATGGACTATAGTCCTCAAAATTATCAAATCCGTTACCAGCCTCTAGAAAACTTAAAGCAAAAACAGAAGCACTTGGTTTTAAACTAACAGGATATCGAAGTTCTAGAGAAAATTTATTGTAGATAATAGACCCATCTCTACTAGAGAGAGATCCATTTTCATAACCTCTTAATGATATAGTCTCTCTTCCATCCATTGCATATTGTTGCATTCCGTCACCACCAAGATAAAATCTTTCAAAGGGAATATTACCCTTATTACTATTATATGTTCCTAAAAACCCAAAATCTGTTTGTGCTTTTAAAACAAATTTTCCAAATAAGCGAGTATACCAACTCCCATCAAATTTAACTTTGTAAAATTCTAGCCATCTATACTTAGCTTGATCAATTTCTGATTGAATAGGCTCCCCTCTACTATTTTGATATTCGGGTCTTTCATCTAAGTCAGAAAAATCATCTCCTGTTATCAATGAATATGGAGGAGAAAATCTTGCACTTAACGAAAAGCTTGATCCACCAACAGGGAAAATAGGATTTGTGTAAGTGTTATTTCTCGAAAGAGCAATATTATAAGCTACGTTATGAGATTCTCCATTACCAAATGTAAAAAGTCCAGTGAAATAATTTTGTAGATTATAATATTGGTAAGATATTGACTGTGATAGAACAAAATAGTCATCAGGAACTTTTAGTCTTTTAGCAATACCAACGTTAAACCCTGCAATTTCAAATGATTGACTTTTATCTGCTCTTCTTGTAAAGTAATCATATCTATATTGTTTTGTAGATGAAAGTGAAAGTGAGAATTGAACAGGTTCTCTTCCACCAAACCATGGTTCAACAAAACTGAAACTTTTTGTACTGTAAAAAGAACTAGTCTGAAGTCTAATTGCAAGTGTTTGACCGTCTCCCATAGGAAGGGGCTTCCAAGCCTTTCTATTTTTAATATTTTTTGTAGAGAAATTATTAAATGCAAGACCAAGGGTGCCAATAAATCCACCACCTCCGTATCCACCTTGAAGTTCTATTTGACTTGCACCTGCTTCAATTAATCCTAGTTCAATATCTACTGTTCCTAGATTAGGGTCAACATTTTTAAAATCAGGACTTATTTGTTCTGCATCAAAGAAACCTAATTGACCAACTTCACGAATGGTTCTAACAACTTTATCTTTACTGTAAAGCTCTCCTGGTTTTATCCTAAGTTCTCTGTAAATCACATTATCATTAGTTTTTGAATTACCTACAACTGTGATTTTATTAAAGCTAGCAAGTTTACCCTCATTAATTCTAATTTGAAAATCAATAGTATCATTTTCTGCACTAACTTCTACAGCATTTACTGATGAAAATAGGTACCCGTTATTCTGATATAAGTTAGATAGGTCATTTGCATCTGGATTGTCATCTTGAATTCTTTCCTTAAGAAGAACACCATTATAAGAATCACCACTTTTAATACCTAATATTTGATCTAATTGAAAATTAGTGTAAGAACTGTTACCTATGTAATTTATATCTCCAAAGTAATATTTATTTCCCTCATCAACATTCAAAGCCAAGTCAATAGTCTTCTCATCATTTATTATGATTGTATCAAATTCGATTCTTGCATCTCGATAACCTTTTTCTTTGTAAAATGATATTAGTTCTTCTTTGTCAGCTTCATAATCTGACCTTATAAGTTTTGATTTTTTCCAAAATCTCAATGGGAATTTTTTCTTTGTTTTTTTAAATTTTGATTTTAGTTTGCCATCTCCAAATATCTCATTACCAGAGAAACTAATATTCTTTATTTTAATTCTTTCCCCTCTATTTACATTGATATTAAGATTACGTTTATTTGAACCTATTGAGTCAGGTGTTGAAACTATCTTAACCTCAGAATTTAAAAAACCATCTTTTTTGAGATCATTTTGAATATAGTTTTTAGTATTTGTTAGAAAACTTTCTGAGAGCCTTTTACCTTCTGATAACTCTGTTTCCTTTTCAAAAGTTTCTGCTTTGCTTCTTTTAACACCGTTAATACTAAAATTAAGAAGTGTTGGGAGTTCATCAACACTTATCTCTAATTTTATTTTCCCATTATTTACATCTGTAACATAGAGATTCACATCACTAAAAAGTTCAAGATTCCAAAGTTTTTTTAATACAGCACTTACCTCTTCTCCTGGAACTTGAAGACTTTGCCCTTGTCTTAAACCACTGTATGTAACAACAGTTCTATCGCTAAAGTTTTTTAAACCAACTACTGTAATGGTATCAATTGAATAAGTATCACCTTTTCTGTAATCATTTTGTGAGAAAAGTAATCCTGAAGCCAATAAAAAAATACCAAAAGCCTTAAGTAATTTAGGCTTATAGTTGTTTGCTTGTTTTTCCAAATCTTCTTTCTCTTTTTTGATATTCAACAATTGCATTTGTAAAGTCTTGTTCTGAAAAGTCTGGCCAATATACATCAGTAAAATATAATTCTGCATAAGCTATTTGCCAAAGTAAAAAATTACTTATTCTTTGCTCTCCACTTGTTCTTATGAGCAGGTCTACATCAGGCAAATTTCGAGTGTAAAGATGGTCATTTATTACGGAATCATCAAAATTATCAAGAGAAATTATGTCATTTTTAACTTTCTCTGAAATCTCTTTAACTGCTTTAAAAATTTCTTGTTTTCCTCCATAACTTAAAGCTAGAGTTAATGTCATGCCAGTATTATTTTTTGTATTATCAATAATACTGTTTAGTTCAGACATAACCTCACTTGGAAGAGAGCTTAAATCGCCCACAGCATTTAGCTTGATGTTATTTTTAAATATATCTTCAAATTCTTCTTTTAATGTTTGAACTAATAGTTTCATTAGGGTATCAACTTCATCGATTGGTCTATCCCAATTCTCAACTGAAAAAGTAAATAATGTTAGATATTCAATTTTGTATTTATTTGCTTGTTCAACGATTTTTTTTACTGATCTAACACCATTTTGGTGTCCAAAAACTCTTGGCATTCCTTTTTGCTCTGCCCACCTACCATTTCCATCCATTATTATAGCCGTATGCTTAGGAATCATATTTATTTATATTTTATTTCTCATATCCTGACCCCAAAATAACTTTTCTCTTAATCTCTTATAAAAATTATCAGTATCAAATTTTATGGTACTAACAGTAAAATCAGCTTTAGAAATTTTAAATTGATCAGAACAATTTACTGAATACATTCTTGAGTCTACAGATAAGTTTATATCACTATCACCTTCAATATCTATTTTAATTTTTGAATTATCAGGTATAATCAAAGATCTCATGCTTATATTATGAGGTGCTATTGGATTTAAAAGAATAACATTAGATTCAGGAGAAACAATTGACCCCCCATTACTTAGAGAATATCCAGTAGATCCTGTTGGAGTTGAAATTATTAAACCATCTGACCAGTAATTTGTTAGATAGTTTTCATTTATGCTACAAGATATGTTTAAAAGAGATGTAGTATCTTTTCTCTGAATTGTTATTTCGTTAAGGGCAAAGGGATAATCAGAAAACGCATCGTTGAGAGAATTTGATTTAACCTCTAAAAGAGTTCTTTTAATAATACTAAACTTATTTTCATTAATATTAGAAATAGCTTCTTTAATATTTTCTTTTTGAACACTAGTTAGGAAGCCTAGTCTTCCTGTATTAATTCCAAGAACAGGAATATTTGAATCTTTAACATAAGTAATAGATCTTAATATAGTTCCATCTCCTCCAATAGCAAAAACAAAATTAATACTATCATCAATGGGCTTTTTAGAATCAAAAAAAGTAAACTTTTCTTGAGCTTCATCACTTAATTCATTTTTAATTTTAGAATCTATAATTAGCTTATTATTCTCTGAAATAATTGATATTATTTCCCTACAACAATCAACTGAAGATTTGTTATGAAATGCTATGTATAAAGCTATTTTCATATCACAAAAATACAAACTTTATAACTTTATTAAGTACTATATTTGCAATTAAGTTTTAATACAATTTATGACAAGGCTAAGCGTAAATATCAATAAAATTGCAACACTAAGAAATGCAAGAGGTGAAGACTTCCCTAATTTAGTCAAGACAGCACAAGATATCATAAGCTTTGGAGCTCAAGGAATAACAATTCATCCGAGACCTGATCAGAGACATGTTAAATATTCAGATGCCTATGAGCTTAAAGAAAAAATTAATACTGAACTAAATATAGAGGGCAATCCAAATAAAAAGTTTCTTGATCTTGTTAATGAAGTAAAACCTGCTCAGGTAACTTTAGTCCCTGATTCTGACGATGTAATTACATCAAATTCTGGCTGGGATACAATTAATAATTTCTCATTTTTAAATGACATTGTAAAAGAATTTCACTCAAATTCAATTCGAGTTTCAATATTTATTGATCCAGAGATAAATATGCTTAAAGGGGCTAAGAAAATAAATGCTGATAGAGTAGAACTATTCACTGGTCCTTATGCTAAAGAGTATAATTCAAATAAATCTAGTGCAATTAATAAATATATTCAATGTGCAAAAGTGGCAGATGAAATTAGCATTGATCTAAATGCTGGTCATGATTTAAATCAATATAACCTCAAATTCTTTATACAATCAACAAAAATCATTAAAGAAGTTTCAATTGGTCATGCGTTAATCTCTGAGTCTCTTTATACAGGATTAGAGTCCACAATCAAATCATATTTAGATATACTTAAATGAAAATTCTTCATTCTAATTTAATAGGAAACTCTGAAAGAGAACTATTTATAATTCATGGATTTTTAGGTATGGGAGACAATTGGAAAACTCATGCAAAAAAATTCGCTGAAAATGACTTCAGGGTTCATTTAATAGACCTTAGAAATCATGGTAAAAGTTTTTGGAGTAATCAGTTTAATTTTGATCTTATGATTGATGATATTTATAACTATGCTAAACATCACGATATCAAAAAATTTAGCTTATTAGGCCACTCAATGGGTGGAAATCTAACTATGTTGTTTGCTCAAAAATTCCCTCAGCTTTTAGATAAAATAATTATTGTTGATATCGTTCCAAAGGAATATAAACCTCACCATGGAAATATATTAAAAAGTTTAAAATCAATAGATTTTAAAAAAGTGAAATCAAGAAAAGATGCGGATACTCATCTTTCAAATTATATAGATGATGAAAGAGTTAGACAATTTTTATTAAAAAACTTATATTGGATAGATAAAGAGAGTCTAGGTTTAAAGATTAATATTAAAGTTTTATTTGACTTCAAGGATAAATTATCAATCAAGCTTAAAGAAGATCTAAAGTTTAATAAACCATCTCTTTTTTTGTATGGTGAAAATTCACCCTATGTAGATGAATTGGATTTTCCTGTACTCAACATTTTTTTTCCTAGAATTAAAATTATAAAAGTTCCTTTGTCAGGACATTGGGTTCATGCAGATAATCCTTCTTTTTTTATTAATGAAACAATTAATTTTTTAAATTGAATTATGGAAATCCATAAAATTAGGAAAGCAAACTCTTCTGATGTAAACGATATTCTTAGACTACTAATTGAGCTAGCAGTTTATGAAAAAGAACCAAATGCTGTTAAAGTAACGCGGGAAGATTTGACCAGAGATGGCTTTGGGGCTAACCCTAAGTTTGAATGTATTTTAGCTGAATTTAAGTCTGAAATTGTTGGCTTAGCATTTTATACACCTAGATACTCAACATGGGTGGGAGATACTCTTCACCTAGAAGATTTAATTGTAACTGAGAAAATGCGAGGTAAAGGTTTTGGGATTTCTCTTTACAGGGCATTTTTATCTGTAGCAAAAAATAGAGGGGTTAATAGAGTTGAATGGTCAGTTCTTGATTGGAATAAAACAGCTATTGATTTTTACAAGAATACTGGAGCAATAATTGATGACCTAGACCAATGGAAAATTGTGAGAATGGATAATGAAATTATTGATAAATTCCTCTCAAATTAACTCATCTTTAATAAAGTCAATAATAAATGTCTTTATCTGATCTCTTACCTCATCAAATTCATTACCATATTGACCATTATTTAATTTAGAAGGATCTGTAAAATTTTTATGTATTTTTTTGACATCACTATTAGGCATAACTGGACATGTTTCATTAGCATTATCACAAACAGTAATTATAAAGTCAAACTTTTCATTTAAATATTCATCAATAAGATTAGAATTATGATATGATATATCAATTCCAATTTCTGCCATACATTTTACAGCATTTTTATTTAGTCCATGTTTTTCAACTCCTGCACTAAAAACAGAAAGTGAGTTATCTGTTAAATGATTTAAAAATCCATGAGCAATTTGACTTCTACATGAGTTTCCAGTACAAAGAATAAGAACTTTTTTCATTAAAATCCTAATGAAAATTGGGCGATATAAAAGAATAAAAATATACCAAATATATCATTAGCAGTTGTAATAAAAGGTCCAGTAGCGATTGCAGGATCAATTCCTTGTTTATCAAGAATAATAGGTACAAAGGTTCCAACTAAAGCAGCAATTACTATTACACCCATCATAGATCCTGCAATAGTAAGACTCATGTATAAATCTTGATTTACAATTTGTCCAAAGACTACTAGTATAATTGATAACGCTAATCCATTAATTAAACTCAAGCTAACTTCTTTAAAAAGTCTAGTTAATAAAGAACCTTTAACTAAGTCATTTGCAAGACCTTGAACTATAATAGCTGATGATTGAACCCCTACATTTCCTGCCATTGCAGCTATAAGTGGTGTATAGAAGAATAGATTTCTTAAATCTGGCTGATTCATGATTTGCTCAAAATCTTTTAAAATAAAGACACTTCCTAGTCCTCCTAAAAGTCCTAAGAATAACCATGGTAGTCGAGCTCGTGTTAATTGAAGTATAGAGTCATTAACTTCAACTTCAGAATAAATACCTGCAGCTAATTGATAATCTTTTTCAGCTTCATCTTTAATTAGATCAACTATATCATCAATTGTAATTCTTCCTAATAAGGTTTTTCTTTTATTAGTAACAGGAATAGCTTCAAGATCATATTTAGACATGATTTTAGCTACTTCTTCACCTTCTGTGTCAGCTGTAACATAATCTACTTTTGGGATAAAAATATCTTTTACTTTTGAGTTAGATTTTGCTGTAACTACATCTTTTAATGATAGTCTTCCTTTTAATCTATTATTAGAATCAACAACATATATAGAATGAACTCGAGTTACATCTTTAGCTTGTTTCCTAATTTCATCAATACAATTAATAATACTAAGATTTTCACTTACTTTAACAAGCTCTTTTGCCATTAATCCACCAGCCGTATTCTCATTATACTTTAGTAACTCTTTTATGTCATCTGTTAATTCAGAATCTTTAATTTGAGAAAATACTCTTTCTTGTCTTTCTTCAGGTAACTCTGAAATTACATCTGTTGCATCATCAGTGTCAAGTTCTTCAATTTTTTCAGCAATTTCTTTAGCAGAAAGGTTTTCAAGAATTACTTCTCTTAAGTCTTCGTCAATTTCAGCAAGAGCATCTGCAATTCTTTCTTTGTCAAAAATTTTAACAAGAAAGATAACTTCTTTAATTTCTAAAAGTTCAAAAATTTCAGCTAAGTCAGCATAATGAAATTCATTAAGGTTCATGATAAGTTTTTCATTATCATTATTACTAATAAGTCTCTTAATCTTATTGATTAATTCATCGTTGACTTTAAATTGTCTCATCACTAATTTTTTGAGTTAATTTGACAAATTCTTCTACAGATAGCTGTTCAGGTCTTAATCCAAATATACTATCTTCTAAGATATTTTCCTGTATATCAAGTCTTTTTAAAGAGTTTTTTAATTTTTTTCTCCTCTGTTGAAAACTCAATTTTATGACTTTATCTAATAAATTAATATCACAATTAAGATTTATGTTCTTTTTTCTGGTCATAGAAATAACCGCTGAATTAACTTTTGGTTTTGGAAAAAATACATTAGGTGAAACATCAAATAAAATTTTTACATCATAGAATATTTGAGTTTTAACGGATAGTATTCCATATTTTTTTGAGTTGTGGTTGCTTACAATTCTTTCTGCTACTTCTTTTTGAAACATTCCAACAAGACAACTAACGGATTTATAATTATCAATTGCTTTAAATAAAATTTGTGATGATATGTTGTATGGAAAATTTCCAATAATTAAAATTTCATTTAATGAAGGATAAGTTGAACTAATATCAAACTTTAAAAAATCTTTTTCTATTATTTCAAGATTTACATTTTCAAATTCATTTTGAAGAAATAGTATTGATTCTCTATCAATTTCAACTAGAGCTAAAGTATCTTTTAAATTAAGTAAATACTTAGTTAAAGCACCTTTTCCAGGTCCAACTTCAATGACTTTAGTATATAAACTAAAATCAACTGAATCAATGATTTTTTTTGATATATTTTCATCAATTAGAAAATGTTGACCCAGGAATTTTTTTGGATTAACGTTTCCTACCATGATCCTAATCTATAATATCAAACCCAGTAAATGGAATTAAAGCTTTTGGAATAAGAATTCCATTTTTTGATTGATTGTTTTCAATCAAACCTGCAATGACTCTAGGTAGAGCCAGAGAGCTTCCATTAAGAGTGTGTAATAGATGGTTTTTACCATCTTTATTTTTAAATTTTAGATTAAGTCGATTAGACTGATAAGTTTTAAAGTTAGATACAGAGCTGATCTCAAGCCATTTTTTTTGACCTTTAGAATATAATTCAAAATCATAGGTAATTGAAGAGGTAAAACCTAAATCTCCTGCACATAAGTTTAGAATTCTGAAATCTAGTTCTAATTCAGACAAAATTTCTTTTATATGTTCTTTCATACCAGAAAGAGCATTAGTTGAATTTTCAGGATGCTCAAGTCTGACTATTTCAACTTTATCAAACTGATGCAGTCTATTAAGTCCTCTCACATCAGAACCATAACTTCCAGCCTCTCTTCTAAAACAAGGAGTATATCCTGTAAGAAGAATAGGAAGTTCTTCAATAGTCAGAATACTATCTCGATAAATATTAGTTAATGGGACTTCAGCAGTAGGAATCAAATAGAAATTATCATTATTGACATAATACATTTGACCATCTTTATCTGGCAGTTGACCGGTGGCAAAAGCAGATTCAGAATTAACTAGATGTGGAACTTGAAATTCAGTATAACCAGCTTTTGTGTTTCTATCTAGAAAAAAATTAATAAGTGCTCTTTGAAGTTTCGCTCCCTTGCCTTTATAAACTGGAAATCCTGATCCAGTAATTTTACTTCCTAGTTCAAAATCTATTATATCTAGCTCCTTAGCCAAATCCCAATGATTTTTCAGATTCTCATGAGAATCTTTAATTTTTCCGCTTGAAAAAACTTCTATATTATCATTAATAGTAAGACCCTCAGGAACATCATTATCAGGTAAATTAGGAATCGTAGTAATTAGACTTAAAATATTTGACTTGGTTTTATCTAGTTTATCTGATAAGTCTTTTGACTGAGCTTTTAAATTCGAAGACTTAGTTTTAAGATTTTCAACGTCATCACTCTTATTGCCAGATTTGAAAATTTCAGCAATTTCTTTAGAAATTGTATTCGATTCAAATAAAATTTTATCAAGTTTTTGTTGTATTTTTTTTCGAGTATTGTTGAGTTCTATGATTTCATCTATAACAATAAGATTTTTAAAACCACGCTTTTTTAGGCCGTTTAAAGTACCTTCTTTGTCATTACAAATTTTATCAATTAATAACATAGATTATTTTGAAATCAAAGATAAAACTTATTTGTTTATTAATTTTAAACAATAATTCTCATCTTTTTCTAATTGTTCTTTAAGATTTTCTATTGAAGAAAATTTCTTTTCATCTCTAATTTTTGAAATTATTTCAATGGAAATAAATTTATCATAAATGTCTTTGTTGAAATCGAATAAATGAACTTCAATCGATTTCTCATTTGATCCAATAGTTGGTCGATGACCTATATTCATCATACCATTAAATGACTTATTATCAATTTTTGTTTTAATAAAGTATACACCATCTTTAGGTATAATTTTATACTTTTCTTCGATAAAAATATTAGCTGTAGGATAATTTATTTTTTTTCCTAGCCCATCTCCTTTTACTACTTTTCCAGAAAGTTTAAAATATCTTCCTAGATATTTTTCTGTAGTTTTTAAATCACCCTCATTAATCGAGTTTCTAATTTTTGTCGAGCTTATTGTAATTTTTTCAATTTCTTGTGCATGAATCTCTTCTACTGTAAAATCAAATTCATTTGCATAATCTTTTAGATCTTTGACTGAAGCTTCTCTTCCCTTCCCAAATCTATGATCGTAACCAATAATTATATGTTTTACCTTAAGTTTTTCTACCAAAAAATCTTTAATAAACTGATTAGCTGATAATAATGAAAAATTTTTATCGAATGGATGAATTATCAAAGAATCAATTCCAATTTCTTTTAAATGAAGAATTTTTTCATCCAAAGTGTCAATCATTTTCACTTCATTATACTTGTTTAAAATCATTCTTGGATGAGGGAAAAAAGTTAATACTAAAGAACACAAATCATCATTTTTTGAAGTATTTATAAGTCTTCTAAATATTTTTTGGTGTCCATGATGAAGACCATCAAATGTTCCAATAGTTACAACTGATCTTTTATCCTCTTTATAATCTTCAATACTCTTATAAATTTTCATCAATAAAATTCTTCTTATTATAAAAATTCATAGTTCTTTCAATTCCTGTCTGGATAAAAGAAAATGTAACCTCAGTTGATATTTGGATTATATTTTTTATATTTTTTTGTTCTGAATCTGTCCACTTACTAAGAACATAATTAGTCATGGATGTATTATTATTATTATTAGAAATTCCAATTCTAACTCTGGGATAATTTGGAGAACCTAGGAAATCTTCAATATCTTTTAATCCATTATGCCCCCCTGAAGTTCCACCTGATTTTATCTTAATATTTCCAAAATGAAGGTTCAAGTCATCACATATTATTAGAATATTTTTAATATCAACTTTTTCTTTATTCCTCCAATACAAAAGTGACTTACCAGAATTGTTTACGTAATTATTTGGCTTAATTAGAATAATTTTTTTACCCTTAAACTTGGATTCCGCTCTTTGTGCTAATTTAACTGACTCAAAATTTACATTCAGGATACTTGAAAGTTCATCAAGAACATCAAATCCAATATTATGCCTTGTATTATTGTAATCATCACCAATATTTCCAATTCCTAGAATGAGATACTTGTTCATATCAGACTTTGTGGTTAACAGTGATACGATTTTTTTAAAGAAATACATATATAATAATCTTACTTAAAGTTAAGATTAATTATACAAAATTATTCTTTTGAATCTTGAGAATCATCTTTAGCTCCTTCAGTTCCTCCAGCTCCTTCAGCTCCTTCAGTTCCTTCAGTTCCTTCAGTTCCTTCAGCTCCCTCTTCAGCTTCCTCATCTTCAGGTAATGCCATTGAAGCTCTAGATGTTCTTACTTGACACACAACAGTATTTTCAGGGTGAAGCAATTCAAAATCTTCACTTTCAAGTTCAGAGGTATAAAATTTATCTCCTAGCTCAAGTGTTGAAATATCTACATTAAGTGAATCCGGTAGATTACCAGGAAGTGCTTTAACTCTTAGTTTTCTTTTATTTCTTGACAAGACACCACCACTATTTAAAACTCCTGGAGCTGAACCACTTAATTCAACAGGAATATCCATAGTTACTGGTTTGTCATCATGAAGTTCATAAAAGTCTGCATGTAAAATTTTATCTGATACTGGATGAAATTGAATATCTTGAAGAATTGCATTTTTCTTTTTATCACCAAAATCTAGAACAACTGTATGGGCTGCTGCAGTATAAACTAAATCCTTGAAACCTATTTCAGTGGCTGTAAAATGCAAAATTTCATCACCTCCGTATAATACACATGGAACATAGCCATCTTTTCTTACTGAACTTGTACTTGTTTTTCCAGTAATCTCTCTTATTAAACTTTTAATTTTTATTGATTTCATTTTTTTTAGTTTATAAATAGTTTGTCAATTGATTTGTTATGGTGGACATTAAACATTGCTTCAGCAAATATTTTTGAGCATGTTAAATGTTCAACTTTTTTAGATTCTTTTTTTATTTCAATTGAATCACTTGTGATTAATTTCTTAAGTTTTGATTTTTCAATTTTATCATAAGCATCACCTGAAAGCAATGCATGAGTACAGATAGCAATAACTGATATTGCTCCTTTTTCGATCATTAAATCAGCCGCTTTAGTTAGAGTTCCTGCAGTATCAACCATATCATCAATCAAAACGACATTTTTACCTGTTACGTCACCAATTAATTCCATATGTGTTATGATATTTCCTTTGGATCTTTGTTTATAACAAATTACAACATCAGCATCTAAAAACTTAGAATAGGCATATGCTCTTTTTGAACCTCCCATATCTGGTGATGCAATTGTTAGATTATCAATGTTTAAAGATTTTAAATAAGGAACAAAAATTGACGATGCATACAAGTGGTCAACTGGTTTCTCAAAAAATCCTTGAATTTGATCAGCATGTAAATCCATTGTTATAATTCTAGTAGCTCCAGCTGATTCAAGAAGTTTAGCTACTAATTTAGCCCCAATTGGAACTCTTGGCTTGTCTTTTCTGTCTTGTCTCGCCCATCCAAAATATGGAATAACAGCAGTAATATGTCTAGCAGAAGCTCTTTTTGCAGCATCCAGCATTAAAAGCATCTCCATTAAGTTGTCTGAGGAAGGGTTTGTTGATCCAATCAAAAAAACTCTAGACCCTCTAACAGATTCCTCAAATGAAGGCTGAAACTCTCCATCACTATATCTTTGAAAGTAGACACTACCAAGATCTTGTCCAAAATGCTTTGCAATTTGTTTAGACAAAGTCATGCTTTGAGTACAAGAAAATAGTTTTACTGGCGTTTTCACAATTAGTTAATTGGAGTGCAAATTTATAAATAATTATTGTTCAGTATAATTTTATTATAAATTATTTATTGTAATGGAATTTATTAATTTTGAGCTCTTTAGCTTCGGTGGCGAAACTGGTAGACGCGCTGGATTCAAAATCCAGTTCCTTTTGGAGTGTGGGTTCGATTCCCACCCGAAGTACTTAGAAAAATATAATCTATTATTTTAGGCTTTAAAATTTGCTAAGTCGAAATCAATGTAGTTTTTAATTGTGTCAACACTTCCAGCATCTCTAAGTGTTTTACTAGAACTGCTTGATGTAATTCCAACAACTTTAATTCCTGCTTCTTTTGCTGCATTTACTCCCTCTACTGAATCTTCAAAAATCAAACATTCATTTTTGTTAATTTTTAATCTTTCTATTGTTTTAATAAACATTTCTGGGTTAGGTTTTCCGTTAGTCACTTCATCTCCACAAATAATACTATCGAAATCATTTGAAATTTCTAGCTCTTTAGTTATTAAAGAGACATTTTTTCTTATTGCATTACTAGCAAGGCCTATAAGTATATTTTGTGATTTTAAATCATGTAAAAATTTATAAAAACCTTCAATTGCATTTATCTTGCCTTTATAAATTCTTCTGAAAATTATTTCTTTATCATCACTCATTTTCTTTAATTCTTTCAATGAATATATGTCTCCATATACCGCTTTCATAAGATCAAGTGTTCCGCCTCCTTTGTAATCTTTTAATTTTTCTGAAAAATTTTCAACTTTATTCTCATTAAAAAATATTTTCCATGCTTCATGATGATAGGGCAAACTATCAACCATAGTTCCGTCCATATCAAAGATTATTCCCTTAACCATTTTGTATTTAAGTATTAAAAAAGTATTTTAATTGAAGATTTATAGATTGCATTCAAATCTAAGATATATATTCTAAATTATTAAAAAACAACAATGAATTCAAGACGAAGTTTTATAAAAAAATCATCTCTTATTACCTTAGGAGCTATTAACCTTAAATTCTCACCTTTACTTAAAAACATTAATGGAGTCGATATTTCAGTAATTACATATTCTTTTAATCCTGGTATTGAAGATATGAATGTCATTATTCAAAACTGTTTAGATTCCGGTGCCGATAATATTGAGTTAATGGGAAATCATATTGAAAGATCAATGGGAATGCCAAGAAGTAATAGGTCACATTCCAATTGGAGAACTAATATTTCAATGAAAGAATTCAAAAATGTAAAAAATCAGTTTAAAGAAGCAGGCATAAACATATTTGCATATAAACCATATTGTATGAGTCCAAATAACACTGATAATGAGATTGAATATGCTATGAAAGCTACTAAAGCTTTGGGTGCAGAATTTGTAACAGCAGAATTAACAACAGAGAATAATACAAATAGAATCTCAAGTTTTGCTAAAAAACATAATGTAAAGGTGGGATATCATGCTCATCTTCAAGCATCTGAAACTGCTTGGGATTTTGCTCTAAATAATTCAAAAAATAATTATATAAATCTAGATATTGGACACTATATAGCAGCTAGAAAGGAAAACACAAAAGAAAATTTATTAAAATTTATATTGAAAAATCATTCTAGAATTTGTAGTATGCATTTAAAGGATAGACAAGCTACAAAACCCTTAAATGTTGGAGCTACCGATAATCAAATTTGGGGAAAAGGAGATACTCCTATTACTGAAGTTTTACAATTAATGAGAGATAATTCATATAAGTTCACAGCAACAATTGAACTGGAATATAGGATACCAGATGGTTCAAATAGAGTTAAAGAAGTAAAAAAATGTTTTGATTACTGTTATAAAGCTTTGAACTCTTAAATGAATAAACAGCTAATAACTCTTTTATTATTATTTACTTGTCTAAACTTATTCTCTCAGAATCTAGGAGTAATTTCAGGTAAAGTAATTGATGCTGAAACAGGTTTTGGTCTAGAAGGAGCAACTATTAAAGTTGAAAATTTAGATTTTTTTGCAACTACAAATAGTGAAGGATATTTTGAAATAGATGAGATTCCTACTTCAAGTTATAATATAACTGCAAGTTTTATTGGATTTAAGACACTTACTGTATATAATGTAATCGTTAAATCGGCTGGAAATAGATCTCTACAATATATTTTAAACCCTTCATCTGAAATACTGGATGAAATAATTCTTGTAGAGTCACCTTTTAAAACATCTTTTGAAACCCCATTGTCAACTCAGACATTTTCTGCAGTAGAAATTGAAACTTATCCTGGAGGTAACAATGATATTACAAAAGTTATTCAAAGTCTGCCTGGAATTTCTCCTTCAATAGGTGGTTTTAGAAATGATATAATAATTCGTGGTGGAGGTCCAAACGAAACTGTATACTATTTGGATGGAATTGAAATTCCTAACATAAATCATTTTAGTACTCAAGGAAGTTCCGGAGGACCGGTGGGATTGATAAATATTTCTTTTATAAAAGATGTAACTCTTTCAACGTCTTCATTTGGTGCAGAATATGATAATGCTCTTTCTGGTGTTTTATCTTTTGAGCAAAAGAATGCAAATCTTGAAAAAGTATCTGGAAATTTTAGAATTGGATCAAGTGAAGCAGGATTAACTTTTGAAGGCCCATTAAAATTATTTAAAAACAAAGAAACATCATTTATTGTTTCAGTTAGAAGAAGTTATCTTCAGTTTTTATTCAAGGCAATAGGATTATCCTTTTTACCTGATTACTGGGATTATCAGATGAAAATAAATCATAAAATTGATGATTTTAATTATTTGAATTTCATTGGTATTGGTTCAGATGATAAACTAACTGTAAATGAACCTGATGAATTTGATTTCGAAAATGAATCTCAAATAGAACAAATACCTATTATAAATCAAAGATCTAAAACTTTTGGTGTCTCATGGAGAAGACTTTATAAAAATAGGAATGGATTTTTTAATCTATCTGTT
Source organism: uncultured Bacteroidota bacterium (assembly GCA_902514615.1). Classification (GTDB taxonomy): domain Bacteria; phylum Bacteroidota; class Bacteroidia; order Flavobacteriales; family Flavobacteriaceae; genus Marisimplicoccus. Next base: position 913 of record CABXRG010000009.1, on the reverse strand, counting down.
AGCAACAATAAACTTTATAATAAATTTGAAAGATTTCAAAATAATTTATCAAAATTAAACCCATCATTCTCAAATATTTCTAATGAAGATGAAACTAAATTTAGATTTATTAGTAATCATAATGAAAATAGTTATAAATTTTCTTTTGGCGGAAATCTTCAATTATCTAATTATCAAAATACCACTCAATATAATTTTTATAATATCGATTATAACACTCAAATAGATTTTATAAAGTATGGACTCTTTTTCAAAACATCCAAAACATTTATTAATGACAGGGTAGGAATTTCTTTTGGATTAAGATTAGATCAGGATAGCTTTACTGAAAAAAATAATATTCTTGAAAACATCTCACCTAGATTAGCTCTTTCTTTGATAATTTCAGATGACAATAAATGGAAATTAAATTTTGCATCAGGCAGATATTTTAAGATTCCAACATATACTTCACTTGGTTTTAAAGACAGGAATAACATGTATTTAAATAAAAATTCTAAATACACAAGAAGTGATCATTATGTAGGAGGTTTAGAATATAATTGGACAAATTCTTCTAGATTTACTTTTGAAGCTTTTTATAAAAAATACAGTAATTATCCAATATCTTTTGTTGATGGAGTTTCTTTAGCTAATAAGGGTGCAGGGTTTGAGGTTCTTGGAAATGAGAAAATATTAACTGATGGAAAGGGAAAATCATATGGATTAGAATTCCTCTATCAGCAAAAACTAAAAAATAACTTCTATGGAATTTTATCATACACCTTCTTTTATAGTAAATTTTCAGGTTTTGATAATATATATTTGCCATCAGTTTGGGATAATAGACACCTCTTTTCTTTTACAGGTGGTTACAAGCTAAAAAAGAATTGGGAAGTAAGTTCTAAAATTAGATTTACTGGAAAAACTCCCT
>CABXRG010000008.1 GCA_902514615.1 uncultured Bacteroidota bacterium | reverse complement strand
CGTCTGGTCTTTCATAATTTCCTACAAATTGTCTTATATATGCAGAAAAAGTTTCCATGTATCTTCTTTGTCCTTCTGCATGAATAGTGTCAAATGCTAGGGAAGATTTACCACTACCAGACAAACCAGTAATAACAACAAGTTTTTCTCTAGGGATCTCTAAATCTAGATTCCTTAGATTATGAACTTTAGCACCTTCAATTTGAATCGTATTATTCAAAGTTGGAATTGAATTTATTTTAAAATACTTGCATGATCATCTCCTCTAGGATCAGCTCCTGTTGAAACATCACCATCATCATCTATAAATATAGCATCAACTTTACCAATAGATGATCTAGCCGACATCCCTGGAGAGTCAGATTTAATAGGAAGCGAGATTACATAGTAATTTTTAGATCGTAGAATTGAGTCTTTTACATGGTCTATACCACCTTCCTCGATAATTACAACATCTGGTACCCATTGATGATGAACTCTTGGGGCATTAACTGCTTCTTGCATTGACATTCCAAATTCATAAACATTAAGAATAATTTGAAATACAGACGTAATAATAGTAGAGCCTCCTGGTGTCCCCACTATTAAGGATGGTTTTTTATTCTTTAATACAATTGTTGGAGTCATTGAGCTAAGCATTCTTTTGTTAGCTTCAATAGAATTAGCTGCACTACCAATAAGACCGAAACTATTTGGATGACCTGGTTTTGAACTAAAATCATCCATTTCATTATTTAGAAAGAATCCACCTTCTTCAACAAAAACTTTAGATCCATAATTTGTATTTAAAGTTGTTGTTACTGAAACAGAGTTTCCATAGGCGTCTATGATCGAATAGTGAGTAGTTTGATCGCTTTCTTCTATAACTTTAATTTCACCATGAGATACATCGCTTGAAGGAGTTGCCTTATCCCATGAAAAGGATTCCATTCTCTCTGTAACATAATTATCATCCATCAACTCATATACTGGTAGCTTGGCAAAATCTGGATCACCCATATAGAAACTTCTATCTGCATATGCTCTTCTTTCAGCTTCTACCATTAGTTGAATAGATTCAACTGAATTATGATCGAACTGACCAATATCATATTCTTCAATTGCATTTAACATTTGACCTAAAAGGATTCCTCCACTTGATGGAAGAGACATCGAAATTACTTCTAAATCTTTGTATGTGAATTTTACGGGATCTCTCCAGACAGAATTATAATTTTTTAAATCATCCTCAGTCATTATACCTCCACTTTCCTGAACCTCATCAATAATCATTTTAGCAACCTCTCCTTCATAGAATGCTTTTGGCCCATTTTTAGCAATTTTATCAAGGGTAATAGATAATTTTAAATTCTTTAAAGTGTCACCTTGTTTAAAATTTTTGGAGAATAAAGATTCTTCACCATTTACATTTATAAAATCTTGAAGTTTATCTTTTAAAGCATCCTCTTGTTTTTTTGTAACAACAAAACCATTTTTAGCTAAATCAATTGAGGGTTGAAAAAGATCCTGAATTGGAAGAGAACCAAGCTTTGAATGAATTTCAAAAATACCTGATATAGATCCAGGAACTCCAACAGCAGCTCCACCAAGAGTGCTCATATTTTCAATAACATCACCATTCTCATTAAGGTACATGTCCTTAGATGCTTTTCCTGGTGCTTTTTCTCTAAAGTCAAGTGATCCACTTTCTCCGTTAGAAGTATGATAAACTACAAATCCACCTCCTCCTATATTTCCTGCAATCGGGTAGGTTACAGCTAAAGCTAAGTGAACAGCTACCATAGCATCAAAAGCATTGCCGCCTTTCTTCATAATTTCAATACCTATATCAGAGGCTTCCTTTCTTGCTGAAACAACAGCTGGGTTATATCCTTTGCCGCAACTAAGGATTAAAAATGATAAAATTAATGGGGTAAGTTTTTTCATAATAAAATATCGTGTAATTTACAATTTATATATTTACATTTCATATGACTTTAATAAAAAATATATCTGGATTTAGAGGTACTATAGGAGGTGAGAATAATATTAATTTAACTCCAGTAGATATCGTAACATCTATAGCTGGATTTTCTAAATTAATTAGAGAAAACAATCCAAATAACAACAATCTAACTGTTATGACTGGAAGAGATGGAAGAAAATCTGGAGAGATGATTCAAAATATTGTAAATTCAGTTTTTTCCTCTATGGGCATCAATGTTATAGATGCAGGACTTTCAACAACTCCAACACTATGTTGGGGAGTTCTTAATAATGATTCTGTAGCTGGCTTAATGATAACAGCTAGTCATAATCCAGAGGAGTACAATGGTTTAAAGTTTTTTAATGCTGAAGGTGAGTTTTTATCCAGGGAAGATGTAACTAAAGTTATTGAGTACTCAGAACAAAAAACATATGATTTTGCTGTAAATGGATCTCTTGGTAAAATAAGTACATATGGAAATTTAATAGATGACCATATAGACGCAATAATTAAATTAGATATTTTACCCTTAAAAGAAATTAAAGAACTAAATCTGTTTGTTTTGGCAGATGCAATTAATTCGGGTGGGGCAGTTGCATTACCTAAACTACTCGAAAAACTTAATATTAGATATAAAATAATTAATTCAGAAATAGAGGGTGTTTTTAATCATACTCCTGAGCCACTCGCTGAAAATTTAATAGATCTGTCACAAGAAATTATCAAAAATAATGCTGATTTTGGTATTGCTGTAGACCCTGATGTTGACAGACTTGTCTTTTTTGATGAAAAAGGTAAAATTCTTGGTGAGGAATACACTCAGGTTTTTTGTTCTGATTTTGTTTTATCAACTAAGAAAGGAAATACAGTTTCAACATTATCGTCTTCTAATGCTCTTAAAGATCTGACAGAATCTTACAATTCGAACTATTATTTTACACCAGTAGGTGAAATGAATGTTGTTAAAAAGATGAAAGAGGTTAATTCTGTTGTAGGAGGAGAAGGGGGTGGAGGTATAATTTATCCTGAGTTACATTATGGGAGAGATGCACTGGTAGGTGTTGCACTATTTCTTGGATTATTGGTAAAAAAAGAATGTAAAGTTTCTGATCTTAAGGGTAATTATCCAGAATATTTCATGAAAAAACTTAAAGTTTCATTGAAAGATGACAAAATTATAGAAAAGGTATTTAAAGATATAACGGATACATATTCTAATCTATCTCCAAATACTGATGATGGTGTAAGAATTGATTTTGATAAAGGATGGGTGCACATGAGGAAGTCTAATACTGAACCTATTGTTAGAATCTTCTCAGAATCTAATACTCAAAGTCATGCTGATGAATTAGCATTAAAAATTCAAAAAGAGATAGTTTCTTTAAGTGATTAGGTGTTTAAACCTATTATGTGTCCAAAAATATTGTGAGGGATCTCTAATTATTTGTTTTTCCAGTAAGTTTATAAATTGATCAGTCACACTGTATTTAGAGCTGTCTTTATCCTTAATTTCAGTAAATACTGTTTTATAAAAACCTCTTTTAGTTCTTGTGATATCTGCAAAAACAACTGATAGATCATAATCTTTAGAAAATCTTTCAGCTCCAGTAAAAATTGGAACTTTATGTCCAAGAAAATTATTGATATAGGACTTTCCAACTTTTCTTGGTGATTGATCAGCGGCAAATCCAAATAAATGATACTTATTAGTATCTAAGTTCCTCATAAAATCTTTAATATGATATCTTGATACAAGAAATGCTTGATGTTTTTTTCGAATTTTTTTAAATAATTTATCAAAGTACCTATTAGTCATTGGAGTATAAATACCGTAACCATTTCCTTTAACATTGTATCCTATTGAAAGTAGCCACTCAAAATTTGAATAATGTCCACAAATAAGAATTATGTTTTTATTTTTTTTCTGAATTCTCACCAGCTCTTCAATATTTTCATATCTATAACGTTTTTTCATCTCATATTTGCTCATACCATAAGCTTTAATACTCTCAATGCTAATGTCTGCAAAATGACTATAAAATTTCTTTTCAATAGAGTTTAGCTCACTTTTACTTTTCTTAGGAAAGACTAGGCTTAAATTTTTTTTGACAGTTTTTAATCTATATTTAAAAACTTTGTGGAGAAGGAATGAAATAAGGTCAGATAGCCTATATACTAAACCAAAAGGAAGTATTGATATAAATTTGATTATGGGATATGTAAGAATATATATTAATAAATGCAATTATCAGTCGTTTTGTGATAATGCAAATTTAATTTTTTCTTCGAGATCTTTACCTCTCAAGTTTTTTCCGATGACAATACCATTTTCGTCAACTAGATAGGATTGAGGTATAGCTCTTATGCTATATTTTCTAGCAATTGGATCATTCCAGAAGTCAAGATTTGAAATGTGAATCCAAGGTAAGTTATCGTCTTCAATAGCCTTCAACCATTGATCTTTAGTTCTATCCAGTGAAACACCAACTATCTGAAGACCATCATCTTTATATTTTTTGTGTATTCTAACTAAGTTAGGATTTTCAACTCGACATGGTCTACACCATGCAGCCCAAAAATCAAGAAGAGTTACCTTTCCTAATACTTTGCTAAAAGTAATATTGGTACCGTCTACAGATGGTCCAGTAAAGTCTGGAGCAGATTCGCCTATTTCAATTGGATCTGAATATTGGTTTAAAAGATCTGCAATATTTTTACCAACATCACTCACTTTAATTCTATTTGATAAGCTTTCGTAAACATCTATAATTGAGTCTTTATTTACTTTATTTTCAACCATAAAAACCTCGAGAAGAAGTGCTGACATGTAAGAGTCAAGGTTATCGGTTATAAAGTCCCACTCATACAAGAGAACTTCCTGTTCCTTTCTGTTGTAATCCTTTTCTAATTTCATAGCAGTTTCAACATCACCATTCATAATAGCATCTTGAGCAGCAGAAGAAATACTATTCATATTTTCAACTAATGTTTTAGTTTCAGATTTATACTTAATAAAGTCGTCATTCGATTTAGTGCCATATACTTGAGACTTTGATATTGAGTCTTTGTATAAATCAGCATTTATCAAGCCATTTTCTAATATCGTTAAAACATAACCATTAACCCCCTCTACTTGCATATAGCTAATTTGTGGAGTTGCAGACATACCTTTAAAACTGAATTGATTAGATTTTACTGTAGCTGAGTCTTTGATGAAAGGTTGGTTATTTTGATCAGCTTGAAGAATGTATACCTTAGTGTCATCTGGAGTGTCAATATTACCATTAACGGTAAAATCATTATCGTTACCACAGGACAATAATAGAAGACTAAATACAAGGAATATATTCTTAAACATAGTTTTATAATTACTCAGCAAATTTAGTTTTTTATATTTAATATCTTTAGTTAACTTTTTGTTAAGGTAAAATGCCAAAAATCAATATAATTAGCTTGTTTAAAGATATCCTTGATGATTCATCAATTCTATTAGGAGAGGATCTTAAATCTAGATTTTATCATATTTGGAAAACAGATATGCCTTTAGAATCTTTATGTCTCTTGTTACCAAGGTCAACGCAAGAAGTGTCATCAATTTTAAAAATATGTAATGAAAATAATCAAGAAATTATAATACATGGGGGTTTAACTAATCTTGTTGGTTCAACAATTTCAAATAAAACTCAAGTTGTAGTTTCACTTGAAAAGATGAATAAGATAATTGAGATTGATGAAAAAAGTAAAACTATCACTTGTGAGTCAGGGGCTATAATTGAAGATATTATTGATTCAGTAAAAGATAAAGATTTCCTTTTACCGCTTAACTTTGGAGCTAGAGGTTCTGCGCAAATAGGTGGAGCAGTTTCAACCAATGCAGGAGGTTTAAGAGTTTTTAAATATGGAATGACTAGAAATTTAGTTATGGGTATTGAGGTTGTCCTTCCCGATGGAACCATTATTTCTTCGTTAAAAAAATTAATGAAAGATAATTCCGGTTATGACTTAAAACAGTTATTTATTGGTTCTGAGGGAACATTAGGAATTGTAACTAAAGTTGTTCTCAGATTATATCGACTACCAAAAACAAGGTATACTTCCTTGGCGGTAACAAATAATTATCAAAATGTATTAGATCTTCTTAAGATAATGGAAGATAAGCTTTCTTCAAGTCTGACAGGATTTGAATTGTTATGGAATGATACTTACAAGCAAATGGTGGGAGATAAAACTTTATATAATAAGTATTTGCCTGATAACTTTAAGTATTATGTGTTTATAGAATATATGGGTGGTGATTTTGAAAATGATTATAATCTTTTTGAAGCTGTAATTCTTGATTGTGTTGATAAAGGAGTAGTGGAAGATGCAGTAATTGGTAAAGATGATAAAGAGCAGGTTAATATTTGGGGTATTAGAGAAGATGTTGCAGTATTAGCTGAGGAAAGAGAGTTTGATCAGCATTTTGATATAAGTATACCTGTTGGACTTATTGGAGAGGTCATTGATAAAATTTCAGGAGAACTTAAAAATTGTGAGGGTGTAAAAACAGTTTTCCCATTCGGACATGTAGCAGATGGAAATATTCATTTTATTATTGGAAAAGACTCTGATGATGATGAATTGAAATTCAAAATAAATGATATAGTATATAATAATACTCAGAAAGTAGCTGGCTCAATATCTGCAGAACATGGAATAGGTCTCGACAAGAAAAAGTATTTAATTAAAAGTAGAAGTGAAGATGAAATTGAACTTATGAGGTTAATTAAAAAATCGATTGACCCAAAAAATATATTAAATCCCGGTAGAGTAATATGATTTAAGATATTATCTTTATAATTCAAGTTATGGCAGGAAATTCATTCGGCAACATATTTAAACTTTCATCTTTCGGAGAATCCCATGGTAAGGCTTTAGGAGGCATTATAGATGGTTGTCCAGCTGGTGTTGAATTAGATTTAGATTTCGTTAATAACGAACTCAATAGAAGAAAACCTGGTCAGTCAGAGATTGTTACTCAGAGAAAAGAAGATGATTCAGTTGAATTTTTGTCAGGTATCTTTGAGGGTAAAACCACGGGTACTCCGATCGGTTTTATTATTGTCAATAAAGATCAAAAGTCAAAAGATTACTCTCACATACAAAATAGTTATAGACCGTCCCATGCAGACTTTGTTTATGATAAAAAATACGGATTTAGAGACTATAGGGGTGGAGGTAGAAGTTCTGCAAGAGAGACTGTAGTAAGGGTTGTAGCTGGCTCCATTGCTAAAATGCTTCTTAAAGATGTAAAGATTAATGCATTTGTTTCTTCTGTAGGAGAAATCAAATATGAATATGAAAATACAGACATAAATTTTGACAATATTGAAAACTCTATTGTTAGATGTCCAGATGATAAGAAGTCTGATGAAATGATAGACCTTATTAAAAGTGTGAAGAAAAATGGTGATACAGTAGGTGGAGTGATTTCTTGTATAATAAGCGGTGTTCCTGTAGGTTTAGGAGAACCTGTTTTTGATAAATTACATGCAGAACTTGGAAGAGCAATGTTGTCTATTAATGCAGTAAAAGGTTTCGAATTTGGAAGTGGCTTTAAAGGTTCTTCAATGAGAGGTTCAGAGCATAATGATTCATTTAATGCTGATGGAACTACTAAAACTAATAAGTCTGGTGGAATTCAGGGAGGTATTTCAAATGGAATGGATATTTACTTTAATGTAGCTTTTAAGCCTGTATCTACTATAATGAGAGATCAAGATTCAATCGATAGTGATGGAAATGAAGTTACGGTAAAAGGTAAAGGCAGACATGACCCATGTGTTGTTCCTAGAGCAGTTCCTATTGTTGAAGCAATGTCTGCTATTGTTTTAGCTGATTACTTATTACTAAACAGAGTCTCAAAAATTTAATTATGAAACTACATTGGAAAATTATTATTGGTATGGTTGCGGGTGTTGTATTCGGACTTTTAATGTCTCAGACATCCTTCGGATCGGAGTTTATAAAAGATTGGATTAAGCCTTTTGGTACAATCTTTATAAATCTATTAAAACTAATTGCAATGCCTTTGATTCTAGCCTCACTTATTAAAGGTATATCTGATCTAAAAGATATTTCAAAGCTTTCTACCATTGGTACAAGAACATTAGGTGTCTACATATGTACAACTGTACTAGCAGTTATAGTAGGTCTAGTACTAGTTAATATTGTTCAACCAGGAAACAGTATAAAAGAAGAAACTAGAATAGATTTAGTACAAGAATATGAGCAAGGTGTCCTTGAGAAGCAACAACAAGCACAAAAACAGTCAGAAAGTGGTCCTTTACAACCTTTAGTTGATGTTGTTCCTTCAAATATTTTTGATGCAACAACAAATAACAGAAATATGCTTCAGGTAATATTTTTTGCTATATTTTTTGGAATAGGAATGATATTAATTCCTCCAAAGCAAGCTAAACCTGTTAAAGATTTTTTTGACGGATTCAACTCAATAATCCTAAAGCTGATTGACCTTATAATGTTGTCTGCTCCTTATGGTGTGTTTGCTCTATTAGCAACACTTGTGGTAGAGTCTCCAAGTATAGATCTATTTATTGCACTTGGAATGTATTCTCTGACTCTTATTATTGGTTTAGGTATAATGATAGTTGTTTATATGATTATAGTGAAATTTGTAACCAACACAAATCCTATTAGTTTCATGAATGGTGTCTCTGCTGCTCAGCTATTAGGTTTTTCAACAAGCTCTAGTGCTGCTACACTTCCTGTTACTATGGATTGTGTAGAAAAAAATCTAGGTGTAGACAAAGAGATTTCAAGTTTTGTTTTACCAATAGGTGCAACTATAAATATGGATGGTACAAGTGTTTATCAAGCTGTTGCAGCTGTATTTATTGCTCAGGCATTTGGATTAGATCTAAGCTTAGGCGCTCAATTAGGTATAATAGTAACCGCTTCTTTAGCATCAATAGGTGCTGCTGCTGTTCCAAGTGCAGGAATAGTAATGTTGGTTATTGTTCTTGGTCAGGCTGGAATACCAGAAGCTGGTTTAGCTCTAATTATAGCAGTTGATAGACCTCTTGATATGTGTAGAACAATTGTTAATGTGACTGGTGATGCAGCGGTTTCAATGGTTGTTGCAAAATCAGTCGGTAAATTAAAGGATCCAAAAGATGTCAATAAAAATTGATGAATCTTGGGAGAGACTTCTAGCCAAAGAATTTAATTCAGAATATTTTAATGATCTCATATCTTTTGTGAAGGATGAATATTCTTCTTCTATTTGCTATCCGAAGGGCTCACAGATTTTTAATGCTTTTAACTCATGTACAGTAGATAATTTAAAAGTCGTTATTATAGGTCAAGATCCATATCATGGAGCTAATCAAGCTAACGGACTTTGCTTTTCTGTTAATAAAGGAATTACACACCCACCATCACTTATTAATATTTTTAAGGAGGTCGAAGCTGACTTAGGTCTCAAATTCAGAGAAAAACATGGTGATTTATCTAAGTGGGCTAAACAAGGAGTTATGCTCTTAAATGCCACTTTAACGGTTAAAGAAGGGTTAGCTGGTAGTCACCAGAACAAGGGTTGGGAGATATTTACTAACAAGGTTATTGAAATCATATCAAAGGAAACAAATAATACTGTATTTTTATTATGGGGATCATTTGCTAAGCAAAAAAGAAAATTGATAGATACCAGTAAACATAAAATACTAGAATCAGGTCATCCATCACCGTTAAGCGCTAATAGAGGTTATTGGTTTGGAAATAAACATTTTAGTGAGACTAATAATTATATGGAATCTATTGGAAAAAATAAAATTGATTGGTCACTATGAAGTATGATGTAACAGGAATAGATCAAGATGTTCTAATACAATTGTATAGAAATATGCTCAAATCTAGAATGATTGAAGATAAAATGATCATTCTATTAAGGCAGGGAAAGGTTTCAAAATGGTTTAGTGGTATCGGACAAGAAGCTATTTCAGCAGGTGTTACACAAGCTTTAAAAAAGGAAGAGTATATTCTTCCTATGCATAGAAATTTAGGTGTTTTTACCTCTAGAGATATTCCGCTTGATAGGTTATTTGCTCAGTGGCAAGGAAAAAATGAGGGGTTCACTAAAGGAAGAGATAGAAGTTTTCATTTTGGATCTAATGAGCACAAAATAATAGGAATGATTTCACATTTAGGCCCTCAAATGGGGGTAGCCTGTGGAGTAGCATTATCTAATAAATTAAACAATAACAATCAGGTAACGGCTGTTTTTACAGGTGATGGTGGTACTAGTCAAGGAGATTTTCATGAAGCTTTGAATTTAGCTTCAACTTGGAATCTCCCAGTTATTTTTTGTATTGAGAATAACGGTTACGGTTTGAGTACTCCTGTTAATGAACAATATGCAATTGAAAACCTAGCAGACCGTGGGGCTTCATACAACATGGATTCTCATATAATAGATGGAAACAATATTGTGGATGTTTATAAATGCATTGACTTGGTTACTAATAAGATGAGAAAAGATTCTAAGCCTGCTTTAATTGAATTTAAAACTTTTAGAATGAAGGGTCATGAAGAGGCTAGTGGCCAGGCTTATATTGACAATAAGGTTATTGAAGAATGGTCAAAAAAAGATCCAATTTCTCATTTTGAAGAATTCTTATTGACTTCAAAAATTATTTCAAAAAAAGATTTAGTAGAGATAAAAGGAAAAATTTCAAGTGAAATTGATAAAAATTGGAGTTCTGCCAATGAATATGCTGAAGTTGATTTTGATGTAGATAGAGAACTTGGAGATGTGTATAAGGATTTTAATTACGAAAGCACAGACATTGATAATAAGACTCTAAAAGAGTTTAGGTTAGTAGATTCAATAAGGGAGGGTATTTTTGAATCTATGGAAAAGCATCATAATCTTGTAGTTATGGGTCAGGATATTGCGGGATACGGTGGTGTATTTAAGGTTACGGATGGTCTTTATGAGAAATATGGTAAGAATAGAGTTTTCAATACTCCTCTATGTGAATCAGTTATACTTTCTTCTGCATATGGATTAAGTGTTGGTGGTTACAAATCAATTGTAGAGATGCAATTTGCTGACTTTGTAAGTTCTGGTTTTACAGCTGTGGTAAACTTAATAGCAAAATCAAATTATAGATGGTCTCAAAATTCAGATATCGTTGTGCGAATGCCTTGTGGAGGTGGAGTAGGGGCTGGTCCATTCCATTCTCAGACTAACGAAGTATGGTTTACAAAAGTCCCTGGATTAAAAGTAGTATATCCATCCCATCCATATGAAGCAAAGGGTTTATTAAATGCGTCTATAGATGATCCTAATCCAGTTATGTTCTTTGAGCACAAGTTTTTATACAGAACAGTCTCAGAAGAAATTCCATCATCTAGATACACTTTAGAATTAGGTAAAGGTAAAATTAGAAATATTGGCACAAAGGTTACTATTGTGACTTATGGATTAGGTGTTCATTGGGCACTAGATCTATTAAAAGAGTATCCAAAACAAGAGTTAGAAATAATTGATCTAAATACTTTAATTCCCTGGGATAAGGATTTAGTTTTCAATTCAATAAAGAAAACAGGTAAAGTATTACTTTTAGGAGAAGATACTCTTTTTAGTAGTTATATTGGAGAGATTTCTGCAGTAATTAGTGAGGAAATATTTGAATATCTAGATGCCCCTATTGTTAGAGTTGGATCTTTAGATACTCCAGTACCTTTTGCTAAAAATCTGGAAGAAGGGTTTCAAGCAAGCTATAAGTTAAAAGACAAGTTAGACTATCTACTTAACTACTGATGATGGACTATTCTAAATTAATTAATTCAATTCATTTGTTAGATAAGGATACTGATCCTAAATGGGGAAGAATGAATTCTTCAATGATGCTTAAACACTGTTCTGCCTTTATCGACGTATATTTAAACAAGACAAAACTTAACCCCTTAATCTTTATTGTAGGATTTGTTTTTGGTATATTTCATAGACTCTATCTTAAGTACATAGTGAGATATAATGTAAAAAATTATATAAAGAATTTACCAACACTTAAGGTTTTTAATACTTACCGATATGAAAATCTAGATTTTGAATTTGAAAAAAATAAATTGATTAGCGACTTAAAAGAAGTTGAATCTATAAATAAGAAATACTTGCTTAATAATTTTCATGGAATAGTTCCTAACCAAGCATTTAAAAAGGTTGTCTACTTTCATACATCATATCATCTATATCAATTTGATGTGTACAATGCCTAGTTTTTTTTTATTTTAAATTTTTAATAAATTTATATATGAAAGAAATCCTACTATTTTTTTCTTTTCTATTTATACTTAGCTGTACTAAGGGAGAATTACCAGAATCAAATTATTCGTTTAATTTTGACCCTGAAGTCAGCTATAATTTATTAGTTGATAGAACTCGTTTAAATGCTACGACTTACGTTCCTGGTTCGTATTCACACGATCCTCAAGCAAATAATCACCCCGGATATGGTTTTAATCCAGCAGGATGGGTGAGTTTAGAATACCAGGAGAAGAACAAGAAGGGAAAGACCTATGTATTGGGGAAAGGAATGATTGAAAGAGAAATATTAGCTGGAACAGAAGTAACTATTAGTGCTACACCAGCTGAGGGATTTGAATTTCATGAGTGGTCTAGTGGTTGGACATCAAATCCAATAACTTTTAAATTAGATTCAGATATAGAAGTTACAGCAGTCTTTAAAGCTACAGGTGATTAAAAGGTTTTTAGATATCAAACTTTAACTGATAATCTATTAATAATCTTTTTAAAGTTTTCATTGAAGTAGTATTCTTTAATCCTTGCATCAATACTTGAGCTTCTAACCTCTAGGGGTCTATAGTCGGTATTAAATATAGTTTTAAGCTTAAGATTTAGCTCTTTTATAAATTGATCTTTAATTTTAATATTGTGTGGATAAGAAAGATTTGTGTTTTCTACAATTTTTAAAACTGTTTTAGTTGTGACATATTCTTGCTTCATAATTTCCTTCATAAAATCTATTTCTTTAAGGGTTAGATTATTTAGAATTCTTCTATAAATAATTCCTTTAGAATTTAATAATATATTATTGAATCTTATTTTGTCAATAGCGTAAATGCCAATACTAAGCAGAAATAATATTATCATAAGAGTACTTAAATTAAATGAATAATCAGGCTTATTGGTGTATAGTCTTATTTCTGATGATTTGTTTTTATAAAAACTTGACTTTGCCAAGATAACTTTCTCACTGGTTTTGTTTGAATTTCTAAAAACTTGAATTAAATAATTATCATTATAATACTTATTTTGATTTTGTATTCTAGGGTATTGTAAAATATTAAACTGTTGAGGTGTTTTATTATAAAATTGAACTAAGTTTTCTTTGGGCTTGACATATGCTATTTGAGTTCCACTGTTAATAGCAAACCCTGAATCATCTTTTACTATTAATGATTCGTAATTAAAATGAAAGTTAAGATTTCCTAGATTTTCAAAGATTTTAGTGTTGAAGTCATATTTAATAACTTCATTACTGTTTTTACTTTTAAGTTTATTCTTTTTATCAATAGACTGCCCACCAATAAAATACACCTCATTATCACTTTTAAAATAAATCCCTTTATAGCTTCCTTCTGGTGAATAGGAATCAGTATTAGAGGGGTAAAACTCCCATTCTTTGAAATCTTCATCAAAATATATTATAAAATTTCTCTGAGACCAAAAGCCATATCCTCCATACCTAAATATCGTATCATTGTGTGTGAAGATATAAGAGTCTGATAAAAGTCTATTATCTAGAGATTTATCAATCCTTGTTAAAAAGTTATCCTTAATTTTATATACTATACCGCTATTATTACTTATGAAGAAAATACCACTTTCCTTAACCATTAATTCATAGTCATTCAGATTTATCATATCTGGATTATTGAAATCTATGACCTCAATTTCTTCTGAAATAATATTTCTTTTTATTAGCTGTGAATCATCAATGTAATAAATATATTCATTGAGGTCTTGAAAGGGAATAAAGATTAATAGTAAGGTCTGAAATAATAGTATCATAATAATGCAACTATTTTATATAGCATTCAAATTTAGTAAATTTAAACGTGAAAAAACTACACTTATACCTATCATTATTATTTGTTTTAACCTGTGCTAAGGATAGTACAGAAGATACCTCGTCAGTTTATGTTGCACCTCCGTCAAATACAACAAATACTCCTTCAACGACAGTTACTCAGTATACAATAACTGTATCAGCTGGAGAGGGTGGAATTGTCTCGACAGCTGGTGGTACTTATAATGATGGAACACAGGTAAGCATAACAGCTACACCTAACGAAGGATATGGTTTTATTGGATGGAACGGATCTGATTCTTCTAGTTCTACAATTTCAGTTACTCTAACTGCAAATACAACAATAGAAGCTTTATTTGGACTAGTTCCTCAATTTACACTTCCAGAAATACCATCAAAAATGTTTACAAAAGGAGTGGGGGATACACTTTCAATTGGGTTTTCTCATGCTGGAGGATATAAAACAACTTCTTTATCTGCATTGTATGGAAATGTAAGTGTAATCTCTGAGCCAAACGAGGGAGATACAGAAGGAAATATTATAATAGAGTATACTGTAAACACTGTTGAAAATGTCGATTGGACAACTACAATTGCAGGAACTGATAATATAGGGATAAATTTCACAGGTGTTGATAATCTATCTGTGTTGTCAAATTATCAAGTTAGAACTCAACCAGAACCTATATATAAAGATTATTTAAAGTCATCTCATGATCTATTTGCTACAAGGAATAAAGCCGATGTTAATTTAGTTAGATATTTAAATCAAAGAGATAATCGTTATGAAGACTACTGTAATGGCATTTACGAAGGGTTTAATCAAAATGGAAACTCTTTTGATGAACTAGATGGAGTAGCATATGCGGATATAAATAATGATGGTTATGATGATATTTTTATCCACCCAACATATCAAGCTCCTAATTCTTTTACTCTTATTCAAGTAGAATATGAACTATATCTTTATGAAAACGGATCATATGTTTTTACAGAGATTAATTGGGGTGGTATTGATCCACCTAAAGTACATTTAGCCAGAAAGATTATTGTTGGTGACTATGATAATGATGGAGATCCTGATTTTTATTCAGCTAATCTAGGTCTTGACATACCGCCTTATACTGGAGAATTCAATGGTTTTATCATTAATAATTATAGTATTGATGGAACTCTTGGCTATAGAGTTCATGAATTAGCTAACGGCGCACATGAGGCTTCTTCTGCAGATATTGATAACGATGGGGATCTAGATATTTTTTCAAAAGGAAGTAGGGATAACTCTCCGCAAAATGGGTTTACAAGCAAGTTTTTTGAGAATCAAGGTGCTTTTAATTTTCCTATATGGGCTGATAGATTTCAACCTGAAAATGGTGATAATTTTTGGTACTGGAGGTCTACTTATCAATCTGAACTAATAGATGTTGATAAGGATGGTAATATCGATCTTTTGGTTATGGGTCATGAATGGGATTATTATTATGATTGGTGTCAAGATAATGCTGATGGCAATTGTGGTAGAGGGAAAATTTATTGGGGTGATGAAGATTCCAAATTTAGTGAGAACAGAAAATCTTTAATACCAATTGTTAGAAATTTTGGAACATCAACTGACTTTGATGTAGTCGATTTAGATGGAGATGGAGTAAATGAGATAATTGTCTCTAGAACAGGCGGTGATATTGATTCTTTTCCAATAGAATCATCAGATATGAACGATAATATTGGAACTTCGAATTTTTACGGTGGCCACTATATACAAATTAATAAATTAGATTTAGAAAGAAATATTATAGATTTTTCTGATCAATTGATTGAAAGTAATAATTATAATACCCCAAATTTATTCTGTAGTAACCCAGAGACAGGTTGGTTTATTCATACTCGAGTTGAGGACTACGAGGGAGATGGGACTCTAAATATTTTTAATAGCTTAGTTAGTCATAAGGTTCAACATATTTGGGAGTGGAATGGTTCCAAGTTTGTTAAGACAACATATTAATGAAAAAACTACCTCTATACATATCCCTAGTATTACTATTAACCTGTGCTAAGGAGGACTCACAGAATCCAAACACACCCCCATCTGATATTGCAAAGCAATATACTTTAACAGCTACTGCTGGAGATGGTGGATCAGTTAGTGGTGGAGGAACATTTGCAAGTGGAACCCAGGTAAGTTTAACGGCAACACCAACTTCAGGATATAGCTTTAGTGGATGGTCTACTGGATCAACATCTAATCCTCTTACAGTTACATTAAACTCAAATACAACCATTACAGCTAACTTCCAGATTATAATAAACAGTTACACACTAACAGTATCTGTAGGAGAAGGGGGGAGTGTGTCAAGTGAGGGTGGAGAGTATGAAGAAGGCACAGAGGTAACAATAACTGCAACACCTGAAGAAGGATATGAATTTGTTGGATGGATTGGATCAGAGTCAACAAGTTCAAATATTACATTGACCATAAGCTCAAATGTTACAATAAGTGCAAATTTTCAAATTGATTGTGGTTATTGGCAAACAGATATTCCAGATTGGAGTCAGACATCTTATAAACTTTTTGACATATACTACCCACAAAATTATCAGGATTTAGGCTCACTATTAAACAACCAATGGGGAGGTGAATCTGGAGAATATGGTCTTAATGTTATAAGTGTAGACTATAATAATGATGGTTATATGGATATAATAGGTTCCTATAACGATTATTCAAATTTTGTTGATTATCCTAGTGACTATTATGGATATGAAAGAAAACAACTAATAAGATTTTACAAAGGTGGTTGTGGAGGTAATTTTGAAGTTGATGAATTAAATGATAGTAAATTTCTTGGATTAGTTCATGGAAGAAAGATTCTCTTGGGGGACTTTAATAATGACGACTATGTAGATCTTTTTCTTCTTGGTCATGGGTATGATAAGCAACCATTTAATGGAGAGTTCAACAAGGCATTAATGAGTAATGGAGATGGGAGTTTTTCTGATGTTGACTATCAATCTTTTGAATCATTTTATCATGGTGGTGCTTCAGGAGACATCGATAATGACGGTGACCTAGATATAGTAGTAGTTGATGCTGGGCGAGGAAAATCACTTATATATAAAAATTTGAATGGACAGCTTGTGCCAAATGAAACTCTTATCGATCAAACTCTCATGAATCAAATGTATAATGCTGAACTTTTTGATATCAACAATGATGGTTACATTGATTTAATTGCAGGTGGACATGACTGGTCTTTTAATCAGAATCCAGAATGTGAGTATTGGGAGTGTAATACTTATGATAATGCACCGGTTATTATTTATGGAGATGGAATTGATTATATGAATAACGAATTTCAGAGACTTCCTGCTTCAGGTATTGATAAACAGGGTATCGTTACTAATTTTGAGTTTTTTGATTTTGATAATGATGGGCAGGTTGAAATTATAATTACTAGAACTGGAGATAATATGAATGAAGAACCAGGATTGCCCTGGGATCAAACTAATTTTTACAGAGATTGGTCTATACAAATTCTTAAACTTGATGGTGAATACTTTAGAGATGCTACATCAAGCTTTATTGATGTATATTCTGGTAATGAGAATTGGATAAAATTTACAAAGATTAAAGATATCGATAATGATGGGATTCTTGAATTATATAATACCTCAAACCCTTATAGTGATCAAAACAACTACTTGGAATGGGAAATTATATCAAGTCAGCTTATAAAGGTTAATTAATATAAATGTCCTATAATTAATATTATGTAAAACAGAATATGTTTACATAAGTTCGTATATTAGAGTATGATTATAACTACTACACCCTACGTTCAAGGAAAAAACATAACAAATACTATCGGAATAGCTAGAGGAAATACAGTAAGAGCAAGAAATGTTGCAAGAGATATATGGGCAGGTCTTAAAAATGTTGTTGGTGGTGAAATAAGTGAGTATACTAGACTTCAAGCTCAATCAAGAGAGCAAGCAATAAGT
This sequence comes from uncultured Bacteroidota bacterium, assembly GCA_902514615.1. Classification (GTDB taxonomy): domain Bacteria; phylum Bacteroidota; class Bacteroidia; order Flavobacteriales; family Flavobacteriaceae; genus Marisimplicoccus. The sequence goes on along the minus strand of CABXRG010000008.1, from coordinate 20,524 downwards.
AGAATGATTGATAATGCAGAATCTTTGGGAGCTGATGCTGTAATTAATGTAAGAATAACAACTTCAATGATTATGCAAGGATGTTCTGAAATAATGGCATATGGAACTGCTGTAAAACTTGACTAAATGAATGATTCAGAAATGATTTTTAGTATAGCGATTTGGCTTATCATAATAGCTTCATTAATTTATTTGCTTATTAGAAAGATAATTAAGGAAGAAAATGAAGACTTTGAAAATAGAGATTATTAGTCTATTGTTTTATAATATTTTCCTGTACTTCCTTTCTTAAAATGTGTAAATGGATATTCTTCTACTTCTAATAGTATTTCTAAATCACCATCATTATCAATATCTCTAACTTTCCAATAATTTGTCCCTGAATTAGGTAATTCATTTTCACCATCAGTTCCAAATATATTCCAAGTTTCGTTTGTAAATGTATTATCACCATTATTTTTATAATATTCTATAACATTTAATTGTGAACTACTACCATCTCCATAAGGAGGATTTATTGGTGAATGTGATAAAACAAAAATATCAAGTAAGTTATCTTTATCAAAATCTACAATAGAAATATCCATTGTTGATGCTAATCCTTTTGAAATTAAATCATCTGTTCCAAAAAAATCATAATTAGTTGGTAGAATTAATGGATTATCCATATCAAAATATGGATATTCTGCCTTACCCCAATATACCCATTGAGTTTTACCATATAATTCTTCTGTTCCACCCATAGGAAAAAACCACTCACCACTGTCATGTGATTTTCCTGCAATTATATCAGTATAACCATCATTATTTAAATCTATAGCTGATTGAGAATACCAATCCATACCACCACTATCACCTTGTACTAAATCATATGAGGAATTTTGAAAAGTACCATCTCCATTGTTTAAAATCATTTTACCTGTTCCTGCAATTAAATCAATCCACCCATCGTTATTTACATCAGCTGCTGAACCTGAATGGAAAAATGTAGGATTTCCTTCTTGATAAGGTATAATTTCTTCAAAATAAAAATTACCATCATTAAATCTAAATAAATCTAATCCACCCATTGTTCTGTTTCCATTATAAGGAGCCGGGTCCTCTGCATTAAATCCAATCATATCTAAATCCCCATCGTTATCAATATCAACAGCAACTATTTTTCTATATGCTCGGTTAGGTTGAAAATCTAAAATATCTCTATCTGCTAATGTCCAAGTATTATTATTATTTATTAGAATCCTAATATCATTGTTTGTATTAGCTGCATTTGAATCTCCTTGACCAGGGTAAAATCCAACTCTGCAAAATATGTCTAAATCACCATCTAAATCATAATCAAAATACTCAAAGGCAGAAAAGAATTCAACAGGATAAGATTCTCTTTCTCTTGAATACCAACCATCATTCCATTCATGATTTTGGACAGATGTTGAATAAATAATTTGAGGTATAGGATCTACGGTAATTATTTCAAAATCTGCTGTGATGTTAATGTTAGAATTAATATTAAATGTATTTGTAATATTCAATTCACCATCAGACCATCCCGTGAACTCATATCCTTCGTCTGGTGTAGCTGTTATTGTAACCTCTGTTCCTTCATCATACTCCCCTCCTCCACTTACTGATCCTCCTTCTCCTGCAGTTACTGTTAGCGTGAAACTGTTTATGATTATTACAAAATTACCAGTAATGCTTGTATTTGAGTTTAAAGTAACTGTAAGTGGATTTGTTGTTGATCCATTAGACCATTCACTAAAGCTATATCCTGAGCTTGGAGTAGCAGTTAAACTTACCTGAGTTCCTTCTGCAAATGTTCCTCCACCTGAAACACTTCCCCCATCGCCAGAAGACACACTTAGAGTATATTGCCTTGTTATTTGAGAAGGTGCATTATTTGGATCCTGTGAGTCCTCTTTTGCACAGGTTAAAACAAATAGTAAGGATATGTATAAGTGTAGGTTTTTCATAAATTAAATTTATTAAATTTATCGATAATAATATTTGTTAATTTTTTAAGAGTATTCTTTAAAATAGGATTTAAAAAAAAATATAATGAATGACAGACCTAACGATTTAATTAAAATTAGACCAGTCTTAAATTTAAAAAAATCATCACAAATTACTGATGAAGAATCTTTTCAAAATGAAACACTAAGACCTATTATAAAGCTTCAGTCTCGTATTCTAATTGAAACTTATAAAAATTACATATCTAAACACAAAAATGTTTTTTATGAACTTTCAAATGAAAAGAAACTTGATTATATTGAAAATTCAATTAATAAAAATCAAAAGTTTAGAAATCTCTTGAAGGGAATGATTACAGGGTTATTCACTATTGAAGAGTATCATAACTATAAAAAAAATTCATCATCCTTAAATAAAAGAATGATGAATATTATTCTTAAAAGATTACAGGATAACCTGCAGATTTTTTAAACTAAATTATATTTTAAAATTATGTCATATTTCAAAGAATTTTTAAAACATAAAAGTGTAGGCGCAATTTCCTCTAGTAGTAAAGCAATGGGAAATAAAATGTATGGTTCACTTAAATTAAATGAAGCTAAAGCTGTTGTAGAATTTGGTGCTGGCGATGGTGTCTTTACTTCAGAAATATTGAAACTTATAGGACCTAACACTAAATTTTTAGTTTTTGAAACAAATGAATATTTCTATAAAGTTTTAAAAGAAAAAATAAATGATGAAAGAGTAATTATTATTAATGATAGTGCTGAAAAAATAGGAGATTATATAAAAAAGCAAAATTTAAATGAAGTTGATTACATTATTTCTGCGCTACCTCTATCACTAATACCGGTAGATATTAAGAATTCTATAATTCAAAATTCAATTAAATATTTAAAAAGTGAAGGTTTGTACGTCCAGTTTCAATATACACCATATGATTACAGGAGATTAAAAAAATATTTTAGAAAAGTAAAACTTACTTTTACCTTAACTAACTTCCCTCCTGCTTTTCTATATAGATGTTATCCCTAAATTAGAAATAAAAAAAACCCACAATCAAAACGATCATGGGTTCTTTATTGATTTATAATTAAATCTTAGTTGTTTCCACCTAAAATTATAGGCATTCCATCTTCACCAGAACCAATTACAATAACCTTAGCATTAGGTGATTCAGATAATTTCAATGTAGCTTCAATTCCTTTTTCTTTAAGAATCCTATCAGTTAATGAAGCACTTAAAATTCTATTTGCAATAGCTTTACCTTCAGCATCAATTCTTTGTCTCTCAGCTTCTTGTTCAGCTTTAACAAGTCTAAATTCATATTCTAAAGATTCTTGCTCTTGAACTAATTTTCTCTCAATACCTTCTTTAATAGCAGTTGGTAATGTTACATCTCTAACTAAAACAGAGTTTAATTGAATATGTTGAGATAAAACATTATCACGTGTTTCTTCAAAAATTTCATTTTGAATTGCATCTCTTTTAGTTGAATATAATTGTTCAGGTGTATATCTTCCAACGACACTTCTAGCTACTGCTCTTATATTAGGCAATAGAACTGAGTTTAAATAATTTTCACCTTTAGTTTGGTGAAGAAGACCAAGTTCATCATATAGTGGTTGATATAAAATTGATATATCTAAACTAATTTCAAGACCATTAGATGAAAGTACTTGCATTCTCTCAAGAGCCTCTTGTTGTCTTACATTGTAAATTACAACTCTATTCCAAGGTGCAATAATCTTAAAACCTTCTCCTTTTGGAGGAGCATCCGTAACTACACCACCGCCTAAAGTTTGAAATAGAACTCCAGCTTGACCTGAGCCTATATTAACAGATGATCTAGATATAAATACGATTAGTAATAGTGATAATAAAATAATAGGTAAACCTACGTTTGGTAAATTTTTCATTTATATAAATATTAAGTTAACATTCCTCCATCTACGTGAAGAACTTGCCCAGTTATATAACTAGACAGATCAGATGCAAGAAATACACATGCATTTCCAACATCGCTTGGGTTTCCACCTCTTTTAAGTGGAATACTTTCTTTCCAAGAATTAATAACATCCTCTGGTAAAGAGTCTGTCATGTCAGTTTCAATAAATCCAGGAGCTATAACATTGCTTCTGATATTTCTAGAACCAAGTTCAAGAGCTACAGATTTAGAAAAACCTATGATACCTGCTTTAGAAGCAGAATAATTTGATTGCCCAGCATTTCCTTTCACACCTACAACAGAGCTTATATTAATAATTGAACCACTTCTTTGTTTAAGAAATGTTCTAATTGAAGATTTAGTTAAATTAAATACAGATGATAAGTTTGTATTTATTACAGTATCAAAATCAGCTTTATCCATTCTCATGAGGAGATTATCCTTCTTTATACCAGCATTATTAACCAAAACATCTATTTTTCCAAAATCAGTAATTACATCATCAACTAATTTGGAGGAATCATCAAAGTTTGAAGCATCACTTTTGTATGCTTTTGCTTTAACTCCTAATTTATTAAGTTCTGCCGCTAAATTTTCAGCAGATTCTTTTGAATTATTGTAGGTAAAAGCAACATCACAACCATTTTCAGCAAAAGATTGACAAATAGCCTTACCTATTCCTCTACTTCCACCTGTTACTATTGCTACTTTTGATTCTAATAATTTCATTAACCTAAAATTTCTTTAACTGATTTTCCTATATCTGCAGGAGAATCTACCACTAATATACCAGATTCGCGCATAATTCTCTTTTTTGCTGAAGCTGTATCATCCTTACCTCCTATAATTGCACCAGCATGCCCCATCTTTCTTCCTTTTGGAGCAGTTTCACCTGCTATAAAACCTACTACTGGTTTTTTATTACCATTATCTTTAATCCACCTAGCAGCATCTATTTCAAGTTGACCACCAATTTCTCCTATTAGCACAATAACTTCTGTGTCTTCATCCTCCATAAACAATTGAACGGAATCTAATAAAGTAGTACCAATAATTGGATCACCTCCTACACCAATTGCAGTAGAAATTCCATATCCTGATTTAACTACTTGATCTGCAGCTTCATATGTTAGAGTACCAGATTTTGACACAATACCTACATTACCTTTTTTAAATACAAATCCTGGCATTATACCAATTTTTGCTTCTTCAGGGGTAATTATTCCAGGACAATTTGGACCTATAAGTCTGATGTTCTTTCCCTTTATAAAAGAGACTACTTTAGTCATGTCTCCAATAGGTATACCTTCTGTAATAGTTACTATAGTTTCTATATTAGATTCTGCAGCTTCCATTATTGCATCTGCAGCAAACATGGGAGGAACAAAAATTATTGAAGTATTAATATCTTCTGAATTTAAAGCATCTGCAACACTATTATAAACAGGTTTGCCTAAGTGTTTTGTGCCACCTTTTCCGGGTGTTACACCACAAACAACATTAGTTCCATATTCAATCATTTGTTCTGAGTGAAATGTACCTTCACTTCCAGTAAAACCTTGAACTAAAACATTAGAGTTTTTGTTAACTATAATACTCATTTAGTATAATTTTTGACAAATTTATTTTATTCTTTCGATATACTGACCTTTTTCAGTATCAATTTTTACTTTATCTCCTTCATTAATAAATAACGGAACATTAATAGAAGCACCAGTTTCTAAAGTAGCTGGTTTAGTAGCATTTGTAGCTGTATTTCCCTTTATGCCTGGCTCTGTGTGTGTAACTTCAAGCACTACACTTAGCGGCATATCAACAGACAGAGGATTGTTGTCTTCGGTATTAATAATTATTGTAACATTCTCCCCTTCTTTTAAAAGACCTGGATGATCAATTTTATTTTTATCTATAGTTATCTGATTATAGTCTTCAGTATTCATAAAATGAAAATGATCTGAATCGTTATACAAAAACTGAAATTTACTTGTTACTACTGTAACTTCTTCAATTTTATGACCTGAGGGAAAAGTATTATCTAAAACTTTGCCATTTGTAACACTTTTAAGCTTTGTTCTAACAAAAGCAGGTCCTTTCCCTGGTTTAACATGAAGAAATTCAATTACCTTATAAATATCATGATTATAATTAATGCATAATCCTTTTCTAATATCACTTGTACTTGCCATAAACTAGTTTTTTTGAAAGTAACCTTTCATTATACCTCTTTGTGAATTATCTATAAACTGAATTATTTCATCTCTTTCAGGAGTAGCATTTAGCTCTGCCTGAATAATTCCCATAGCTTGTGTGTTGTTATGCTTCTTCTGATAAAGTATTCTGTAAATATTTTGAATTTCATGAACCTTTTTACTATCAAAGCCTCTTCTTCTTAATCCAACAGAATTTATACCAACATATGATAATGGTTCTCTTGCAGCTTTAACATAAGGAGGTACATCTTTTCTTACTAAAGATCCACCTGCTATAAAAGAATGAGAGCCGATTTGACAAAACTGATGAACTGCTACAAAACCTGAGAGTATGACATAATCACCCACAGTTATATGACCTGCAAGTGTACTGTTATTTGAAAATATACAGTAGTCACCTACAAAGCAATCATGAGCTATATGAGAATACGCCATAATTAAACAATTTTTACCAATTCTTGTTGAACCTCTATCATTAGTACCTCTGTTTATAGTTACACATTCTCTAATAGTAGTATTATCACCAATTTCACATATTGAATCTTCACCTTCAAATTTTAAATCCTGAGGGTTTCCGGAAATAACTGAGCCAGGATAAATAAAACAATTTTTACCAATTCTAGCCCCTTCCATTATTGTGACATTCGATCCTACCCAAGTACCCTCACCTATTTCAACATTATTACTAATTGTAGTGAATGGTTCAACTACAACATTTTTTGCAATTTTTGCGCCTGGATGAACATATGCTAATGGTTGATTCATAATTTATTTTTTTTAATAATTTTTGCCATAAACTCCCCTTCACTCTTTACTTTATTTCCAACGAAGGTTTGACCATGCATGTGAATAATACCTCTTCTTATAGGTGAAACAAGTTCTAATTTACAAATTAGTGTATCACCAGGTACGACAGTATCTTTAAATTTACATTTATCCATCTTCATAAAAAACGTAAGATAGTTTTCAGGATCTGGAACTGTGTTCAATACTAAAACACCACCGGCTTGAGCCATAAATTCAACTTGAAGAACTCCAGGCATAACAGGTGCTCCTGGGAAATGACCTTTTACCCACGATTCAGTTTGCTCTACCTTCCTTAGGCCTATTACATGAGATTCAGACAACTCTAGAACTTCATCAATTAATAAAAAAGGAGGTCTGTGAGGAATTACATTCATTATTTTATTTGAATCCATTAAAGGCTTCTTAGCAAAGTCTATTTTTGGTAAAACATTTTTTCTATCAACTTTAATCACCTCACTAACCATTTGTGCAAATTTAGCATTTACTGCATGACCTGGTTTTTCCGCTATAACTTTTCCTCTTATTTTCATTCCGATTAAAGCGAGATCACCAATAACATCTAAAAGCTTGTGTCTAGCAGCTTCGTTGGGATAGTGAAGACTTAGATTGTCAAGTATTCCATTAGCTGATACTGATATTGAGTCTTTGTTAAAAGCCTTTTTTAATCTATCCATATTACTATCTGCAAGAGGTTTATCAACATAGACTATAGCATTATTTAAATCACCACCTTTAATTAACCCATGTTCAAGAAGCATTTCTAATTCATGAAGAAAGCTAAATGTTCTAGCAGAAGATATTTCATTTTTAAAATCGCTTATATGATCAATAGAAGCAGTTTGAGTACCAAGTACCTTTGTATTAAAGTCTATTTTAGTATCAATTTTATAATTGTCATCGGGTAGAATAGAAATAATGCTTCCAGTTTCATCACATTTAAATGAAATCTTTTCTGATGGAATGAATTCTTCTCTTAAAGCGTTCTGTTCAACTATTTTAGCTTCCTCTATTGCCTTTATGAAAAATTTTGAAGAACCATCCATAATAGGTACTTCAGCACCATCCATACATATGTAGCAATTATCAATATCAAGTCCAGTTAAAGCCGCTAAAACATGTTCAGATGTATGTATTCTAAATTTACCATTATCTAGATTGGTTCCCCTATCTGTATTTGATATGAACTTAATATTAGCTTCAATATGATTATCTCCGCTAATATCTTCTCGTACAAAAATTAAACCTGTATTAGAAGGTGCAGGTTTAAATGTTAAATTAACATTTTCTCCTGTATGCAATCCAACTCCAGAAAGTGAAGATTCTTTTGAAATTGATTTTTGAGGAACAGTTCTTCTTATCATTAGTCTTTTTTATCAATTTTTTTAACTATTTCAGGTAAGTTTTTAAAATGAACATAAGATTTATTATAGTTCATATAAGAAATTGCAGGCGTTCCAGTTATTCTAGAATTGCTTTCGATATTTGAAGTAACACCGGCTTGAGCTTGTATTTTAACATTATCGCCGATTTTAATATGTCCGATTATTCCAACTTGCCCTCCGATCATACAATTTTTACCAATTTTTGTTGATCCTGCAACACCAGATTGAGCTGCTATAGCAGTATTTTCTCCAATTTCAACATTGTGAGCAATTTGAATTTGATTATCAAGTTTGACGCCGTTATTAATTATGGTAGAACCTAATGTAGCTCTATCTATTGTAGAATTAGAGCCAATTTCAACATTATCACCAATTATTACATTTCCAGTTTGTGGTATTTTTTTATAAGTACCGTCTTCATTGGGTGCAAATCCAAAACCATCTGATCCAATTGAACAGGAACTATGAATTATACAATTCTTACCAATTATGGTGTCATTTAAAATTTTTACTCCTGGATAAATCATTGAACCCTCTCCTATTTTTACATTATCTCCAATAAATACTTGATTTTCAATGACACAATCACTCCCTATGATTGAATTTTTTCCAATTGTTGAAAAAGAACCAATATATGCCGAGTCAGATATTTTTGATGATTTGTCAATAACGGTCAAATCACTTATTCCCTTTCTATCTGAATGGTTATTATTAAATAACTCCAAAATAGTAGTAAAGGAAGAATACGGATCTTTTACTTTAATTAAAGTAAGAGTGACTTTTTTAGTTGGCTCAAAATCATCGGAAACAATGGCTGCAGAGGCATTTGTTGAGTATATATACTCAGTGTATTTTGGATTGGCTAGAAAAGTCAAAGAACCTTTAGAGCCTTCCTCAATTTTTGAAATATTTAAAATCTTAACATCTTTATCGCCAACTACAGTTCCATTTATTTGATTAGCTATATGTCCGGCAGTTAAATTCATATCTGCAAAATTAAAAAATTATGACAAATGCTTATATTTAGGATCATTTATATGAAGATAAAATTTCAATTAAATCAATTAAGTAAGGTTTCAGATAATGTTAAAAATAATATTGATAAAAATATTATTTTAATTAGTGGAGAGATGGGAACAGGTAAAACCACACTAATTAAAGAAATTCTTAGATCAATGGATGTTATTGATAATATTTCAAGCCCAACATTTTCTATAATCAATGAATATAAGACTAAAAAAGGAGGATTGATTTATCATGTTGATCTATACAGGATAAAAAGTATTGAAGAAATTGAAGGTATTGGCTTGTTTGAATATTTAGAATCTGGTAATTTATGCTTTATTGAATGGGGAGACCAAATAGAAAAAATAATTGATTCTAATTTTAATAAATTTATCATCTCAAAAGAGAATGATTCAAGGATAATAGAAAAAATCAAATGAGTTTCTTAAAACGTCTATATTACTACTCTACGGGATTTATAATTGGTATTGTTTTTCTCTTTTTCATATTCAATGGAAAAAGAACATCATGTAATTATGGTCCAAGTGCAAGAGTTTTAGACAATATAGTATCAAAAGAATTAGTTGTAAAGTCAAATTTTGATTCCATAAATACAGATGACCTTATTGATATTATATCAAAAGGTAAAGTAATCTTTAATAAAAGCGAACCTAACCAAGAACCTTGTGGTGTATACTTTATTGAATCTAATTCCAAAAGTTTTGTTATTACAAATTGCAAAGAAATTGCTACTGTAGAAATTTTATAGATTCCCTCCTCTTTAATTCTGATCTTATTAAATCTAATTCTCTTGATGTTTGACCTTTTACTGAAGTGTTTTCATCTGCTCTTCTTATTAGATAAGGTATAACCTCCTTAATTGGTCCAAATGGAAGATATTTTATTACATTGAAGCCTTCTCCGGCAAGATTAAAGGATATATTATCACTCATTCCATATAATTGACCAAACCAAATTTTAGGATTATTCTTGTCTAGACCAATCGATTTCATTAAATCAATAATTTTGTAAATACTTTTTTCATTGTGAGTTCCTGAAAAAATTGAGAATATTTTTAAGTTAGAAAGTAAAAATGAGGCTCCATTATTAAAATTAATATCAGTAGAATTCTTTGAATCACATATAGGTGATCTGTAATTATTCTTAATCGCTCTTTCATTTTCTTTTTCGATATATGCCCCTCTAACTAATTTTATACCAACAAAAAAATTATGTTTTTCAGCAACATCTTTAAGGCTTTTTAGGTACTCAAGTCTATCATGCCTATACATCTGAGATGTGTTGAAAACAATAGTTTTTTGTTTGTTGTATTTCATCATCATTTTCAATACTATTTCATCAATTGGATTTTGAATCCAAGATTCTTCAGCATCAATTAATATTTTTACATCTTTTTCGTGAGCTAGATTGCATATAGTATCAAATCTTTCATATACTTTTTTATATAACTCATTTTCGTTTTTATCTAGAGGTTTGTTCTCTGAGACTTTTTGAAGGATTGTTGAATTAGCTATAGCAGTTGGCTTAAAAACAGTAAAATCAAGAATATTTTTTTGTGAAACAAATTCAATTGAATTCAAGACTTCTTTTAAGGAGAGGTCATAAGAATCTTCATTTTCTTGACCTTCTACAGAGTAATGAAGATAGCTTTTTACATTTTTATCATTAAGCTTTTGAACAGTTTTGTATGACTCATCCAATGATTCTCCAGAACAAAATTGTTCAAACACTGTTCCTTTTACTAAAAAAAGTACGGGTAATCTAAATTTTAAGGATATTTCAAGAGCTTTCTTACCTATATTAGTAAGAGTTTTATTTGATATAATTTTAAATAAAAAAAAAGCTTTTTTTAATTCAAAGTTAGATTTGAGAGTAAAACCATTTTTAGTATTGTCTAAAAGCATAAAATAAATACCTAATTTTGGTATAAAATTAATCAAAATTAATTAATGAAAATAGATCAATATTCATCATTAAAGGAAAAATTGACCTCAAATAAATTTTCTTCAATATTTATTCTGGTTGATGAAAACACTAATAAATTTTGTTTTGACTCTTTTATTGAAAAAACTAAAATTAAACAGTTCAATAAAATAATCATTAATTCTGGGGAAGAGAACAAGAATATTGACACGTGTCTAGTTATATGGGATAAATTCAATACGCATAAAGCTGATAGAAAATCTCTATTAATCAATTTAGGAGGAGGAGTATTAACGGACATGGGAGGTTTCGCTGCTTCTACTTATTTAAGAGGGATAAGTTTTATAAATATCCCAACTACACTTTTAGGAATGGTTGATGCTGCTCATGGAGGCAAAACAGGAATAGACTTTAAATTATTAAAAAATCAAATTGGAATTTTTAATGACCCATCCGAGGTTATTTTAGATAGTGATTATCTTAAAACACTTTCCAAAGAAGAGTTTTTAAATGGATACGCAGAGGTATTCAAGCACAGTTTACTTACCGATAAAGAGGATCTCAATTTTAACTCATTGATTGAGCTAGATTTTTATAAAGATGTAGGCTACATAATTGATAAATACTCAAAAATCAAAAAGGAAATAGTTGAGTCAGATAAGTTTGAGTCTAATCTTAGAAAGATCCTAAATCTTGGTCACACTATTGGTCATGCAGTTGAATCATATTCTTTCAAATCATCAGAAATAAATGAGCTTAAACATGGTGAAGCTATAACAATTGGTTTAATAACTGAATTATATATTTCTCACAAACACTTAAATTTCCCATTATCTGACTTGGAAAATATCAAAAAAAATGTTTTAAAATATTTCAAGAAAGTTGATTTTTCTGATAAGGATATCCAAGAAATCCATGATCTGATGATCTATGACAAGAAAAACGACGGAAGTAAAATTAACTTCGTTTTATTGAAAGCTATTGGAGAGCCATTTATTGATCAGGAGATAACTAAAGAACTATTTGAGGAGTCCTTTAAGTTCTATTCTAATAGTTTATAGGTCCTGAAATATATTTTTCATTAATCTTTTCTTATCATTAATGCTTTCCTCTAAAGAAATCATAGTTTCAGTTCTTAAAACCCCTTCTACATCATCAATTGAAAAGATTATGTCTCTTGCATGTTCAGTTCCTTTTGCTCTGATTTTACAAAAGATATTATATTTTCCAGTTGTTATATGTGCAACTGTTATGTAGGGTTTCTTTTTTAATTCATCGATTATCTCATAAGTTCTTCTTGATCTATCTATTAAAATACCTACATATGCTATAAAGTTATATCCAAGCATTTTATAGTCTAATGTTAAAGAAGAACCTTTTATAATTCCTAGATCTTCCATTTTTTTAACTCTTACATGGACAGTTCCAGCAGAGATTAAAAGTCTTTTAGCTATGTCCGTAAAAGGGGTTCTGGTGTTGTCGATTAATATATCAAGTATCTTTCTATCGACGTCGTCTAATTTTTGCATTTTGTCTGGTGTATATGCTAAAATATTAAATTTTTGAAATGATTTAAATCTTTTAAATAATTTTCTACTATTTCTTTTAAATTTTTTTACTCTTTTTTTTGGTCAATTTACATTTGTTTCTTATGTTTACAATTGTGAACTATATATAATTTAAATGTTGTAAATCAATAAGTTATAGAATATAATAAAAGTAAAAGATGAATAATAAAGATATACTAAAAAGAATAAAAGACATCATTAATGATAACAACTTAACCAACTCGGAGTTTGCCGAAAAAATAGATGTTCCAAAGTCTTCTATCTCTCACCTACTCTCTGAAAGAAATAATCCTAGTCTCGATATTGTATCTAAGATTTCTAGCTGTTTTGATGATATTAGTACTGATTATTTAATATTTGGTACAGAGAAATCTCTAAAAACTAATATAAATGAGTCTAATGAGCTTTTTTCTAACCAAGATGAAGAAACCTCTGAATATTCTGTTAAAGATTCTAATAATAGCCTTAAATCAATCATTCTTATCTATGAAAACAATAAATTTGAACAAATAGATAAACTTTAAGATGAAAAGATCATTAATGCTTTTAATACTTCTAAGCTCATGCTACTCAGTTGAGAGAAATTGTGTTGATTTTAAAACAGGAACATTTGAATTTACCACTACTCTTAACGATTCATTAATAAAGTCAACTTTCATAAGAACTGAAGATTTTGAAATTGAAACTTATAATGGAATAAGTGATTCATCAACTATTAGTTGGGTTAATGAATGTGAGTTTTTATTAACTAAAATCAGACCAAGAACAAATCAAGAGAAAAGGCCAATAAAAATTAAAATTCTAAGAACTTATGGCAATGAATATGACTTTGAGTATTCACAAGTGAGCAATCCACAAAAAATAAGCAGAGGAACAGTAAAAAGAATTTCTAATTAAAAATCTAGTTTTGTTTGAGTTTGATCTTTATCATCGGAAACTTGTTCTTCATCATTAACTTCTATCTGATCTATTTTTTTTATTTTTTGCTCAACAGAATTTTTCTCTTTGTATGAAACCTTTCTTATACTATACTTAGTGACAATGTTTCCTTTAGAATCTCTACCTTTTGTTGCTAAGTCAGCAAAATCAACTTCCCATTTTATCTTTTTAATTGAAGCACGTTTTCTTAGATGAATAGTAACTACATCCGCAATATCTTTATTGTTTGAGCTGAAATATAAAACCTCTGAACTCTGTTTACCCTGAGTCAAGTTATACTCCTTATCTCTGATAACACCAGAGACTTTAAAACGCTTCATATAAGAGGTGCCTTTTTTACCATCCCTATATATCAGATTATAAGTTTTCTCCTTACTTTCTGAATTAAATAAGGATACATGTAAAATATCTTTACCAATAAAAACTTTACTATCAACCTTAACCACTTTCATAATACCTTCTTTTGTAAACACTATAACATCATCTAGATCCGAGCAATCAGATATAAATTCATCCTTCTTAAGAGTTGTGCCTATAAAACCTTCATCTTTATTCACATATAGTTTTTGATTTTTGATTGAAATTTTCTTTTTATCAAGATCATTAAATTCTTCAATTATAGTTTTTCTTTTTCTTTCTTTTCCGTAATGCTTTTTAAGGTGTGTAAAATATTGGATGGTATAATCAACTAAGTGAGCGAGATTATTCTTTACTTCTTCAATGTTAACCTCAATATTACTGAGCTTTTCTTTCACCTTATTTAAATCAAATTTTGAAATTTTTCTAATTGGAATCTCAGTTAACTTTTTTATATCATCAACAGTAATCTCTCTTTTTAATTTCTTTTTAAAAGGGTCTAAACCTTTATCTATACTGGATATAACTTCATCCCAAGTTGTTATCTCTTCAATGTCTCTATATATTCTGTTTTCAATAAAAATCCTCTCAAGTGATATAGTATGCCATTGACTTTCTAACTCATTTAATTGAATTTCTAATTCATTCTTCAATAAATTTTTAGTGTTATCAGTAGAGGTTTTGAGTATTTCTTTAACACCTAGGAATTGTGGCTTATTGTCTGAAATAACACAACACAAAGGAGAGATTGATACTTCACATTGTGTAAATGCAAATAATGAATCAATACTTTTTTGCATTGATGAACCTGATGGTAAATAAACAAGAACTTCAACATCAGATGATGTATTATCTTCAATCTTTTTAATTTTAAGTTTACCTTTCTCAGAGGCTTTAATTATTGACTCTATTAGCGAAGCTGTAGTTGTTCCGTAGGGAATCTCTTTTATTTTAATAATGTTCTTGTCATATTTCTCTACTAAGGCTCTGACTTTAACTTTTCCACCTCGATTACCATCATTATAATTTTTAATATCGATACTTCCACCTGTTTGAAAATCAGGATATAACTTAAAACTTCTTCCCTTTAAATATTTTATACTTCCATCAATTAATTCGTTAAAATTATGAGGCAAAATTTTAGTGGATAATCCAACTGCTATTCCCTCTGCCCCTTGAGCAAGTAAAAGAGGAAATTTTACAGGCAAATGTATTGGCTCTTTCTTTCTTCCATCATATGAAAGCTGCCAATTAGTTGTTTTAGGGTTAAAAACTACTTCTAGAGCAAACTTTGAAAGTCTAGCCTCAATATATCTTGAAGCAGCTGCTTTATCACCGGTATAAATATTACCCCAGTTACCCTGCATGTCGATTAAAAGCTCTTTTTGACCTACTTGAACCATTGCATCTGAAATACTCGCATCACCATGAGGGTGATATTGCATGGTGTGACCAACAACATTAGCTACTTTGTTATACCTACCATCTTCAAGGTCAAACATTGAGTGAAGTATTCTCCTTTGAACTGGTTTTAAACCATCCATTAAGTCTGGAACAGCTCTTTCTAAAATAACATAAGAAGCATAGTCTAGAAACCACTCTTTATACATACCCCCTACCTTGATTAGAGAATTAGAGTCTTCAGTAGTATTTATATTTTCTGGATTATCAATCATTTTCATTTATAATATCTAATTCAACTTTTAAATTATCTATAATAAACTGTTGTCTATCAGGAGTGTTTTTACCCATGTAAAATTTCAAGAGCTCTTCAACTGTTGTTGAGGTGTCTATAATAACGGGATCTAATCTGATATCATCACCTATAAAATTTTTAAACTCATTTGGCGAAATTTCACCTAATCCTTTAAATCTAGTGATTTCCCACTTACTCTTTGATGAGTTCATGATTTTATTTTTTTCAGCCTCGCTGTAACAATAATGAGTTTTATCTTTATTTCTTACTCTAAATATAGGAGTCTGTAATATATATAAATGCCCATTCTTTAATAGTTCTGGATAGAATTGTAAAAAGAAAGTTATAATTAGTAATCTAATATGCATTCCATCTACATCAGCATCAGTAGCTATAACAATGTTATTATATCTAAGATCCTCCATGCTATTTTCAATATTTAGTGCAGCCTGAAGTAAATTAAATTCTTCATTTTCGTAAACTATTTTTTTAGTCATACCAAAAGAATTTAAGGGTTTTCCTCTTAGGCTAAAAACAGCCTGAGTATTAACATCTCTTGATTTAGTTATTGAACCACTAGCTGAGTCACCCTCAGTAATAAATATTGTAGATTCAAGTCTGTTATCCTTTTTCAATTCGTTTAGATGAACCCTACAATCCCTTAATTTCTTATTGTGAAGGCTTGCTTTTTTTGCTCTGTCACGAGCTAATTTTCTAATACCGGATAATTCTTTCCTCTCTCTTTCTGCTTGAATAATTTTATTCTGGATTGATTTTGCAATTTCAGAGTTTTTATGTAAATAATTGTCAAGCTTCTCTTTTACGAAATCATTTATAAAAACTCTAACTGATTTTAAGCCCTTACCCATTTCAGTAGATCCAAGTTTAGTTTTTGTTTGAGATTCAAAAACAGGCTCCATAACCTTAATACTTACTGCAGATATAATCGATTTTCTTATATCTGAAGTTTCATAATTTTTACCAAAAAACTCTCTAATGGTTTTAACAAAAGCTTCTCTAAATGCAGTTTGATGAGTCCCTCCTTGAACCGTATATTGGCCATTTACAAATGAATAATACTCTTCACTATATTGAGTTCTTGAGTGTGTAATAGCTACTTCAATATCATCACCTTTAAGATGAATTATAGGGTATAAGAAATCCTGAACATTAGATTGATCCTCTATTAAATCTTTAAGTCCGAAGTCAGATTTAAACTTGTTTCCATTAAGTTTAATTGTTAAACCTGGATTTAGATATACATAGAATTTAATCATCTTTTCTACATATTCCAATCTGTATTTATAATTTTTAAAAATCGTTTGATCTGGCTTAAACTCAACATATGTTCCATTTTTCTCCTCACTAGAATTTAAATCCTCATTGGTTAAAATTCCTAGTTCAAAATTTGCTGATTTAGTCTTGCCTTCTCTAGTAGAAGAAACTATAAATGAAGAGGAAAGGGCATTTACTGCCTTAGTTCCAACACCATTTAAACCGACTGATTTTTTAAATGCTCTAGTATCATACTTACCTCCTGTATTCATCTTAGAAACAACATCTACAACTTTACCGATAGGTATACCTCTACCAAAATCTCTTACCGAAACAAAGTCATCATTTATAATAATATCAATAACTTTTCCCTCACCCATAACAAACTCATCTACACAATTATCGATAACCTCTTTAAGCAATACATATATACCATCATCAGGGGATGAGCCATCACCAGACTTACCGATATACATACCAGGTCTTAACCTTATATGTTCTCTCCAATCAAGTGATTTAATATTTTCCTCAGTATAATTTGATGTACTTGCCATTTATATAAATATACTAAATGTTAAACCTAAAGTGCATTATATCTCCGTCTGAAACTATATACTCCTTACCTTCTAATCTCATTTTTCCAGCTTCTTTCACTTTAGACTCAGAACCATTTTCAACATAATCATTGTAACTGATTACCTCAGCACAAATAAAACCTTTTTGAAAATCAGTGTGAATTTGACCAGCAGCATCATAAGCCGAATCTCCAATTCTAATAGTCCATCCTCTAACTTCTTTAACTCCTGCTGTAAAGTAACTATGAAGATTTAATAACTTATATGATGCTCTTATTAGTTTGTTTGAACCAGACTCTTCTAAACCAAGATCATCAAGGAATATCTTTTTTTCTTCATAAGAATCCAATTCGTTTATTTCAGATTCTATTTTTGCTGAAATTATAATTAGTTCTGAATCATTATTTGCAATTTCTTTTCTTACTTGATCTACATAATCATTACCTGAAATAACATCATTTTCTCCTACATTACAAACATATAGTATAGGTTTGAATGAAATTAGCTCTAGAGGTTTAATGTAGTCATCAAATTGATCATCAGTGAAGTCACTTCTAATTATCTTTACATTTTCAAGTTGTAATCTAACTTTATCTAAAACTTCAATTTCTTTTTTAGATTCATTACTACCAGATCTTAGAGTCTTTTTAATTTTGTCCAACCTTTTATCAACTATTTCTAGGTCTTTTAAGATTAATTCGTACTCTACTACCTCTTTATCTGATAGAGGATTTATTTTACCATCAACATGAACAATATTTGGGTCATCAAAACATCTTAGGACATGAATTATTGCATCAGTCTCTCTAATGTTTGATAAGAATTTATTACCTAATCCTTCTCCTTTACTAGCTCCTTTAACCAGTCCTGCAATATCTACTATCTTAACTGTGGTGGGGATTAGTTTTTCTGGATTAATCAGTTTAGATAGTTTTTCAAGTCTCAAGTCAGGCACATTTACAATACTAACGTTTGGATCAATAGTACAAAAAGGATAATTCTCGCTTTGAGCTTTACTTTGAGATAGACAGTTAAAAAGAGTTGATTTACCTACATTGGGCAATCCTACGATACCTACTTTCATTTATTATTCATGCATAAATTTCTGTTTTGACAAAAGTTCATCTTCTGTCTCAACATTGTTTTCGTCTGGAACGCAACAATCAACAGGACAAACTGCAGCACACTGAGGCTCTTCATGAAAACCCATACACTCAGTACATTTATCAGGAACTATAAAATAGAATTCATCAGAGACAGGGTTGTTGCTTTCATCTGAGTTAACCTTTTTACCGTTAGGCAATACTACATCGCCTTTAAGGCTAGTTCCCTTACTGTAATTCCAATTTTCTTGACCTTCATAAATAGCATTATTTGGGCACTCTGGTTCACAGGCTCCACAATTAATACATTCATCTGTTATGATTATTGCCATCTTAAATTTGAGCAAAAATAAGATGTATTGTTTAATCTTTGTTAACAATTTTTACATAATTTAAAATTAGTGTAATTGTTTATTAAAAGTAAGTTTAGATATTTGCAAATATTTATGAATAATAGAGTACATAATTTCAGTGCCGGCCCCTCAATTTTACCAGATCAAGTCTTTGAAAAAGCATCTTCTGCCGTAAAGAATTTTAATAATTCTGGATTGTCTATTTTAGAAATTTCTCATAGAAGTAAAGATTTTATGAATGTTTTAGAAGAATCTCGATCTCTTGCTCTTGAAATAGCAGGACTTAATAGCGAAGAGTATTCTTGTTTATATCTTCAAGGTGGAGCTAGTTTACAATTTTTAATGACTGCATATAATTTTTTAAATAATAACGCAGCATACATTAATACTGGTAGTTGGTCATCCAAAGCTATCAAAGAAGCAAAATTGTTTGGAAAAGTAGCAGAGATAGCCTCCTCTAAAGACAAAAATTTTAATTACATACCAAAAGAATATGATCTTAATGGATCTTATGATTATTTACATATAACATCTAACAATACTATATTTGGAACTCAATTTCACTCTTTTCCTGAATCAAGTTGTCCACTTTTTGCCGATATGAGTTCAGATATCTTTTCAAGAGAAATAGATTTTTCAAAATTTGATTTAATTTATGCAGGAGCTCAAAAGAATCTTGGACCAGCCGGTGTAACTATGGTTTTAATTAAAAATAATTTATTAGATAAAATTACTAGGAATGTACCATCAATGCTTAGTTATAAGATTCATATTGACAAAGACAGCTCTTTTAATACTCCCCCTGTATTTGCAATCTATTGTGTATTGCTTAATTTAAGACTAATCAAGAAAGAAGGCCTTGAATCTATTGGCGAAAACAATTTAACTAAATCAAAGTTAATTTATGATGAGATTGATAATAATAAATGCTTCTCTGGATTTTCTGATTATGATGATAGAAGTCAGATGAATGCTACTTTCAATCTAAATAATGGATATGATGGTGAATTATTTAATAAAATATGTAAAGAAAATAATATATCTGGTATTAATGGTCATAGATCAGTTGGAGGGTATAGGGCATCCATTTACAATGCTCTGTCAACTGACAGTATAAATCTATTGATTAAGTGTATGAAAGAATTTGAATCAAACTACAACTAACTATGAAAGTATTAGCAAATGACGGTATCTCAGAATCTGGAGTTGATAAACTTCAAGAGTATGGATTTAATGTAGATCTAACTAAAGTAGCACAAGAGCAACTTGTAGATTACATCAACAATAATCTAATTACTACTTTACTAGTTAGAAGTGCTACTCAGGTTAGAAAAGATATTATAGACAATTGTCCCTCATTAAAGGTCATAGGTAGAGGTGGTGTTGGT
>CABXRG010000007.1 GCA_902514615.1 uncultured Bacteroidota bacterium | reverse complement strand
AGATATTGGGAGTTAACTATGGTCTTTTCTTTGGAGAATATAGTTACGGTAATAATCTTGGTCCAAAGATTTTTGAAGTTCCTTATGTAATTGGTTTTAATTGGGTATTGTTGATTATTATTACTGGTAGTTTATCAGATAAACTTATAAAAGGGAAGATAATTTATAAGATAATATTTGCTTCATTTCTTATGGTATTAATTGATCTTCTTATTGAAAAAAGTGCACCTAAACTTGATTATTGGGAATTCATAATATCACCTGTTCCCTTTTCTAATTATTTGTGGTGGTTTATATTTTCATTTTGTTTTCAATATGTTTTTTTCAAAACAGTTAAAAATAAAGAGTATAACCTGTCAACAAATATTTTAGTCATTCAATTTTTGTTTTTTGGGTTGTTAGCAGTTTTTCTTTAGATTTATATAAAATAAATCTATTATGAAACATTTATATTTAATACTAACACTGGCTTTAGTAGCAAGTTGTAACATGCCAGTTGAAAATCAAACCAATAATGGGGAACCAGAAGGCTCACATACATCTGCTGAATGGCAAATATGGGCTTATTCAACAGCTGCTCCTGATTACATAGCTGCTGATGCAACAATATTTGACGGTCCGCCAGATATGGGTGGAAAACTTCTTAGAGAAGGTACTAATGGATGGACATGTTTACCAGCTAATCCAAGAGGTCAATCTGATCCTGAAAATGGGTGGGTTGATGCACATGAAGCTATGCCACTTTGTGGTGATGCAGAAGTATTTAAGTGGATAGGTGCTTATTTTGCTGGAGAAGTTCCTGTTATGGATAAAGATGGGTATGCATGGATGCTGCATGGAGACATGGGAGAAGATAACACTAAACCTATGGTAATGACTAAAGAAGAAGCAGAACCAGGTCAGTGGATTGAATCTGGGCCTCATTTAATGAGAATGCCTGCTGATCCGTCATCACTAGAAGGAATGACAACTGATTTTAATTCAGGTGCTCCCTATATCATGTTTGATGGAACTCCTTACGCTCATGTAATGTATCCGATGCAAGATTATTTCATCTATACAAAAGAATAAAATTCTTTTAACTACAAAAAAACCCTCATTAATGAGGGTTTTTTTTTAAATACTCTTTTAATAATTGTGTTTTGATTAAATTTAGATAATGGAATATTTATTCATTTTAATAGTTCTTGCTGGATCTCTATTTGGGCTTTATTTTTTAATAAAAAAACAAATTGAGACTAACTCTCAAGAAAACAAAAAAGAAATCGAATCAAAGCTTGATAATTTAGTTGAAGCTTTCAAGTTAGAGTCTGCAAAAAATCTAGCTGATCAAATTAAAGATTCAAAGCAAGATCAAAAGAACATGTCTGATACTCTTGAAAAGGTGACTAAAGAACTTGAAAAAATTAAGGGAACTAATGAGCAAGTTTTAACGTTTGCCAATCAAATGAAAACCCTTGAAAAGATTCTTGGTAATCAAAAGCAAAGAGGTATTCTTGGGGAAATACAATTAGAGAATCTTTTAGCTAATGTTTTACCTCCTGAATTATTTCAAATGCAATACTCATTTAGTAATAACGAAGCTGTAGACGCTATAATTAAAGTGGGGGAATTTATTATTCCAATTGATGCAAAGTTCTCTCTAGATAATTATAATAAAATGATAGAAAGTGATGAAACTGATACGGATAGATTAAATGATCTTGAAAAGAAATTTAAAAATGATATTAAAAATAGAATTGATGAAACTTCTAAATATATAAGACCCAACGAAGGGACAGTTGACTATGCTTATATGTTTATTCCTGCAGATGGTCTTTACCAAGATCTACTAAACAATAAAGTTGGATCTTTAAAAATTAATCAAAGAGATCTAGTTTCTTATGCTTACCAAAAGAAGGTGATGATCGTATCACCAATGAGTTTATTTCCAATGCTTCAGGTTACTAATAAAGCTTTAAACAACATGAAGGTTGAAGAATCAATAAGTGAAATTCAAATGAATATTGAAAAGCTAGGTAACCATCTTAAAGCTTATTTAACCTACCATGAAAAGCTGGGTAATAGTTTAGGGACAGTTGTCAATCACTATAATGTAAGTAATAAAGAATTTAAAAAAATTGATAAAGACATTACCAAGCTAACATCTAACAGATCTAATATAGGAATTGAAACAGAAAGCCTAGAAAGACCTTTAGTAGAGGAATAAAAAAAGCCCTCCAGAGGAAAGCTTATTTAGTTGCCTTAAGCAACACACAACGGTGCAAATGTAATGTTTTTTATGTACTTGACTTTATATATTTCAAAAAGTCTGAAATAGTCTCCTTAATTACATTTATATCTTCAGTAAAATGATTAATCATAATGCTGAAAACATATAGTCTTCCTCTATCTGTAGTTATATATCCAGAATAGTTATGATTATTTTTTAATGTGCCTGTTTTACCCCAAACAAAATCATCAGTATCAGTCATAATATAGTTATTAGGAAAAATTTCTTTAATTTTTTCAAAACCATAGTAATGATATATCTTTTCTAAAGCAGAAATTAACGATGAAGAATTAATCAAATTATATCTGGAAAGTCCAGAACCATCATATAATTGTATTTTATTGTCATCTAAACTGTTTTGGATTATTTTAAGACCTTTATCTACAGATATTGTATCATTAAATCTAAAAGAAATATTAGCAGCTAAACTCTCAGAAATGAGATTATCTGAGTCCTTCAAAATGGCAGAGTATATATCATCTTTAATCTTACTATTCCAGATTTTATAATTTTTTAATTCATCTTCCTCATAGCTAATAGAGGTTTCAAAAAAACTCTCTAGTAAATTCATTGTAATTTTTCTTGATGTAACAAATGGATAATAAATTGTATCTCCAGCTTTAATTAGAGAAGGGTTGATAAAGAAATTGTTTTCTTGATTATCTCTGTATACTTTTTCTTTCTGTTTAAGGTTATTCACTACTTGAAAAATATCAGGTGTTACTTTAATAGAGTCATTAAATTCTTTAACGATCTGAATGACATTTCCATAAATTGGCATTTCTGATCTTTCAGCTTGAAAATAATATTTAAAATCGTCCCAAGCCCAAGCAGGACCATATTTAGTCAAGTCAATATTAGGCTTGTGATATACAATATGATTAAATGATTTAATAAAAGTCTCAAGATCCTCATCATCATATTTTGGATGAGCAATAAACGGATATCCAGTTGATGAAATCCTTAATGTATCATTGGAAATTTTATATTTAATTGAAGGAATAGTATCTCCTGAAGTAAGTGAACCTAAAACAGTTAAAATTTTTATATTCGATGCTGGAGTCATTGAGGTATTAAATCCAACTCCTGATATTTTTTTATCCTTATTCAATTGTTTAATTGCTATTGAAACAACTGAACTTTTTAAATTTTCATTTTTTGAAATCCACCTATCAATCTTTTTACTGGAAATCTGAGAATAAAGATTAGAGCATAACAAGAATAGAATTAAGGCCTTCTTCATCTAATTAAATTAATGAAAATTTATTTAATTAATCACGTATTGAAAATTATTAATCATGTTAAGTTAACTTAACATTTTTTTGTGTATATTTGTAAAGTTAGCTTAACATATAAAATTAAAAATGAAACTAAAAATATTAAGGATTATGGCAATAATTACAGGATTAATCGGAACTACTTTAATTAATAGATTTGTGGAAGGAGGAGCTTTTTTTATGTCTCTTATTCTTATCTGTTTATTAATATCAATTTATTTTACAGCAAAATCTTTTTTGAATATCAAGTCAAACGTTGAAATTTCAAAAAAAATGCTAAAACATATTAGTGATAGTGGTACACTAGGTCTTGCTTTAGGAGTGATGGGAGCTTTTTTAGGATTAATAAGTGCTTTTGATGTTTTGGAAGCAACAGGAGAAGCTCAACCAGGCATTATTGCAGGAGGTCTTAAAGTTGCATTACTGTCTCCTCTTTTTGGATTATTAACTTTTTCAGTATCAAAACTTTCAATTCTTATACTTCGAATAATTCAAAAATAATATTACAACTATGATCCTATCCAAAAAAGAAATATCAATATTAATAGAAATTATTTTTTCCATATCATTTGCATTTATTTTTATACCATATTTTTATGAGAACAATGATAATAATTTGGTTTTAATGGATGGCTTAGTTAGAGTAGTAATAGAAATCCTAGTATTTACTGCCATCTATTTCTCTGTTACATATTCTTTATTAGAGTTTGTCTTTAAAAAAAGAGAAGCTAAAGATGAAAGAGATGATCTTATTAATTCAAAATCTTATAAAGTAGGATACTTACTTTATGAATTCTCATTATTTATATTTATTGGATATGTATGCTCTAGAATGAATTTTTCATTCATATTAAAGAATTTGAATAACGAAGAATTGTATGAAAACTTTACCCTAACAGATGCTGGAGTTGTTTTTATGATTCTGGCATTACTTGTCATTATATCAGTTGTTAAATCATTATATCAGTTTTACTTATATAGAAGCATTTAAGATGATATTAAAAAACAACTTAAAAGAAGTGAGACAGAAAAAAGGTTTCACTCAGGAAGAATTAGGAAATAGTGTAGATGTAAGTCGTCAAACAATAATTTCTATTGAAGGGTATAGGTATAAGCCTACTCTAGAATTAGCGATGAAGATTTCAAAAAAACTAAATATCAAAATTGAAAAACTATTTTATTTTGAGGACTAATATTAAAAACAACTAATATGAAAAAAATATACATTTTATGGAACAAGATTATAAACTTTAAAATTTGGGTTCTAAAATTATTTTTAAAAAAATCAAAAAACTTAGAGGTTTAAATTCGAAGACTTAATAATAAAAGCTGAATTGAATCCAAAAAAACTCTTTTTGATAGATGGATTTGGAGCAATTCTATCAGTTTATTTTTTAGGTTTTGTTCTTGTTAAATTGGAAAAACTATTCGGAATACCTTCTTCTGTATTATATTTCCTAGCATCAATACCTATATTCTTTGTGATTTATGATTTCTATTGTTATTGGAAACATATAAAAATTGGATTATTATTAAAAGGAATTGCTGTATTGAATTTAGTATATTGTTGCATATCAATCGGATTAATTTCTTATTATTTCAATACAATTAAGATTTTAGGTTGGACATTTATCATAGTCGAAATTATACTCATAATTTTCCTTGCTATGATTGAATTTAGAGTAGGAGAAAAAATTATAAAAAGAAATAGTTCAAAGAATTAACTTGATTTATCATATATAAAAAAACCCTCTATTTAGAGGGTTTTTTATTTTGCGGTCTGGACGGGAACTGAACCCATTTATAACTACTATCTAATCAGACTAATACAATTAACTCGTTTCATCAGCGAGGATTAAATTTGTTGATTTTTGTACTCATTGAGTAAACTTAAACCCTGATGAGTAAAGGGTTTACCTAAGTTGAGTACTAAATTTTGGTTCAAATGATATTTAATATATATAACTACTTAAGTTTAAATATGTCAATATACATTCGTGTATCAAATGGAACCCTAGCACTAATAATGTGTAACGTAATAAAATGAATAAATGGATTTCCTGTTACAACAGTAAAAGTTGCCTTTCCCATACCAACAAGTGTTTGTGTCATAATTATATATGTAAAGGAAGTTAGCCCAATAGATAGATTACTATAATCAACTCCTTGGTCAAACAAACTGAAAAAAGAGTAAAAAAGACCTCCAAGTAATATAACTGTGATTTTATGCTTAAATATTACGGCTATTCGTGGAATAAAAACCATATGCATCATAACTACAACAGGAAAACCAGCTCCTAAGGAATTAACTAAAATACCTAAGGGTACTCCTAGTATATATTGACTTGCTGAAATACCTCCAATAAAATCAGTATCCCCAACAACAATTGGCCCAAAAAAATCTAAAGCCCAATAAAAAATTATTATCCATAGATCTCTTCTCCATTTAAATGAGGCGAAAAGATTTTTTAAGGAAAGACCTTTTTTTTTAAGCCATAACAGAGGAATAATGGTATATATAATTGTGTAAGTAATTACCCAAATCAATATATCTTCTTGAAAATGACTTCCAGTTGAGTAAATATCAGTACCAGGAAAATGTAGCCCTATATTGAATCCTACTCCCAAAATTAGCTGAGTTATTATTAAGTAAAGAAAACATAAATAAGCCTCTTTTTTCGCTAAGTCTTTATCAACAGCATAAAGCTTTACCCAATTAACTGATTCTCTTTTCTGAGTTAAATAAAGTAATAAAAAAACTACAAGAAATAAGACAGGAATATAAATGGTTAATAGACTATGTAAACCATCTTCTGCTATTGAAGACAAGGTAAATCCCATTGAAACAAATAAAAAATATGAAGATGTTACAACAATCCAAAAAATACTAAACAAAAGTATTGCACTACGGTTTGTTTTTTTCATTTATCTATGTTTTAAATTTATTACAAAATTAAACATAGACAAGTGTTTGAAACATACACCTATGTTAAGAAAAATCAGATGATACGTCCTTGCGAATTCGGCTTAAAGATTGTGGCTTTATTCCCAAGTAACTGGCAATGTAATATTGGGGGATTCTTCTAATTACTTTAGGCCGATGTTTTAATAGGTTTAAATAGCGTTCCTTGGCATCTAAGAGCGTAAGGTTATCCGTTTTCTTTCTGAGTCCAATAAATGCCTGTTCAGCAATAAGTCGTCCTAATCGTTCAAATTGGGGAATCTCTTTATACAATTTTTCCAAATCTTGTTTAGATATGTAAAGTAGTGATGTGCTTTCAATGGCCTGTGCAGTCTGTCTAGAATAACTATTAAAAAGAAAACTATCTAAATCAGTATACCATCCTCCCTCAAAAAAAAATTGCCCAGTCACTTCTTCTCCATCTTCCATTTGATAATATCTAATGATTCCGCTTTCAATAAAATAAACGTTATAACAAACAAAATTGGTGTCGTGAAGAATTTCTCGTCTTTTAAGTATTTTGCTTTTAAAGTAACTTCTAATAGTAAAGTACTCTTTAGGTGTAAAGTCAATATAATTCGAAATATATTTTTCTAAAGAATCTTTCATTATTATTTATTTCTCTTGTAATTTAAAAATTATATGGCAATTAAATCAAAGTTTATTAACAAACCAGTCCCAAATGGGACCGAAATAATACGATATAAATATATATCATAATTTGTGTCTAAGTGAGGATTACATTTGTTGAAAAAATTGGATTTATGGGAATAAAACACTCACTAAAATATACACTAAAAACAAATAAACTACTAAGTTTAGTCCTCAATTTAATCCTCATACCTATTTGAGGAGGTTTGAAATAAGTGTCAGTTTTGATTTACAGAGGATAAGAAACAAAAAATCCCCCAAATTGGAGGATGATTTTGCGGTCTGGACGGGACTCGAACCCGCGACCCCCTGCGTGACAGGCAGGTATTCTAACCAACTGAACTACCAGACCAAAACGGTTGCAAATATAATTATTTTGAGTTATAAAGCTGCATTAATTGCATCTTCGTATGTTTTTTTTGGAGCAACACCTACTTGTCTTGATACAAGCTCACCATCTTTGAATAAAAGAACTGTTGGAATATTTCTAACACCATACTTTGCAGCAAACTCTTGATTAGCATCTACATCAATCTTTCCAACTACAGCTTTTCCATCAAAATCTTTACTTAACTCTTCCATTATTGGACCTACCATTCTACATGGACCACACCATTCTGCCCAAAAATCAACAAGAACAGGCTTGTCAGATTTTAGTACTTTTTCTTCAAAAATTGAATCATTTAATTCTAATGCCATAACTTATAATTTAGGGAGCAAATCTAAGGTTAATTCTTAAAATAATTAAATTTTAAACTAATTTAATTTATATCTAAATTCATCTTGCTCCAGTGATACTAGTAGCTCTTTTGTTATAGATACCTTAGCTTGTTCTGATATCATATTTAATTTGAATTTATTTTTTGAATCATGAATATCAAAATAGACTGGCTTTGAACCTTTATGTTTAGATAATGTGTTTTTTAATTTTTTAACCTCATTTTCATTGAAATTACTTGAGTCTATTTTAAATGTTATTTTTTTAGAACTTGAGTCTATAATACCATCTAATAATTCCATATTTAAAAATTGAATTCTAGGATCTCCAATTCTTCCAGTTTCTCTATTTACCCATCCTTCTTTAATTGCAATTCTTAATCTTAAAATTTTATTTTCTTCAAGTAAGTGTTTATACTTTAAATAATCTTCTCCAAAAATTCTGAATTTATACTGATCATTAAAATCTTCAAATGAAAAAACACCAAATCCATTTCCTGTCTTTGAAATTAAATGTTCTACTTCATTAATAATTCCACCCACATAAAAATCTTTATTTACTATTCTATTTAAATCACTTAAAGAAGAAAGGCTTGTAGATGTGAAATTATTAATCTCCCTTAAATAATCATCTAATGGATGAGCCGAAATATAGATACCCACAACTTCCCTTTCCTTCTTTAATCTCTCAAGATTAATCCACTCCTCACAATCTGGCATATTTAATTCAGATGTATTATCGATAGTACCTTCCCCAAATAAACTTATCTGAGAGGAATTAATCGATTCTTGATATTTTGCACCATACTTTACAGTTTTTTCTAAAAAGGTGAGACCATCATTATCTATATTAAAGTATTGAGCTCTTTTATTTTTAAATGAATCAAATCCTCCAGCTAAAACAAGATTTTCAAAAGTTTTTTTGTTTGCTAATCTAAGATCTATTCTTTTTGCAAAGTCATATATGTCTTTATAGTCACCGTCTTTTCTGTTTTCAACAATTGTCTCTACAGCTCCTTTTCCAACTCCTTTAATTGCTCCCATTCCAAATCTAATAGCTTGATCTTCATTGACATTAAACTTATAATAAGATTCATTAATATCTGGACCTAATACTCTAATTCCCATTCTCTTGCATTCCTCCATAAAAAATGAAACTTGTTTTATATCATTCATATTATTGGAAAGAACTGCAGCCATATATTCAGATGGATAATTGGCTTTTAAGTATGCTGTTTGATAACCTATAAATGCATAACAAGTAGAATGAGATTTATTAAAAGCATATGAAGCAAAAGCCTCCCAATCTTTCCATATTTTTTCTAAAATTTCAATACTATAACCATTCTCCTGACCTCCAGTCATGAACTTTGGCTTTAGCTTCTCAATTAAAGCAAATATTTTCTTTCCCATTGCTTTTCTTAGCAGGTCCGCTTCACCTTTTGAGAAATCTGCAATCTTTTGAGACAATAACATTACCTGCTCTTGATATACTGTAATTCCATACGTTTCCTTTAGAAATTCTTCCATCTCAGGCAAGTCATATGCAATTGGCTCAGATCCATTTTTTCTAGAAATAAATGATGGTATATATTCTAATGGTCCTGGTCTATATAAAGCATTCATTGCAATAAGATCATTAAAGTCAGAAGGCTTTAATTCCTTTAAATATTTTTGCATTCCAGGTGATTCATACTGAAAAATTCCAACTGTTTCTCCTTTTTGGAATAATTCATAAGTTTTTTTATCATCAAGCTGAAACTCCTCTGGATACAATTGAATATCATGCTTATATTTTATCAATTTAACTGTATCTTTTATAATAGTTAGTGTCTTTAAGCCTAAGAAATCCATTTTTAAAAGCCCTGCATCTTCAACAACCGAATTATCAAATTGTGTTACATAAAAATCTGAATCTTTTGCTTTAGTAATTGGAACGAATTCTGAAATATCACTTGGTGTTATAATAACACCACAGGCATGAATACCAGTATTTCTTAGAGACCCCTCTAACATGCTTGCCTGTTTTAAAGTTTGAGCTGATAAATCTGAAGCATTATACAGTTTTTTTAATTCACTAACTCTACTAAACTCGTCTGTTCTAAGCTCTGATTTTAAATCAATTTCTTTCTTAGAAAAAATTTCGCCAAGCTTCATGTTTGGAACAAGTTTTGAAATTCGGTCAACCTCTGATAATGATAAATCAAGAACTCTACCTGTATCTCTTATTGATGATTTAGCTGCCATTCTTCCGTAAGTAATTATCTGAGCAACTTGTTGAGAACCATATTTATCTACTACATATTCTATAACTTTATTTCGTCCTTCATCATCAAAATCAATATCTATATCTGGCAAACTAACTCTATCTGGATTTAAAAATCTTTCAAAAAGCAAGTTATACTTTATAGGATCAATACTAGTTATTCCTAGAGCATAAGCTACAACTGATCCTGCAGCTGATCCTCTTCCTGGTCCTACAGAGACTCCCATTTCTCTTGCAGCATTAATAAAGTCTTGGACAATTAGAAAATATCCGGGATATCCTGTTTTAGAAATTACATCAAGTTCAAAATCAATTCTCTCTTGAAGATCTTTATCAAGATTATTATATTTTGACTTTATCCCCTCTAAGGTTAAATGTCTTAAATAAAGGTTTTGACCTTTTTGATTATCAAAGTCATTTTTTTGAATAAATTTCTCTGGTACACTAAAATCTGGAAGCAATACTTCTCTAGCAAGATCAAAAGGTTCCACTTTATCTATTATTTCAGATATATTATATATGCTGTCAGGAATATCATTAAACAGTTTAAACATTTCATCCTTTGGCTTATACCAGTACTCTTCATTTGGCAGACCATATCTAAATCCTCGACCCCTTCCAATTGGAACTGATTGCTTCTCACCATCTCTTACACATAATAATATATCGTGTGCATTAGCTTCAGATTTAGTAGTGTAGAAAGAATTATTTGTAGCTATAAGTTTTATTCCATACTTAGAGCTAAATTCTTTAATGATAGGAAGCACATAGTCTTCATTTTCTTGACTGTGTCTTTGAATCTCAAGATAAAAATCAGATCCATAAGTGTCTTTCCACCAGCTTAAAGATTCTTCCGCTTTTTCTTCTCCTTGATTTAGAATTTTTGAAGATATTTCCCCTTTTAAACCTCCAGATAAAACAACTATGTCTTCAGAATATTTGCTAAGTATGTTTTTATCAATCCTTGGGAGATAATAAAATCCATCAATATTGGCAATTGAACTCAATTTTGAAATATTTCTAAATCCATTTTTATTTTTTGCTAAAAAAATCATTTGATAACCATCATCTCTATTAGATTTATCTAGATGATTTTCACATACATTTAACTCACAACCAATAATTGGCTTAATATATTTTTGACCTTCTTTAAGGTTTTCATTATAATTTTTAAGTGTTTTTATAAAGTGAAATGCTCCCATAAGATTTGATTTATCTGTAATAGCCATTGCATCATGAGAATGCTCTATTGAATACTTTAATAAATCTGAAATCTTGGATGTTGATTGTAATATTGAAAATTGAGTGTAAGAGTGTAAATGACCAAACTTAAATTCTTGAGAAACTTCTTTAATTGAAACAGATTCTTCAGTAGTATCTGGCTTTATGTTTTCCTTTAATTGTTTTGACTGATCAAATAAATCGATATGTACTATATCAGCTACTTTGATTTTAGCAAGATCAAGATCAGCCAGTTTATCTATAATATCTATATGGTCTGAAAGAGAATTTGGATGAATCTTTTGTTCTTTTAATAACTTAAATAGACACAATGCTGTTGCTTCAACATCCGCTGAGGCATTATGAGCAGATTCAAATTTTTCATTAAACAAATGAGTATACAGCTCCATTAAAGTTGGTAGTTTAAACTTCCTTCCTCTTCCTCCTTTAAGCATACAAATTCCTGCTGTTTCTTCGGTACAGGTATCTATTTTTGGAAAGTCTTGAAGTGGGTTGCTTCCATAAGATCTTATATATTCAGAGCCCATAATCTTTTCATCAAAATTTAAATTATGTCCACATATAAACTTTGATTTATTAAGATCCTCTTGAAACTTAGTCAAAACAAAGCTTATGTCTACTCCAATTTTTTTTGCTAATTGAGTTGAAATTCCATGTATTTTTTCTGAATCATATGGAATTGAAAAACCATCTGGGTGGACAATATAACTTTGATTTGATATACAATTTCCACTCAAATCATGAACTTGCCAAGCTACTTGAATTGCTCTTGGCCAATTGTCAAAATCTGTTAAAGGCGCACTCCATTTTTTTGGTAAACCAGTAGTTTCTGTATCAAAAATTAAAAACATTTGGGAATAGTTTCAATTACTAATTTAATATTTTATCTTGGATTCGTTTTCAATTATTATCAATAGTTTTTAATGTTAAAAAATAAAGAAACTTTTACAATTACTGCAGCTTTACCATATGCTAATGGGCCTATTCATATTGGTCATTTAGCTGGTGTTTATATCCCTGCAGATATATATGCTAGATATAAAAGACTTACAGGTAATGAGGTGGCATTTATATGTGGAAGTGATGAACATGGTGTTGCAATATCTTTAGCTTCGAAAAAAGCATCAATATCACCTAAAGAGTTAATTGATAAATATGATAATATCATAAAAACATCTTTTGATGAATTTGGAATTTCATTTGATAATTATTCTAGAACCTCCAAAAAAATTCATCATGAAACATCTTTAGAATTATTCAATACATTAAAGGAGAAAAATCTTTTTTCATTAATAAAGTCTGAGCAATTTTATGATGCTGAAGAAAATCAATTTTTAGCTGATAGATATATTTCAGGTGACTGTCCTGTATGTGATGCTAAAGATGCTTATGGAGATCAATGTGAGAAATGTGGATCTACATTAAGTCCAGAAGAATTAAAAAATCCAAAATCAACTATATCAGATTCTACTCCAATTTTAAAGGAGACTAAACATTATTATATAAAACTTAATGAGTTTGAGGAATTCCTTAGAAATTGGATAACTGTTGAAAATAAAGATAAGTGGAAGACCAATGTAATTGGACAAGTGAAATCATGGCTTGACAGTGGTTTAAAACCTAGAGCAGTAACTAGAGACTTAGATTGGGGTATTCCTGTTCAGGTAGATGGTGATGATGGAAAAGTATTATATGTTTGGTTTGAAGCGCCTATTGGATATATTTCATCAACCAAGGAATGGGCTCAAAATAATAATAAAGATTGGGAACATTATTGGAAGAATCCTAAAACCAATCTTATTCATTTTATTGGGAAGGATAACATTGTGTTTCATTGTGTCATTTTTCCTATAATGTTAAAAATGTTTGGAGATTTTATTTTACCCAAAAATGTTCCCGCAAATGAATTTCTTAATTTAGAAGGAGATAAAATATCAACTTCTAGAAACTGGGCAGTATGGCTTCATGAATATTTAATTGAGTTTCCCGACATGCAGGATGTTCTCAGATACGTCCTAACATCAACTTGCCCTGAGACTAAGGATAATGATTTTACATGGAAGGAATTTCAAACGAGAAATAATAGTGAGTTAGTTTCTATATTCGGTAACTTCACTAATCGTGTGCTTTCATTAATAGATAAATATTATGAAGGTAAAATACCTAATCCAAAAACTGTAACTGATAGTGACACTGAAGTTCTTAAAGAAGTTGTTTCTCTAAAAAATAATATTCAATCCAATTTAAATGAGTTTAAATTTAGGGAGGCTCTAAAAAATCTAATGAGCATAGCTAGAACAGGCAACAAACATCTGGCAGATAATGAACCATGGAAAATAAAAAATGAAAATCCTGAAAGAGTTGAGGAGATATTAAAAACTTCTTTTGAAATAGTTGTTTACTTGGCCGTTCTTTCCGAACCATTCATGCCTTATATATCTGAAAAGCTAAAAAAAATGATTGGGCTTAATAAATCAGAATGGACTAATCTTGAGAATCTAAGTAGTGAAATAGATTTCAATTTTACAATTATAAATAAAGAAATGTTATTTAGAAGAATAGAAGATTCTGAAATTGAATTTCAAATTAATAAATTAAAAAAGAACCTTTAATTTAATAAATTATCATCCAAAATTGACTCAATAGTGTTTACTGAATAATTGTAGAATTTCAATATTTTATTTAACTCTTCAAGTCCCTTCACTTTGTCCCAATCCTTAATGTTAAGATTTGTGTTTTGAATTTGAATATTTAAAAGTTTTAATCTTCCTTTTATTTCTGGTCTATTCTCATATAACGAAAATTCTGAACTAGACATTTCACTTGAGTATTTACTCAAAGAATTCAGTGTTTCTGATAAATAAGTATAATCATTTTCAAGATAACCACTTATTGAATTTGCTAGGGCTAGAGTATAATATTCTATACGGTTAAACTCAGACCAACTGTCAAGATTATTCTCTAGTTTAAAATCATCTTCAAGTATTAATGGAATTTCAAAAACTGCTTCAATCGATTTTTCTTTATTTTCAATTGAATTAGAATTATTATCTACAGTTTGATTGCATGATGTAATTAGAATTATAATTAATAAAAATTTATTATCTAAAAACGCTCTCATAATTGAACTAAATCTACGATATTTTATACTTTTATCATTCAATATTTAAAATATGAGTAAATCGTTTGTTGTATTTATAGTTATTCTCTCAATGATTGTAGTTTTAGGTTCTATTTTTTATGACTACATGACTTCCAAAAATGACTAAAAAAATTATAATTATTGGTTCTGGTTTTTCTTCAATTTCTGCTGCAACTTATCTAGCAGATATAGGATATGATGTAACTATACTTGAAAAAAATAAATCTTTTGGTGGTAGAGCAAGAAAATTCGAAGCTCAAGGCTTTACCTTTGATATGGGGCCTTCTTGGTACTGGATGCCAGATGTTTTTGAAAAATACTTTAATGACTTTAATAAAAGAGTTGAAGATTATTACACTCTAAAAAAGTTAGACCCAGCCTATAGAGTTTACTTTGGTAAAAATGACTTTATAGAGATTGGAGATGATCTTGAAAAAATTAGTCAAACTTTTGAAAAACATGAAAAAGGTGCATCAAAAAAGTTGAAACAATTTATGGCTGAAGCCAAAAAAAATTACTCCATTGCAATGGAAAAAGTTGTTTATAAACCGGGAGAATCTATTTTAGAATTAATCACGTTTGGAACCGTTAGACGCTTAAGGTACTTTGCTACTAACATTAAATCAGAAGTATCTAAATACTTCAAAAATAGTAAGCTAAAACAAATTCTTGAGTTTCCTGTTCTATTCCTAGGTGCAAAACCAGAAAAAACCCCTGCTTTTTATAACATAATGAATCATGCAGATTTTGGATTAGGAACATGGTTCCCAGAAAGGGGGGGGATGTATAGAGTGGTTGAATCTATGATTGAACTTGCTGTAGAAAAAGGAGTAAAATTTAAATCAAATCATCCAGTTAATGAGATATTAGTAGAAAATAAAAAAGTTACTGGAGTGGTTGCAAATGGTAATAGCTTTTTATGTGATATTGTAATAAGTGGAGCTGATTATAATCATACTGAGAAACTTATTCCTAATCATCTAAAAAATTATTCAGACTCCTATTGGGATAAAAAAGTATTTGCTCCCTCCTCCCTTCTATTTTACATTGGTTTAGATAAAAAAATAAAAAAACTTAATCACCACAACCTTTTTTTTGATGTTGACTTTAATAAACATGCCTCTGAAATTTACGATAATCCAAAATGGCCTGAATCTCCACTTTTTTATTTAAATTTTCCTTCATTAACAGATCAAAGTATGGCGCCAAAAGGACACGAAAATTGTTTTATTTTAGTTCCAATTGCACCAGACCTAGAAGATGAAGAAAGTATTAGAGATAAATATTTAGAAGTTGTACTTAAAAGAATTGAAGAGGTTTCAGGAGAAAAAATAAGCGATCATATTGTGTATAAAAAATCTTTTTGTGTAAAAGATTTTATTAATGAATATAATTCATACAAAGGTAATGCCTATGGATTAGCTAACACGTTATTTCAAACTTCAATTTTTAAACCAAGTATTAGAAGTAAAAAAATAAAAGGTCTTTATTTTACTGGCCAACTGACTGTTCCTGGTCCTGGCGTTCCTCCATCATTGATTTCTGGAAAGATTGTGTCCAGTATCGTCACAAAGGATTTCCCGAATCAATAAACTCATTTGTTTCTAAAATATCTGATATAATGTCTGATAAAATCATTTTAATTTTTTTAATAGGTAATGCTGAATGATCTTTTACAAAAAGAAATGGAGAGTTTCTTTTTTTTAATGAGCATATACCAATATCTATAATTTCCTCATTTGTATAGCAATTGCCTGCTAAATATTTATAAAAAAGTAACTGGAGTAGATAAGAAAGTTTGTGATCTGTTTTAATTTTATCAATATATTTTAAATCTAAAACTCCTTGATTTACTAATCCAGATTTATAATCTATTACTCTTAATCCACCATTATATAAATCTATTCTATCTATAATACCATTAAGCTTTACATCTTTATTTTTAACTGAAATATTAGTAGATATTTTTTTTTCTAATGAGATTATTTTAATCTTAGCTTTGTCATTTATTAATTGATTCTTCTCATAATTAAGAGTGTTATTAATGTACTCTTTTAAAACTTCAATAAATATTAAATTTTTGCCTTTTGGCTCTTTAGAATAAAGTTCAGTAAATGAATTTACTGATTCATTTACTAATTCTTTCTTCATTAAATCTATGTGTTTTACTTCAAGATTTAATCCTATATAAGGTTTGTATAATCTTTCAATTACTTTATGAATTAACGTCCCTTGGTCCATATAATTTAAATATATAGATTCTTCAATATCATTGACATTAAGAATTTTCTGCTCATAAAACAAGTATGGATTTTTTATAAATAGATTTAGAGTCGAAGCTGAAATTCCCTGTTTTAAAATATTGTCAAGTTTATTATCAATTAAACTATCTTTTTTAATTAAAGCCGATTCACTTTTTTTGGTACTAATTTTTTGAGTTATTACTTTTCTCACACACACATAAGACTCTTGTTTTAATAATTCTAACTGTTTGATATATCTGCTTTTTTCACCACTTATAAAAGAGTTTAAGTCAGAGTCATAGATTAAATGAATTTCTTTGGAATTATTTATCAATTCATAAAACATATTTGATATTTTATTTTCTTGATCATTTTGAGTCATGTTATCAAATTGTAGTTTATCTGAATTAGACAGAGTTCCCTCTTTAATATCACTAAAAGGGAATAATCCTTCATTCATATTAGAAATTATAACATGATCAAATGCGGGATTTTTTAATTCAAAAAGATGATAGTTTGAAGAAAAAGTTAAATTATTACTATCGTCATAAAAGTTTACAAGCTTGAATAGTTTTTGATTTGC
Source organism: uncultured Bacteroidota bacterium (assembly GCA_902514615.1). Classification (GTDB taxonomy): domain Bacteria; phylum Bacteroidota; class Bacteroidia; order Flavobacteriales; family Flavobacteriaceae; genus Marisimplicoccus. Next base: position 27,302 of record CABXRG010000007.1, on the reverse strand, counting down.
AAAAAAAACAAAAACTTTTGCAGATTTATCTTTACTGTAAATTTTAGATAGTGTATCAGATATATATTTTGCTTGATTTACATTCTTGGAAGTTGAAATTATATTTATTTTTTTCTTCTTTGAATTATTTAATTCTAAATCAATTTCTTCTAAAATATTTTTATGTATAGTTTTTTTACCTAAAGAATAATTATTTGTTTTTGACTTATACTCTAAGAAATCTTGAATTAAACTAGAAAACGTTTTAACACTAGAGGTATCTTTTTTTGAAATAATATAAAGTTCTTTTTCAGCTCTTGTAAAAGCCACATAAAGTAAATTTATTGAATCTAATAAATTGTTAAAAACACCACTTTCAAACATCTCTTTAGCAGTATCACCCATATTTAAGAGGTTTTTTGTTTTTCTCATTAAAATCCACTTCAAATTATTTATGCTTTCAAAGGGTTCATATAACCAGATGAGATCTTTGTAATTATTTTCATCAAGTTTATCACTGTAAATAGGTGAAATTACAACAGGAAACTCAAGTCCTTTTGATTTGTGAATAGTGGAAATACTAATTGAATTTTGATTTGCAGATATATTTAAGTTTATATTATCTGACTTTTTTTTCCAATGTAAAAGAAATGCTTTGATTGAATTCTCATTGCTTTCAAGAAATTCAAAAATATCATCTATTAAAGCAATAATAAATGGATCTGCAGTGTCTAACTTAAAAATAGATGAACAATATTTAATTGCGTCTAAGACATCTAGAGAAGAGAAGTGTGTAAAGTCAAATTTATTTTTTGAAATATTTTTGAAGAACTCATTTATATTGATTTTTGAAAGGTTATTAAAAAAACATTGATTTAAATTATCATAATTCTTCTCAAAATAATTTTCGTTAAATAAGAAATCTACAACTCTTTTTCTTTCGTAATAATCATTAGCATTAAGTCTTAACTTAAAAAGTGAAATAATAAATTGTACTTTTACAGAGTTGTTAATTTGAAGAATATCACTAGAGATTAATTCAAATTTTGAATTATTAATATTTTCAATTAGCTCTTTAGCATATCTGTTTTTTCTAACTAAAATAGTTATGTCAGATGGTGAAAAACCCCTATTTAATACATCTAAAATTTGATTTTCAATTTTTGAATAAAATAAATCCTCCTCTGAGGTATCAATAGAAACATAGCCACTTTCTTTTTTATTAGAACTTTGATTAAAATTTAAATCATCTGAGTTGTATATTTCTATATCTAATTCATTAGATAAATAATTAAAGAAATCTGAATTAAAATCAACAATTTCTTTACAACTTCTATAATTAATATCTGTATTCTCTAAAATTGGTTTAAAATGAAAAGGGTTTGATCGATTATATATTAAGTTTATAAATTGATTAAACTTACCTCCACGCCATCTATAAATAGATTGTTTTGGATCCCCCACAATCAGCAGAGAACCTTTTGAACCATCATGTGACTCACTGTGGACAGAATTTGAAATTAATGGAATTAGATTTTCCCATTGAAGTTCAGATGTATCTTGGAATTCATCTATAAAAAAATCAATATATCTAGATCCTAGTTTTTCATATATGTATGGAGCTTCGTTTAGCTTAATAAGTAGATTTAGTTGGGAATTAAATTTACTTATAAGTCTAATTTTATTATCAGTTTGAATTTGATTAATTTTTTTTTCAATTCTTGAAATTAGAGATAATGAAGGAAGAAAAGATAAACTTGAGTTTATCTTGTAAATCTCTATTATTAATTTTTTTGTTGTTAAGTAATTATTAAGTAGACTCAATCTAATTTTTTCGATTCTTTCTACCTTATGTTTTTCAAGAGTTTTGTTATATAAATTAGATTCTCCCTTTAAGGATCTTTCAATTGAATCATTAATGTAGAAGCTATCCTCATTTATAAAAGATTTTAAATATTTAACTAAAAAACCTCCTCTGAAATCAGTTTCTCCTAGGCCGTTATTACTTATTAATTCAATTGAATTGTTAATTAAATCATTAATATTTGATGTATTCTCCCCTTTAATTATAGATAATTTATTTTTTATCTGGTAGAATAAATTAAAATTCATTTTTTTAAAATAATCTACTTGATCTCTATTTGATTCTTTATCTATAAATAATCCAAAATCTTTTAAATCGTAGGAAATATCCCAACTTTGATTAATAGAGAGCTTGAATTTAGCAAACTCAATAAATAATTCTTTTAGGTCATAATCTTCATCTAAATCTGAGAATAATTCGTCAATAACTTGGTCTAAATAAACTGAATTATCAAGTTCAATTATATAATCATCTTTATTCTCTGATACCTCAGATATACTTTTGATAATATTATTTGTAAAACTATCAATTGTTATTACATTAAAATTTGAATAATGATGTAAAATTTTTTCTAAAATATTGGAAGATTTTTTCTCAATAGTTAATTGATCTAGACCAGTTTTTTCTATAATAATATCATATATTATTTTGTTCCTTTTATGTTTTAAATCAGATAAGTAGATCAATATTCGATCTTTCATCTCAATCGAAGCCTTATTTGTAAAAGTCAGAGCCAGCATTGATTTAAAATGCTCATCATCTTCATTTTTTAAAAGTTTAGCTATATAAGCAATTGCAAGATTAAAGGTTTTACCAGATCCTGCTGAAGAATTTATTATTTTAAATGAGTAGTCCATATTTAATATTGAAACTTAATAAAATAATCCTAATTTTGTAAAAAAAATTATGGCTTTCGAATTACCTAAATTAAATTATGCTTTTGATGCATTAGAACCAAACATAGATGCTAAAACTATGGAAATTCATTATGGAAAACACCATAATGGTTACACTAATAACTTAAATAACCTTATTTCAGGAACTGATAATGAAAATAAAGATATTCAAGAAATACTGAAATCTTTAGATCTTAGTAACGGTGGATTAAGAAATAATGCAGGAGGGTACTATAATCATAATCTATTTTGGGAAATAATGGGTCCCAACTGTGGAGGAGAACCAAAATCTGAAATTTCAGAATCAATAAAGTCTAATTTTGGTTCATTTGAAAATTTCAAAAATGAATTTAGTAAAGCAGCTGCAACTAGATTTGGCTCTGGATGGGCTTGGTTATGTGCTCATTCCAATGGAAAACTTGAAATATGTTCTACAGCAAATCAAGATAACCCATTAATGTCTAATGGTTGTGGAGGTGATCCAATACTTTGTCTAGATGTTTGGGAACATGCATACTATCTAAATTATCAAAACAGAAGACCTGATTATATAAATGCATTTTTTAATGTAATTAATTGGGATGAAGTAAACAGAAAATTTACAGAGAAATAAAAAAAGGGGATAAATCCCCTTTTTTGCCCCAAATCTTACCATGAACTTAACCTACTTATGTTCTGGTATCTTCAATTTAAGATATTTTTTTTATAAATAAAACTTATTTTGAGATTATTTTTTCTTATAAAATCTAGTAGGCTCTATCTGATGTACCTTCTACAAAGTTTACGAAAGCTTGATTAACAACTTTATTTCCACCAGGCGTAGGATAATTTCCAGTAAAGTACCAGTCACCTTTATGATTTTTACATGCTTTATGTAGGTTTTCAACCTTTTGAAAAATTATATCTAATTCAACATTTGAATCATCATCAACCAACATTTCTGACATTTTAGAAGATATTAATTCTGGAGAAAAACCCTTATATATGTCTTTTACATGATTAACTTTGTATACTCCAGATTCTATTGTGGTTTTACATTTTTGGTATGTCTTCTCAATTATATAATCGTATGTACCTTGGTCTTTGTGAATTTCTATCGCAGCCCTAAAAGCTATAAAGTCTCCAATTCTTGCCATGTCAATTCCATAACAGTCAGGATATCTAATCTGTGGAGCACTTGAAACAACAACTATTTTTTTTGGGTTTAATCTAAAAAGCATTTTTAATATACTTTCTCTAAGTGTGGTTCCTCTAACAATACTATCATCAATAATAACAAGATTATCAGAATTTTTAACTACCCCATATGTTATATCATAAACATGAGCAACTAAGTCTTCTCTTCCCTTATCCTCAGATATAAAGGTTCTTAGTTTAGCGTCTTTAATAGCTATTTTTTCAATTCTAGGATTATGCTTCTTTGCCTTTTCTATTAATCCGTAAAAAGATGTTTCTGCAGTATTTGGAATAAAAGAAAAAACAGTTTTTCCGTAATCTTTTTTTATAGACTTTTCAATTTGAGGAATAAGAAGACTTCCTAGCATTTTTCTTTCCTTATAGATGTCAGCATCAGAACCTCTTGAAAAATAAATTCGTTCAAATGAACACGATTTATTTATTTTTGGCTTAAGTATTTCTTTAATTGAAGTACTACCATTTTTTTTAATTATCAGCGCATTACCTCTAGGAACTTCATTAATATCTGAATATGAAACATCAAAAACTGTTTGTATTGCAGGTCTTTCTGAGGCTACAACTACCACTTCATCATCCTCATAAAAATAAGCAGGCCTAATACCATTTGGATCTCTCATGACAAATGAGTCACCATGACCTAACATTCCTGCAATTACATAACCTCCATCCCATTTTTTTGAAGATTTTTTTAATATTTTTTGTATATCTAGGTTTTTTTCAATCATAGGAGGCATATCTATTTTTAAAACACCCTTTCTCTTCAATTTTTTATAATTAGATATAACTTCAGAATCTAAGAAGTGACCTATCTTCTCCATGATTGTAATTGTGTCAGATTGCTCCCTTGGGTGCTGACCTAATTGTACGAGACTTTCAAATAATTCATCATTATTTGTCATGTTAAAATTTCCAGCTAGAATTAAGTTTCTATTCATCCAGTTATTTTGCCTCATTACAGGTTGAACATTTTCAATGGAGTTTTTTCCATAAGTTCCATATCTCACATGCCCCAGCATTACCTGACCTATGAAAGGAGTCTTCCTGTAAAAACTATCAGAATTAAAGTCTAATTTTTCAGACTTGTTGAATTGATTAATTTTTTTGTTAATTTTTTTAAAAACAGAATGAATTGCCTGTTGATCAAACGATCTTACTCTATGAAAATATTTATCACCAGGTTTAAGGTCAAGTTTTAAACTTGCAAAACCTGCTCCGTCCTGCCCTCTATTTTTTTGTTTCTCCATCATCAGAAACATTTTATCAATCCCGTACATATGAGATCCATATTTCTGATTGTAAAATTGAAGTGGCTTTTTTAGATGAACTAAGGCAATTCCACATTCATGTTTTAATTGATCACTCACCTATTTTAATTTATTAACTCTTGTTTCAATATCATTAATTGACAAATTTAACAAGTTTTTTGTTCCCATCTCTTCAACATTAAAAGATGCTAAACATGTACCATAATCAATTGCTGATTTTATAGATTCAAAGGACACTTCGTCAGATTGAGATAAAAAACCTGAAATACCACCAATAAAACAATCACCAGCGCCAGTGGGATCTTTTACTTTATCAACATGATATATATCTGTTATATATTTTTTTTCATAATTAAATAACTCCGCACCTTGTTTTCCTTTTTTAATTATCACAAACTTTGGCCCCATACTATGAAGAACTTTAGCAGCCTCATTCGAATCCTTTTGACCCGTAATCATCTCTGATTCTTCATCGTTTATAGATATAATATCAACTTTAGATATAACTTCTTTTACAGTACCCCAATAATGTTCAATCCAGTAATTCATTGTATCCAAAATTATTGCAGCAGGTTTATTTTTTATTTGATTAATTGCAGATAATTGAATTTCAGGATGAAGATTTCCAAGTAATAAAATGTCTGGAGATGATTTTTCATCAGGAATTATGGGATTAAAATTTGCCATGACATTTAGCTCAGTTTTTGTTGTAATTCTTTCTTTGAAATTATCTGTATATAAACAACTCCAATAAAATGTTTTATCATTTTCAATGATTTCAATTCCTGAGATATCAACATCACAAGATTCTAATAGATTTAAATCATGATTTTTAAAATCATTTCCTACTACTGAAATAATAGAACAATTATTGTCAAAATGCTTTACAGATAAACATATATATGTACCTGCTCCACCAAGAATATTATCAACTTTATTTTCTTTAGTTTCTATTCCATCATATGCCAGTGAAGCAACTATTAAAAGAGATTTTTTTGACATTTGTTTAAGTTTTAATTATTTAAATATCCTTTATCTTCAATGAGATTAGAATTCTTAGCTGCAAGATTAGCTAAAAAATCACATCTTTCATTATAAAAATCATTATTATGTCCCTTTACCCAATGAAATTTAACCTTATGATCATCATAAATCTTTAAAAATCTTTTCCATAAGTCTGGATTTTTTTTCTTCTTAAAATCTTTTTTTACCCAATTAAAAAGCCATCCTTTTTCTACAGCATCAGACACATACTTGGAATCAGTATAGACATTAACACTTGAATTCTTAATTTTTATTTTCTCAAGAGCAACAATTACAGCTAAAAGCTCCATTCTATTGTTGGTAGTTAACTTAAATCCCTGACTAAATTCTTTTTTATAATCCTCTTTGTCAACTAACATAACTATTCCATAACCTCCTGGGCCAGGATTTCCAACAGATGAGCCGTCAGTATATATTTTTATTAATCTACTCATTGATTTTCAATTATGGATTTGATAATTTTTGGATAATACTCATATTCAAGTTTATGTATTTTTTTCTCTATGGATTCAGCAGAATCATTATCTACAATACTTATTTTCTTTTGATATATTATTTCTCCTGAATCATATTGTTCGGATACATAATGAATTGTTATTCCAGTCTCTTTTTCATTATTCTCTATTACTTTATTGTGAATTATAGATCCATACATACCCTTACCACCATAATTTGGTAAAAGAGATGGATGAATATTTATGATCTTTTTTTTAAAGTTATGAATAAATGAAATAGGTATTTTTTTAAGAAAACCCGCTAGAACAATTAAATCAGGTTCTATATGTTTTAAATCATCAAAAATTTTGGTTTCAAGGTCTTTATTTTGAAAATATAAGACCTTAATATTTGAGTTAAATTTATGCTCAAAAAAAGAAGATGTTTTGTTGTTTGAATAAACATGTGAAACAGTTAAGTTATCAGTTTCACTAAAATGATTTATTATGTTTAGAGCGTTTGATCCTTTACCTGAAATAAAAATGACAATCTTTTTTTTCATAAATAATGATTGTGCTTCAATATATTTGAAAAAAACTTTTTTATTTAACAAATAAAGGTATAATTTAGAATTAAAGGCCAGATTTGATAAAATTTTTTAATTTTGTCAACTGAACACATAAATAAACATATTATGTCAGATATTTCTTCAAGAGTAAAAGCAATAATAGTAGATAAATTGGGAGTTGATGAGAACGAGGTGGTTCCTGAAGCTAGTTTTACTAATGACCTAGGGGCTGACTCACTAGATACTGTAGAACTTATTATGGAATTCGAAAAAGAATTCGATATTCAAATTCCTGATGATCAAGCAGAAAATATTGTTTCAGTTGGTCAAGCTATAGAGTTTATAGAAAAATCAAAATAAAAATTTAATTGAATGACATCAAGAAGAGTTGTAGTTACTGGAATGGGAGCTTTAACTCCGATTGGTAACGATTTAAATTCATATTGGAATGGACTGATTAGTGGCACAAGTGGGTGTGCTGATATAAAACAGTTCGATGCTTCTGAATTCAAAACTAAATTTGCGTGTGAATTAAAAGGGTTTGATCCTGCTGATCATTTTGAAAGAAAAGAGCACAGAAGATATGATAAGTTTTCACAATATGGGATAGTAGCTGCCACAGAAGCTATAAAAGATTCTAAACTAATAGAATCAAGTCCAAACTTTGATAGAATTGGTGTAATCTGGGGTGCTGGAATCGGTGGTTTAGAAACTTTTCAAAATGAAGTATTAAATTATTCTGAGGGTAATGGAACTCCTAGATTTAATCCATTTATGATCCCTAAAATGATACCAGACATTGCACCAGGATTAATAGCCATGAAATATGGTTTTCAGGGACCTAATTATGCTACCGTTTCAGCTTGTGCTTCTTCTTCAAATGCACTAATAGATGCTTTAACTTATATTCGAATTGGGCGAGCTGATGTTGTTGTAGCAGGTGGCTCAGAAGCACCTGTAACTATTGCGGGAGTCGGAGGGTTTAATGCTATGCATGCATTATCTACAAGAAATGATGATCCCTCAAGTGCTTCAAGACCATTTGATAGAGATAGAGATGGTTTTGTTTTAGGTGAAGGGGCTGGATCATTAATACTTGAAGACTATGAACACGCCATAAATAGAGGAGCTAAAATTTATGCTGAACTTATTGGTGGAGGTTTATCCTGTGATGCATATCATATGACAGCACCCCATCCAGATGGAAGAGGGGCAATAAAAGTTATGAAAAACTGTTTGGACGATGCTAATTTGAATACTTCTGATATTGATCTTATTAATATGCATGGAACTTCAACACCTCTTGGAGATGTAGCAGAAAGTAAAGCTGTTAAAGAAGTCTTCCAAGATGATGCATATAAATTGAACATTAACTCCACGAAATCTATGACAGGACATCTTCTAGGTGCTGCTGGAGCTGTTGAAGCAATTTCATGTATTTTAGCAATGAAGCATGGGATTATACCTCCAACTATTAATCATTTTAATGATGATGAAAACATTGATCCTAAATTAAATTTTACATTTTCTTCTCCTCAAAAAAGATCAGTAAACATTGCTATGTCAAACACATTTGGTTTTGGCGGACACAATGCATGTGTTATATTTAAAAAGCTTGATTAGCATAAACTTTCTGTAGTATCAAAAAGGTATTAAAATTAGATTCTAGTATTCAAGAGAAGTTTAAGATTATTGCTATTCATTCTAATTTAAATATTTTCTCGTTAGCCTTTCAGATAAACAAATATTGCTTTACAAATTTTGTTAGATCTAATAACGATTTAAAGATTGAAAACAAGTCAACTGTTCTTCATTATAACTGGGAGGATAAACAAAAAGGAATTGATTTTGAGCTTTTCAAAAATAAATTTAATATTGAGATTGAGGAATCTGAACTATTAGATTCACTTTTTAGTTTCGCAAATACAAAAGAGTTATCTTTGATAGAATCACATAAAGAAGTTGACTTTTTTATAAAACAAAACTGTTATTTTTCAACATCTAATCTGATAGAGAAAATGCAAAAAATTCCAAATATCTCACTTGTCTATAAATTACCAAGTACAGAGCTTTCGGAAAATTTTAATCTTGATATATGAAGAGAATAAAAAAAACAAAGATAATTGCTACTCTAGGTCCAGCTTCCTCATCTTATAATACTATTGAAGAACTTATAAAAGAAGGTGTTGATGTATTGAGAATTAATTTCTCTCATTCAAGCCATCAAGAGGCTGAAATTTTAATAAATGACATAAGAAGAATTAACGACAACTTAAACACTAATACTTCAATACTTGCAGATCTTCAAGGACCTAAACTTAGAATTGGTGAAATGTCACAAAATATAATTCTCAGTGTTGGTTCAGAGGTTAAAATAAAAACAGGAAAAGAATTCATAGGAGATGATAAGATGATTTTTATAAATTATCAAAGTCTTCCAAAAGACATTAAACAGGGAGAGAAAATTTTGATAGATGATGGTAAAATAATTTTAAAGGTTACTGACACTAATAAAAAAGATCAAATAAAAGCAGAAGTAATTCAAGGAGGCAATATTTCCTCAAATAAAGGATTTAACCTGCCAAATACCAATATTTCTCAACCTGCATTAACAAAAAAAGATATTGAGGATGCTATATTCTCAGCTAAACAAAATGTTGATTGGATTGCACTTTCATTTGTAAGGCATGAATCTGATATGAAATCTTTAATAGAATTATTAGAAAAAAATACTGATCATAGAATTCCTGTTATTGCAAAAATTGAAAAACCTGAAGGTGTAAAGAATATTGATGATATTATGAAACATGCAAGTGGAATAATGGTTGCAAGAGGAGACTTAGGAGTTGAAATTAACGCGGCTGAGGTTCCATTGATTCAAAAAAAACTTGTTCATAAGGCCAAGAAAGCCAGAATTCCTGTTATAATTGCAACTCAAATGATGGAAAGTATGATGGAAAGCCTTAATCCTAATAGAGCTGAAGTTAATGATGTGGCTAACTCAGTTATGGATGGAGCAGACGCCGTAATGTTATCAGGCGAAACTTCTGTAGGTAAGTATCCTGTTGAGGTTATACAAACAATTTCAAGAATAATTGGAAAGGTTGAAAATTCAAACCTAATTTCATTAAAACATAAGCATCCAACTGATTATGAATCTGATAGATTTATCACAAAATCCATATGTTATTATGCAGCTAAAATTGCAAATGATACAAATGCTAAAGCCATAAGCACTTTAACTAATAGTGGTTATACAGCATATCAGATTTCATCTTGGAGACCTAAAACACATGTTTTAGTTTTTACATCAAATAAAAGAATTCTAACTCAACTAAACCTTTTGTGGGGTGTAAAAGCATTTTATTATAGTGGAACAGAAAGCACTGATAAAACTGTTGAGGAGATAAATAAAATAGCAGTTGAAAATAACTATCTACAGAAAGATGAAAAGGTTATTAATTTAACTTCAATGCCAATTCATGAAAAAGGAATGGTTAACACGGTAAGAGTTTCAAAAATTTAGAAATGGAAAATTTAAATCAATTATTTAAAAAATATGGACTTAATGAATTAAGTCATGGATGTTCTACTGGTTCAGAATGGTTTAGTTCTGGTGAAATATTAAAAAGTTATTCTCCAGTTGATGGAGAATTAATTGGAGAAATTTCTTCAGGTTCAAAAAAAGATTTTGATCATATTATCGAAGTTTCGAAAAAAGCATTTAAAGAATTTAGAAAAATCCCAGCTCCTAAAAGAGGTGAGTTAGTGCGTCAATTTGGAAATAAACTTAGAGAGGAAAAAGAATTACTTGGAACTCTTGTTTCTTATGAAATGGGTAAATCATATCAAGAGGGACTTGGTGAAGTTCAAGAAATGATCGATATATGTGACTTTGCTGTAGGTTTGTCTAGACAACTTCATGGATTTACAATGCATTCTGAAAGACCAACACATAGAATGTATGAACAATATCATCCCCTAGGAATTGTTGGAATAATATCTGCATTTAATTTTCCAGTTGCCGTTTGGAGCTGGAATGTGGCATTAGCATGGGTTTGTGGAAATGTTGCTATTTGGAAACCTAGTGAAAAGACTCCCCTTTGTAGTATTGTTTGTCAAAAGATTATTGGGGAGGTGCTTAAAGAGAATAATATTCCTGAGGGGGTTTCATGTTTAATAAATGGTGATTACAAAATTGGTGAAATGTTATCACAAAATAAGAGTATTCCTTTAGTATCTGCAACAGGATCAACAAGAATGGGTAAAATTGTTTCTGAAAAAGTTGGTGCAAGATTAGGTAAAACTTTACTTGAACTAGGAGGTAACAATGCAATAATAGTTACGCCTGAGGCTGATTTAAAAATGACAATTATGGGGACAGTTTTTGGAGCAGTTGGCACTTGTGGACAAAGATGTACCTCAACTAGGAGGTTGATCGTACATGAGAAAATTTACGAAAAAGTAAAAGACTCATTAATTAAAGCATACAATCAAATTAAGATTGGAGATCCTCTTGATTCTATCAATCATGTTGGCCCACTTATAGACAAGCAAGCTGTAATATCATATCAACATGCTATATCAGAAGTAAATGATCAAGGAGGAGCTTGGTTAGTTGAAGGCGAGGTTCTTACTGGAGACAATTATATTAGTGGTTGTTACGTAAAACCTGCAATAGCAGAAGTTGATCATTCCTTGAAAATTGTTCACCAAGAAACTTTTGCTCCTATATTATACTTAATAAAATACTCAGGAAATATTCAAAATGCTCTAGAGATTCAAAATGAAGTCGATCAAGGTCTTTCTTCAGCAATAATGACTAATAATTTAAGGGAAGCAGAAACTTTTCTATCTCATTGGGGAAGTGATTGTGGAATTGCTAATGTGAATATTGGTACATCTGGTGCTGAAATTGGCGGTGCATTTGGTGGAGAAAAAGATACAGGAGGTGGAAGAGAGAGTGGATCTGACGCATGGAAAGTTTATATGAGAAGACAAACAAATACTATAAATTACTCTTCTGAACTTCCTCTAGCTCAGGGCATAAAATTTGATATTGGTTAAGATTATTATTTAAACTGGTTTAAAAATCTTATGTCATTTTCAAAAAAAAGTCTAATATCTGGAATTTGATAGATAAGCATTGCAATTCTTTCTAGGCCTAAACCAAAAGCATACCCAGTATACTTTTCAGAGTCAATATTACAATTTTCTAATACATTTGGATCAACCATCCCACAACCCATAATTTCAAGCCAACCAGTTCCTTTAGTAATTCTATAATCTGTTTCTGTTTCAAGACCCCAATAAATATCTACTTCAGCACTTGGTTCAGTAAATGGAAAGAATGAAGGTCTAAACCTTAACTTTGATTTTCCAAACATAGATTTAGTAAAATAAAGTATCATTTGTTTTAAATCAGCAAATGAAACATTCTCATCAACATAAATTCCTTCAATTTGATGAAAAATACAATGGGATCTAGATGATATCGCTTCATTTCTATAGACTCTACCCGGTGATATTATTTTTAGAGGAGGTGGGTTATCTTCAAGATATCTTACCTGTACTGATGAGGTATGAGTTCGTAAGAGAATATCAGGATTCTGCTGAATAAAGAAAGTATCTTGCATATCTCTTGCAGGGTGATGTTGAGGCAGATTTAATGCAGTAAAGTTATGCCAATCATCTTCAATTTCAGGTCCTTCAGATAGCTCAAATCCTACTTTTGAAAATATATCAATAATTCTATTTTTAATCAAAGTTATTGGATGAAGTGAGCCTGAAGAAACTGGAAATCCTGGTTTTGTAAAATCTTCTGAAATTGTATTACTTGACTTTTTAATGTTTGATTTTAAAACATCGTATTTGTTTTGTGCCAGAATCTTTAATTCATTTATTTTTTGACCAAACTCTTTTTTTTGCTCAGCTGGGACATTTTTAAAGTCAGAAAATAGTTCATTAATTAAACCTTTTCTTCCAAGAAACTTAATCTTTAAAGACTCTATCTCATTCAGGTCATGTGAGTCAAACTTATTTAAATCCGATATATATCCCTCAAGTTTTTCTATCATCTTAATTTTTTAAATAAAATCAAAAGCGTGTAATTATCCTTATGTATATTGCAAATATAAATTAAGTTTTATGAATTTAATTGATTTAGTAATAATTGCAATAATAAGTTTTGGGGTTATAAGGGGATATTCAAAAGGTTTGATTATTGAGCTATCCAGTTTCTTCGGAGTTTTTATTTCTTTTTTTATATCAGGTAATATCGATAGTCTTTTGTCTCAACAGATAGTGAAGTTTATAAATCTAAATCTGAATTTAGTAAACACTATCTCCTTTATTATAATTTTTATTCTTAGTTATTCACTAATTATTTTTTTCGCAAAAGGATTTACTAAACTAGCAAAAATTGTCTACTTAGGTCTTTTAAATAGTTTAATGGGAGGGCTTTTTGGAGGATTGAAACTACTTTTAATTCTATTGATTCTAACAAAAGTTGTTTTTTCTTTAAATCTTTTATCAATTTCCCTAATTAGTGATTCAGTACTGATGGTTCAAATGCACATATTGTCTGAAATTCTATTTGATTCATTTGAAATTAGTAAAGAAATGTATCAAGGAGATTTAATCTAGAATTTTTAAACTAGATAATTGAACCCATCCAAGTGTACCATTTTCAAGCTGGATACTTACCCAATCCTGTATAACATCTAACTGTTTAACCTTTGTCCCCTCATGAAGTATAAATTTTAATTCAGAAATTTTATTTGGTTCAGACCAAACCTCAATTTCTTTATCATATATAATTGCATACTTTATTTCACTTAGTTTTTTCTTTTCAAGATTTACAAATAGTGTCAAAGAAGATAAAATCATAAAAATAATTGAAACACTAAAGAATAATCTTTTAAATTTTGAATCATTTGAAAGGATATAAAAAATAGTAGAAAAACACATAATCCAGATTAAAACAACGAGTGTTACCGTCCACCCTTTCTCTAAAAACAAATCTAAAATTGAAAGTTTTAATTTTTGTAACTCAGTAACTGGTAATACTTCTATTTTATCAATTCGGAGGTTTTGAGCAAATGACAAGTTTGTTAAAATATCTTCATCATTTGGAGAAATTGATTTTGCTTTTTCATAATAAAAATTGCTTTCAGGAATATTATTTAATTTATAAAATGTATTTCCAATATTGAAATAAAGTTCAGCACTTTCATATCCAGATTCTAAAATATCTAAATATCCTGTAACAGCATTTTGATATTCTCCGTTAGTATAGAAATTATTGGATTGCTCAAATAAGTCTTCTACAACTTGGTTATTTAAAAAAATTGATAAAAAGATCAAAAATATCTTCATGCTTTAACTTTTAAAATTGATCTAATTGCTTTTCTAGCATTTTCTAAATCATTGTTCATTATACTGTCTGAAGATCTCGAATATTTAGCCTTTTCACAGTTTTCAATTAATTTTATGATTAATAGGATATCATCCTTTTTTAGTCCTTTTTCTTCCCCAATATATTGGATTTTATCCTTATTTAAACTTTCCATTTTAATTGAAAATTTAACCATTAAACTTTTTATAATAGCTTTTTCAATTTTGTCATAAAATATAACCTTGTCTCCAATTGATTTTTTTGCAGATTCAATCATCTTATTAATCTGCTTTTCCTGAATTCTAATTAACTCATTAGATGATTCTTTTCTATTTTTTTTATATGTTTTAAATAGTAATAAAGAAAGAAGAAGTATGAATGGTGTTGTTACTGTTACATAGAAGAAATTAGATTGAAAAAATCTATCACTTTTAACTTCTTTAAGATTTGGATTCGTTTTAATAAAACGGAATGAATCATTTGAAGTAATAATATTTGAATTTTCATTTGTAATTGCATTGCTTATCACTGGACCATCATAAACATCAATTGTAAGTCTTGGTGATTTTAAAATTTTATATTTTTCTAATTCTGGATCAAAATATGAGAACTCTACTTCTTCTATTGGAAAATTTCCCTGAAATCTAGGAATAACGGTAAAAAATTTTGAAACAGATCCACTCATACCTGATAAGTTTGTGTTTATAAGTTCCTCTCTTTCTGGTTCAAAAAGCTCCATTGAGTTTGGTACTAAAATATCTGGCAAATCAAATAGTTTAAGATTTCCATTCCCCTTAACTTTAAGTTCAGCCATAAAAGATTCAGTTGCCCTTAAAGAATTTTTGTTTAAGATTACATCAAACTCAAATTTACCAACTGCACCAGAAAAGCTATTAGGTTTACCTGTCTGAGGTAAGTCTTTGACAATGATTCTCCTCATACCTGTAGATATAAATTGAGAAGTTTGATCATAAATAACATTACCAAAAAAGTCTCTTTTGTCAGTAGGTACATCAAGAACTAAATTTAATGATAGGGGAGAAATTTCTAATTCACCAATCTTTTGGGGATATAGAACTACTTTTCTCCATTCTACTACATTATAGTTCTGCCCTTTGTATATTTCTCTCTTTACTTTTAACTGGGGTATTTTTATAGTTTGACTCCAGAAATCTTTGAATTTTGGGGTCTCTGTCTCACGAGCATCTGAAATGTTTATTGGAGCCTTATAATAAAGCTTGTAAACTACTGTTATTGGTTCATTTAAATAAGGTGATCCTTTAGATATCAAGGCTCTCAATTCTATATCATCATCATTAAAATATTGAGTTATGGCATCTGAGGGCTGTTGAACAGAATCTGTAATTAAAACTTCAACCTGGAGTGATTTATATATTTCACCATCTATTTCAATAGAGGCTTGATTTATTTTTAGCCTTCCTTTTTTAAGTGGTTTTAAGAAATAAGAATATGTCTTTGAGAATTCTCTTTCCCCATTTACATAAAGGGTTTTAACTGATTGGTTAGGGCCTCCTATTATTTGAAAATTATTAAATTCAGGAGGGGAAAAATTATCTCCATTTTGATTCATAACAAAGTCAACCCTTAATCTTTCATTTAGAGCAAGTTTTGATTTACTTACAGAGGCTTCAAAGTTTACCTGAGCGCTTAAAATTAAAGAGTTTAGACTTAGAAATAATATGAAAAATTTTTTTACCAATCTTTTTCAGCTTTTTTTGTTGTTTGAACTTTCTTTTTTCCAGATTTTAATTTTTGATTTAAATCTTTTTCAATATTATTTACAGCTTCTAGAAGATTTTCCATTTGTTGTTTTGAAAGTCCACCTCCTTGGTCTTTTTCTTGATTCTCATCTTTTTCCTTAGGTTTTTCTTTTTCAGAATCAGAGTCTTTATCACTATTTTGATTTTGATCTTTATTTTCCTTTTGATCTTCAGATTTATCTTTCTTTTCATCTTCAGATTCATTATTATTTTGAGAATTTTGACGCTTATCTCCTTCTAAAAATTTTTTTGCTAAAGCATAATTATATCTAGTTTCATCATCTTGAGAGTTGCTTCTGAGAGCGTTTTTATAGGCTTCGATAGCTTGAGCATAATCTTTTTTCTTCATGTATGAATTACCAAGATTGTGAAATGCTGAATGTCTTTCAAGGTCTAACTCAGAATTTTTTTGAGTTTTAAAATATTCTTGAATTGCCTCGTCATAATTTTCATTTTCAAAAAGTATATTTCCTAGATTATGAGCTGCTTTAGATTTAGCTTTATCTTTTGAGATAGCTTTACGATATTCCACTTCTGCTTCAGTATATTTTTTTTTAACAGATTGTTTATTTCCATTAAAAACAAGGTTATTTGGATCACCTTGACTATAAGATGAGACAGAAATTACTAGAAATAGAAATGATATGTAAAAGCTAATCTTCATTCTCATTAAATAGATTTAAATTTTGTATCCATTTTGTTTTAGTTTGAAATATAAAAATATCAGAAATGATAAACAATAATGACAATAAAATAAATACTTGAAATTGCTGTTTATATTCAACAAACTGTGATGATTCAAATTCTGATTTATCAATTTTATCTAATTTTGTTTTTATAGTTTCTAAAGCTTCATCTGTAATATTTCCATCAATATACTCCCCTTTTGAAGAATTAGCCATTTTAAGTAAAATATCACTATTACGCTTAGTTATTACTACATCGCCATTGCTGTCTTTTTTATATGAATCAACCGTTCCATCTATTTTAAGTGGAATTGTTGTCCCAGACTCTTGACCTACACCAATTGTAATGAGATTAATATTGTTTTCGATAATTAAATTAGTAATACTCCCTGGTATATCATCATGATCTTCTCCGTCAGAAATAAGTATCAAAACTCTATTAGTCTCAGAATTTTGATCAAAGAAATTTACTGATAGATTTAATGCTGAATCAATTGAAGTACCTTGAGAAGACAACATGTCTGTATCTATTATTTGTAAAAAATTCTTAACTGAAGCAAAGTCAGTAGTAAGAGGTACTTGAGGAATAGCCTGTGCAGCATAAGCTACAATTCCAACTCTATCAGTGCTTAAAGAATTAATAACTTCAGAAATAATTCTTTTTGACCTTATAAGTCTATTAGGTGCCACGTCTTCAGCTAGCATACTCTTAGATACATCAATAGCAAAGACAATATCAACTCCTTCTCTGTTAATTGATTTTAATTCAGTTCCAATTTTGGGATTTGCAAGAGCTACACATAAAAATAATATTACGAATGATTCTAAGACAAGTTTTAGATTGAGTTTAAAATTTGACCTATTGGGACTTATGAGATTAAGTAATTCTTTATTTGAAAATGTCTTTTGTACTCTTTTTCTCCATGACATATAAAACCAATTAATAATTATGACTATTGGAATTATAAGTGCTAAATAAAGAAAATGTGGGTTGTCAAACTGATACATTATATAAAGCTCTTAAAGATTGTTTTTCTTGCAATTATTTCAATAACAAAAAGTATTAGTCCAATGAAAACAAAAGATTTATATTTTTCTGAGACATTAGTAAAAATAGTCTCAGTTACTTCCGTTTTCTCCAATTTATTAATTTCATCATATATGTTTTGCAGCTCTAAATTGTCTGTTGCTCTAAAATATCTTCCTGAAGTTTTTTCAGAAATATATCTCAACAGGTCCTCATCAATCTCTACTTTTGTTAAACTAAATTGAAAACTTCCATTAGGTAAAATTGAAACTGGAGCTAAAGCTCTTCCATTTGTACCAAGACCTATTGTATATGTTTTAATTTCATATTCTGCTGCAAGTTCTGCTGCAACTCTAGGGTCTATAAATCCTGAATTATTAACACCATCTGTAAGAAGAATTATTACTTTACTTTTTGCTGTACTTTCCTTTAGTCTATTTACAGCAGTTGAAAGTCCCATGCCTATAGCTGTCCCATCTTCTAAAAGTGATTCATAATTTATCTCACTAAGAGATTGTTTTAAAATCAATTTATCTGTAGTAACAGGTGTTTTGGTATAACTCTCCGCAGCATAAACAACAAGACCAATTCTATCATTAGGTCTGTCATCTATAAAGTTAGATGCCACATTCTTTAATGCAGTTAATCTATCAGGTTTAAGGTCCTTTGATAACATACTTGAAGATATATCTATAACCATTACAATATCAATACCTCTTGAAGTTTTAATTCTCTTAGATGTAGACTTTGATTGAGGTCTTGAAACAGCAATAATTAATAGTAATATCACTATTATTCTAATTATATTTAATGAAGGTCTAAGTTTTGATAAAAGTGAATTATTTAACTTCAATAATGATAAAGAAGAGTGTCTTAATGTAGCTTGGGTAAGTTTTCCAAATCTAAACCAAAAATATATAGCTACAGGAATTATAATTAGTATTATAAGAAACTCTGGATCCGCAAAGTAAATATCATTTAGCATTATAATTCTTTTATAATATCAAAGCTTTCTAAAATTCTTGACTCTATTTTATCAGTATACCTATCATTATCTCTATAAACAATAATAAGTGTTATTGTCTTTTTATCATAGGGTAATATAATTGATGTAAAATTTGATCTAATCAAATTATTATTTTTCTCAATATCTAAACTACCATAAAATCTTAATCCAATATCACCAGATTTTATAGAGAATTGATCGTCTTTAACAAGTATGTTTTTAGAGCCTAAGTTTTGAAATTGATTTATTAATTCATTTTTTAAATTGTCAATGTTTGCAGGATTTTCACTTTGAATAATATCCTTAAAATCAAGAGACAGGAAAAAAGAGTCATCAAAACTTCCCATTTCAAATTTATTTTTTGCTATACTATCATTAATTCTAACAAGAATATTTGGTGTTTTTAACTCTACTGGAGGAGATCCATATTGGCTTGTATACCAATCCTTTGAAAGAAGTTGTTTTGTTGGATTTAATAATATTGTGTCTCTTACTGGGTAGTAGCCAAATATTACTATGCATATGATAATTGATGTAGATGTTATTAAGAATGAGTATTTCAAAAACATTTTAAGGTTGTCTAATACAGATCTTTCTTCATCCGGCACTTCTTCTTCATCAGGTTTTTTATATTTTTCATTATAAATTTTTTCAGTAGAATCAATAAAATCTTTGATCGTTAAGATGTCAATATTGATGTCATTTTTTGTTGGTAAAGACTTAGCAAATTTTATTAAGTCAGATTTTGTGAAAAGGCTCTCTAGTTCGTTGATCTGTTTTAATTCAAAATCATAGTTTCCACTATCTTTTAGCATATTTATTCTTACAATTAGCTCTCTTGACGTACTTTCCATTGCAGGAATTTTAACTTGAGATTCTAAATATTCTCTAAAAATATCAATTAAAATAGTATAGTACTCTTTAAATTCAATTTGAGAATTAGGAGATAAATTATCTAAATCACCCAATTTTTCAAT
This sequence comes from uncultured Bacteroidota bacterium, assembly GCA_902514615.1. Taxonomy (GTDB): domain Bacteria; phylum Bacteroidota; class Bacteroidia; order Flavobacteriales; family Flavobacteriaceae; genus Marisimplicoccus. Next base: position 7,181 of record CABXRG010000007.1, on the reverse strand, counting down.
AGCAATTTGATAAAGTGATTTCATCTCGTTTAATGAGCTGTTCTTTTTACTAAATAAACGAAATCTAAGAACTATATAAATGAGAGTTAAAATCAAAAATCCAATAATTGAATTGGTTATTATTCTTTGATAATTTCTTTTAACAGGAATTATAGGTTTTATGTCAAACAAATTTTGCTTGATGGTGTCTACTTCAACGTCATTAACTATTACCAGTAATGAGTCACTAAATTTTAAAGATTGATTGAAATATATTTTTTGTGGAGGAATCCAATATTCTCCTGGTTCAAAATTAATTAATGAATACTTCTTAGAAATTTTTGAGGATTCAATGATTGTATCTGAGGGATAAGATTTTAAAACCTCAAAAGGCATGAAATTTGGATTTTCATCAAAACGTATGTTATATTTATTTTTTGAAGAAATATCAATGTTAAAATTAATCTCTTGTCCGATTTTAACTTGAGTAGTATCAATTGTAGTTGAAATATCAATATTTGAATCAAAATTTGCAGACTGTCCTATCAAATAGGTGGTAGATATGATCCAAAGAAATATTATTTTCTTCATTATGCTCTTTGTTTAAAATAACCCAAGAGTTTCTTTACGTAACTTTCATCTACCATACAATTGATTACACCTGCTCCATTTTTATTAAATAAACTTTCAAACTTTTTTAATGATAAATTATAATTTGATAAATACTTTTCTCTGATTTTTTTGGAAGATGTATCAACCCAAACTAATTCATTTGTTTCGGCATCTATCATTGGAACAAAACCTAGTTTAGGAATTACAGTTTCCATTTGATCAAAAATTCTAATTCCTGTTAAATCAAATTTTTTTGCTGCTAATTTTAAAGTTTTATCATACTCACTATCAATAAAATCAGATAAAACAAAAACTATAGCCTTTTTTTGGATAACACTTAATAAAAATTTGAGAGATGAATCAATATTTGTTTTGGAGCTTTTAGGTTTAAATTCAAGAAGCTCTCTTATAATTCGTAAAATATGTCTTTTACCCTTATTTGGCGGTATAAACAACTCAACAGTATCTGTGAATAGTATTGCGCCTACTTTATCATTATTTTTAAGAGCAGAAAAAGCTAAAGTTGCTGCAATTTCAGTAACAATTTCTTTTTTTAATTTATTTCTTGTAGCAAAGTTTTTTGAGCCACTTACATCAATAAGCAACATTAATGTCAACTCTCTTTCCTCTTCAAAAATTTTTATAAAAGGTTCATTGTATCTGGCTGTTACATTCCAATCAATTGATCTTATATCATCACCAAACTCATATTTTCTTACTTCACTAAATGTCATACCTCTACCCTTGAAAGTGCTTAAGTATTCTCCTCCAAAAAGATTATCACTTAACCTTCTACTTTTAATTTCAATTTGTCTTACTTTCTTTAGTAATTCTTTAGAATCCATTAATTAGGGTACTTCAACAGTGTTTACAATTTGTTTAATTATATCCTCAGTCGATACATTTTCAGCTTCAGCTTCATATGTTAATCCTATCCTATGTCTTAATACATCTGTAACAACTTCCCTGACATCCTCTGGTATCACAAAACCTCTATGTTTAATAAAAGCATAACATTTAGATGCTAATGCAAGGTTTATACTTCCACGTGGTGATGCACCAAATGAAATAAGTGGAGATAAGTTTTTTAAATTATATTTCTCAGGATATCTGGTACAAAAAATAAGATCAAGTATATACTTTTCAATTTTTTCATCCATATATACATCATTAACAATTTTTTGTGCATTAGTTATTTGTTTTGTAGTGACAACAGGTTGAATTTTTTCTTGCGAAGATGAAAGATTCATATTAATAATCTTTTGCTCTTCTTCTAGTTTTGGATAATCAACAACAACTTTCAACATAAATCTATCAACTTGTGCTTCAGGTAAAGGGTAGGTTCCTTCTTGTTCTACTGGGTTTTGAGTTGCCATGACAAGAAAGGGGTCTGATAATTTGAAGGTTTTATCCCCGATAGTAACTTGTTTCTCTTGCATTGCTTCAAGTAATGCCGATTGAACTTTTGCTGGAGCTCTATTAATTTCATCTGCAAGTACAAAGTTTGCAAACACCGGTCCTTGCTTTATTGAGAAATTACCTTCTTTCATGTTATAAATCATAGTACCAACAACATCTGCTGGAAGTAGATCTGGAGTAAACTGTATCCTACTAAATGAGCCTTTAACAGCACTACTTAAACTATTTATTGCAAGTGTTTTTGCAAGACCAGGCACCCCTTCAAGTAAAATATGCCCTTTACCCAAAAGTCCTATCATTAATCTTTCTATCATTTTCTTTTGACCTATGATCTTTTTATTTATTTCAAGTGAAAGAAGATCTACAAAAGCACTTTCCTGCTTGATCAATTCGTCCTTCTTATTTAAATCTATATTCGTTTTATTATCACTCATTGTTACTGAATTTATTTATTCAAATTTCAAAATTTATTAGTAAAATACTTGTTAATAATTGGTTAAATTAACCAAAAACTCACTTAGAAAAATATTCGGGGTATAAATAATCATTCTTAGGAAAATGACTCATATCTACATTTTTAACTAATTCATAAATCTCTTTCCTAAGGTTATCAAAGTTAATCTTATTTTTTGCAGATATAAACAACGCTTTACCATTTGTTTTATTCATCCACGTATTTCTCCACTGCATTAATGAATAATGGCTATTATTCTTAGATAGAGAATCATTAAAATCATCTTGAGTGTAGTTGTCAATTTTATTAAATATCATAAGACTATACTTGTTATGACAATTTATTTCACTAAGAATTTTATTTACTGAAACTATATGATCTTCAAAACTTGGATGTGATATATCAACAATATGAAGAAGAATATCAGCATCTTTCACCTCTTCAAGGGTGCTTTTAAATGACTCTATTAATTGTGTTGGAAGTTTTCTGATAAACCCAACTGTATCAGTTAAAAGAAAGGGTAAAGTATTTATTACTACTTTTCTAACAGTTGTGTCAAGAGTAGCAAATAATTTGTCTTCAGCAAAAACTTTACTCTTTGACAATAAATTCATTATAGTTGACTTTCCAACATTGGTATATCCAACTAGAGCAACTCTAACCAATGACCCTCTGTTACCTCTTTGAACTTTCATTTGTTTGTCAATAGTAGAAATTTTCTTTTTTAATAATGATATCTTATCTCTAACAATTCTTCTATCCGTTTCAATTTCTGTTTCTCCAGGACCTCTCATACCAATTCCCCCTTTTTGTCTTTCAAGGTGAGTCCATAGACCTTTTAATCTGGGCAACAAATATTCATATTGAGCTAATTCAACTTGAGTTTTAGCATAACTTGTTTTTGCCCTCTGGGCAAAAATATCAAGAATTAAAGCTGTTCTATCTAGTATTTTACACTTCAGTTGTCTTTCTATATTAGATTGTTGAGTAGGTGAAAGTTCGTCATCAAAAACAACAATTGAAACATCATTATTTTTAATATATTTCTGAATTTCCTCAATTTTACCCTTACCTATAAAAGTCTTTGGATTGGGAGTGTTTATTTTTTGTTTGAATTTTTTAATCACTTTTCCTCCTGCTGTTACAGATAAAAATTCTAACTCTTCGAGAAATTCATCTAGCTTTTCTTCATTTTGCGAGTCATTGATTATTCCAACTAGGACAGTTCTCTCAAAATTTGACTTTTTTGATTCAATCATTTTTCTTTAAATAATTTCTAAGATTAAATGTCTTTCCATCAAAAACACCAAATGTAAAGTGAGTGATCCAATCACCTAAGTTTATATATTTAGATTTAGGTTTTAACTGATGAACAATTGGCAAATGCCTATGACCAAAAACAAAATAGTCGATATGCTCTTGGGATAATTTCTTTAAACAATATTGAATTAACCACTCTTTTTTTTCCCCTTTGAATTTTTTGTCTTCATCTCCAGAAATAAGCTTATTGTTCTGAGAAAGATGCTTCCCTAGTTTAATACCAATATCTGGATGAAGCAGTCTATATAACCATATAAAAAATGGATTAGAAAGTACTAATTTCATTCTTTTATATCCATAATCTCCAGGTCCTAAACCGTCGCCATGTCCTATCAAAAATGATTTAGAATTAAAAATAAATAACTCAGGTGATTTAAAAACTTTAATGTTTAATTCTTTTTCAAAATAGTCAGTCATCCAATAATCATGATTTCCAATAAAAAAATATATTTTTATTCCTGAATCTGATAATTCTGCTAGCTTTCCTAACACTCTTGTAAACCCCCTTGGAACTGCTTCTTTATATTCAAACCAAAAGTCAAATAAATCTCCTAGTAGAAAAATTATATCAGCATCATCTTTTACAGATTCTAACCATGAAACAAATATTTTTTCTCTTTCATGGCTTTCCTCTAATGAAGGAGAACCCAGATGATTATCTGAACTAAAATATATTTTTTTGTCTTTTGGAATTTCCATTAATATTACCCTATAGCATTATTTAAGTCATCTATTAAGTCATCTACATCTTCGACTCCAACACTTAGTCTTAAAAGTGACTCTACTAATCCTGATTTTTTTCTTTCCTCTGCAGGAATTGAAGCATGAGTCATACTTGCAGGATGACAACATAAACTCTCTACTCCACCAAGTGATTCAGCTAATGTAAATAGCTTAAGGTTTTCAGCTATTCGTTTTGCTGTTTCAAAGGAGTTATCAATTGGAATAAAAGACACCATTCCTCCAAAAACATCCATCTGGTTTTTTGCAATTTTATAATTTTTGTGATCTTTCAATCCTGCCCAGTAAACATTTTTAACTTTTTTATGATCTTTAAGAAACATAGCTATTTTTTCAGCATTTTCAGAATGTCTCTGCATTCTTAAATGAAGAGTTTTTATACCTCGCAGTGTAAGGAAACAATCCATTGGGCCTGGAGTTGCACCAGATGCATTCTGTATAAAGGATAACTTTTCATGTAATATTGAATCATTTATAACTATTGCACCAATTACAACATCACTGTGTCCTGCAATATATTTAGTTGCAGAGTGCATGACAATATCTGCTCCTAAATCTAGAGGTCTTTGTATGTATGGAGTGGCAAATGTGTTATCTACACATAAAAGTATATTATTTTGTTTTGAAAGAGTTGACATTGACATAATATCAACCACATTCATCATTGGATTAGTTGGAGTTTCAGCCCAAATTAATTTAGTGTTTGAATTAATTTTTTCCTCAACTGATTTTAAATCCTCCATATTTACAAAATGAAATTTCAAATGATATTTCTCAAATATTGTTTTAAATAACCTGTAACTTCCACCATATAAATCATTGGTAGATATTATCTCATCTCCTGGATTCAATGTTTTCAATATTGCATCTATTGCTGCAAGACCTGAAGAGAATGCTAACCATGCCGTTGAGGAATTAAACAAACAAAATATCTAATTATGAATAGAAGAAAAGCATTAAAAAATATTGGAATATCATTTGGATCAATAACTTTTTCATCAAGTATCCTATCTATTCTTCAATCATGTCAATCTAACGAAATTGATTGGTCTCCTGATTTTTTTACAAAAAAACAAATTGGTTTTATAGATAGAATTTTTGAAATTATTATTCCAGAAACTGATACTCCTGGAGCGATATCATTAAAATTATCAAGGTTTGTAGACGCTTATATTTATAGAAACACTCCTTCTGACAGTCAATCTGAGTTAAACAAAGAAATAGAAGAATTGACAGATGTAATATTAAGTAATGAAAATCAAAAATCTATAGATGATGTTAATGATATTACATTAGAGAAATATTTATCAAATCATCTAGACTCATCAGATTTCATTGAGTCTAATGGTAATAATTATTCACAAGTATTCGGTTTATTTAGGCAAATGGCAGTTAGATCTTATAAATTGACAGAATATGTAATGACCAATAAACTAGGATATGTCCCAATTCCTGGCTATTATGATGGAAATGTTGATGTTTAATTTATCGTTCTAAAATATTCAATAATTTCCCTTACCTCTTCTTCAATTAAATGTTGATTGTACATGTATACATTATTATACTCTTCTAAGAGTTTTTTTGCTTGAGGATCTTTTTGAAGCATTTCAGTTGGATTGAGAATCATATTCATCACCCACTCAGTTGACCGCCTATTTAAAATCCCTTCAATTGCGGGACCTATTGACTCCTTATTAATCATATGACAGGAAGCACAAAGTTGATTAAACAGTTTTTCTCCTGATTTAGCTAAGCCAGGATCTATATCTTTATCTAATATTACTTTATTTACTGGTCCAATTCCTTTATCACTTATCATTGTTGATTTTAAGGAAGAATCACCTGATTGGGAATTACATGAAATCATAGTAAAAAAAATAATAGATAATAATCTATTCATTTTGGTAAATTAGGATATTAACAAATACTATCCAACTATAAATTCACCCATCATTAATTGGTAGTGTCCTGGAAATGAACAAATAAAAATATAAGTCCCGGGTTCTGGAGCATCAAAAGTAATAGTGTCTGATTCTCCTCCTCCCAGCATTTTTGTATAAGCCAGCTCATTATCACCATCAGGTATATATTCAGAGTTTCTTGCTCCGGCAGCTTTAAGGGCATAATTGTTAACATCAACTCCTTTTTTTAGTAGAACAAAATTATGTCCCATTGAACTTACAGGGAATCTTCCTGTATGATTTAATGTTAATGTAACTACAGTTGGTTCATTTATATATCTTCAACCTATTATTACAATTCTTTTTGTCAAACTTCATCTGATCATTTGAGTTAAGAATAACATTGTTTGAGATAGAATTATTTTGAACAATATTTGGTTCTTCTTTAACTCTTTCATATTCAAATTTTTCTTTTGAGTTGTTTGTGTTGTTGCACGACCATATGAGTAATGAAAATATTAGTATGAGTTTAAGTTTCATATAATTAAGATATTTATTCAAATTTATTACAGAAAATTTAAAATCACTATAATTAATGATTATAATTTATTATTTAATAATTAAGCTTTTTTATTCTTGATAGAAACCAAATAAACTCCAATGAACACAAGTATACAGGACAATAACTTAGTTGTGTCTAGTGTATCATTTGCAGTAGTTACAGCAAAAATTATTGTAATAATAGGTTGAAGATA
>CABXRG010000006.1 GCA_902514615.1 uncultured Bacteroidota bacterium | reverse complement strand
TGGCCTAACTAAGGCCGTGTGGATGAAAGAATCTAATGACGCAAACGTGACAGTCCTTACTGTTGGTAGTCAATCTTCAGAAACAATTTTAAGAAAATGCTTGGCTATTGGAGCAGATAAAGCAATTAGAATTGATTGTGAAGCTAAAGACGCATATTCTGTTGCTAAAGAAATTGAATCTCATTGTCTTACTACTAATTACGATCTAATAATTTGTGGTAGAGAATCTATTGATTATAACGGAGGTGTAGTTGCTGGTCTGCTTGCCGGTTTTCTAGATTACAATTTTGTTACTAATTGTGTTAGTCTTGAAATAAAAGATTCAAGGGCTACATGTGCAAGGGAAATATCAGGAGGAACTGAGATAAGTGAATGTGAAATTCCATTAGTGATTGGATCCCAAAAAGGATTAGTAGGAGAAAGTGATCTAATTATACCTAACATGAGAGGCATAATGATGGCAAGACAAAAACCTCTTGAAGTAATTCAGGCCCAAAATATTGATGCAAAAACCCGTGATAAAAAGTTTCATAAGCCTGAAGCTAAAAGCGAAGTAAAGCTTATAAAGCCTGATGACTTGGATAGACTTATAGACCTTTTAGAAAACGAAGCAAAAGTAAGATCAACAATATCACAATTTTTAAAACATCTTTCACCATACTGCTTAGCAAAAACTTCTTCAAGAATTTCAACCACGTAAGATGATGTAGGCTTAGAAGCATCAACCCCACTTTCAGTTCCTAGATAAACTCTGCCGACCTCTCTAGGGTCAATGTTATTTTCTTTAATTAATCGGTATAAAGAGTTTGCTGCTATTGAAGCAGAGTCCTCATCATAGTCAGGGGTTGCCATTTTTTTTAACCCCAATCCTTTAATTAATTTTTCAGCTGAAATATCGCGCTTTATTGCAAGCTCCTCAATATCTACATACAGAGAAGGAACGTAATATGACAACGAATCTATACCTACTTTTTTCATTATAATTGCTGAGGTTCAAATATAGTTACATAAAAGTTTATGCAAAAAAAAAGAGCAACCAAAGTTGCTCTTTTTATGATAATATTATGATTAATTAGAAGTTAAGAGTAAGTTTTCCTAAGACTCTTCTTCTAATAGTTGGTAAATTAGGATATGTCTTATAAGGGTTATCAGTAAGGTTTGTAGCAGAAATGTCAAATCTTGTGTTTGGACTAAATCTATATCCTATACTCATATCAATTAAGTTTTTAGTTTCTACCATACCATTCCAGAAACCTTGAACTGATCTAAATTTATCATCATGTTGGAATGAAACTGAGAAATTAAAACCACTTAGAGGAGTATAATCAACACCCATTCTATATTTCCACATAGGAGCATTTAGATATGATGTATTAAGTAAATCATCATCATTATCTTCTCCAGGAATCCACTCGTTTTGACTTAACCATGAAGCATTTGCCCATAGTCTTAAGTCAGAGTTAGCAAAGTAATCCATGCTTAAATCTCCACCAAAGTGAGATCTTTTAGCATCTCCTTGAGTAATATATCCTGTTGTAATGTGAGTAATTCCATCTCCTTGAGGAACTCTATCAGATTCAACAGCACCTATAGCACCAAATAATGGACCTAATTGACCAACGAAACCTTGACCACCTGCTTGAAATGCACCGTTAATTCCACCTAAAATTGGTCCTGCTTGCGCAGCCAATGCATCTGGAAGAGCAGCAGCAACTGCTGCGGATACAGGTGCTATAGCTGGTGAACCAGGGAAAAGTGCCCCAGCAGGTGCTCCAGTTGCCCATAAAAATTCTGGAATTCCGTTTGCTGTATATCCTGCTTGCACGGCAGCTGTTACACCAGCAGTTACAGCTGGAGTTAAAGCTTGATTCACATAACCAGCAGCATCAGCAGCAACAGCTGCTCCTAAATCTCCTGGAATATTTGATCCAACTAATGCATATGTATCTCCAATTGCACTAAAGTTTGTAAAACCTGTGTTAACATAAGAATATATATCAGCACTAATTTTTAACTTTTTACCAATAACACTACTAAATCCTAATTCAAAGTTTTCTACAGAGCTGAATCTTCCAGTTCTTGTATTTCTGTTACCAGTAGTCTGAGTAGGTTCGAATAAATCATAAGGAGATAAAACTCCTGATCCACCAGATGGTCCCATATAGCTTGCAAAAAATGGTGTTAATAATGGTTGAAGCGCAGGAACCTGTGCATATAAACCTGCAAGAGAAGCACCAGCAACAGCACCATAAGGAATTGCTAAGGGCAATCCATTACTTGCAGCCGAAACAGGAATATCAAAAGGAAGTCCTGCTAAATCAATTACTTGATTTGCTGGATCAGCAAAACGCTGTGCAGTACTTTGCCCACTTAACCATGCATCTAAAACTCCAGGTGCCGGTACATTTACTGGGAAGTCAATATACATTTGAAGCGCACTAGGTCCAGATAAAGCTTTGTTATACGAAAGTCTCCAAGTTGTTTTCTCGGAAGGCTTATATACAAGAGCTGCTCTAGGAGCAAATTCTCCTGTGCTAATAAAACTAGCTTGATCATATCTACCAGCAACTACAAGGTCTACTTTTTCAGACATTGTTAAAGTTCCTTGACCATAAATACCGTTAGTTATATAGTCATCAGTATCTTCATTTCTTCCCCATAGAGTATATTCAGAGTCAGAATCAGTATTCCTATAATCATATCCTACAGTCCATTCTGAATCAAACAGCCAAGGCATATCAAAGTTGTATTGAATTTGAGCTTCCATTGTTGTTCTTTTGGCTACCTGACGTAAACCTGTACCATACAAGAATGTTGGATTATCTGTTCCACCACCATCATTATGGTCTATAAAAGCTTGAGCATACCAGTTACCCATTGTAGCCTGAACTTGACCCCAATATGTACTACCATCAGCATATCCAATACCTAAGTCTTGAAAGAATAGACCACCTCCATTAGTCATACCTGCACTAACTTGATAATTCGTATCATCACTTGGTCTCCACTCTAAATTTGTGTCAAAAGCAACATTGCTATAGGTATCTAAAATAGCATTTCCTCCTGTAAAGTCATACAATACATCTCCATTTTGAGATAAAAGAGGGTCAACTGCCATGTTTGTAATAACAGGTTGTCTAATTATACTTTTTATTCCACCGACGTCAGCAGCTAATGAAGCTTCATCATCATAAGTAAAATCATCACCAGAGTTTACTCTAGCATTAATTTTCCACCCAAAAGTCTTATCATCATTTGCTCTTGCAATTCTAAATTCAGAACCAAAAGTATTCAGTTCTCCACCCCAAAATGAAGCAGAATTACCAGTGTAGTCAATAGGACTTTTTGATCTAAAGTGAACTACACCAGAAGTTACACCAGGCCCATACAATACACCTGCAGCACCTCTAACTATTTCAACAGAGGCTAAATCTAAGTTAGAAAGACCTTGCTGGAAACTAAAGAAAGTCCCTGCAGCAGGAGTTATTAATCCTCTATTATCTCTCATTATATAAGTAGATGTTCCGAAAACTCCGGATCCAGCTCTCATTTCAACATTAAGAGAGTTTGCAGTTTGTTGTTGTATTTGAACACCGGGCACAGATACAAGAATTCTTGAAGGCTCAGCAACTTGAGCTGAATTTTCAATCTGCCTAGAAGAAATTACACTAACGGATGCAGGAGCATCAGTAACTTTTTGAGCACTTCTTGATGCAGAAATAATAACCTCTTCTAGGTTTTGTCCTGCGCTAAGCATTACATTTATATTTTGATTTGTAGATGTTACACTAACTCTTTCTCCACTATATCCCATATAGCTTACAACTAGAGTTAAGGGTGCATCTTGACTTGTATTAATGACAAAATTTCCATCGAAATCTGTAACTGTTCCAATGTTTGTGCCATCAATGATAACGTTTACTCCTGGAATTGATTCCATACTATCTGCATCCATAACTGAACCAGATATTTGAGTTTGAGAATAAACACTACCAAATAAAATCACAGCCATAAAGGCTAGATAATACTTATTTAAAATATTTTTCATATTAATTAGGTTTTGTTACGTCAAAGGTAATTCTTTTCTATAACTAGTTTATATAATTTAATACAAGTATAAATGAGTGAATAGCAAAAGCATGCTAATCCAGCAAAATACTTGATCCGATTTGAATTCAAGTTAATATAATTTTTTTCACCTACCAAATGAGAAGTAGCAGGGTTTATTATATTCCTAGACTTATGAGTATGAATTAAATCTATCGGAGAGGTTGTTTTCTGATTCAAAAATTAATTTTTCATCAGATTCGTGCCACTTTATGTAGCTCATTGAATAGAGATCTTCAATAGCACCTCTTTTAAGTTTTTGAGTAGGACCAATAACACCATTCTCCTGTGTCCATTCATCTTTTACAACTATTAACGTTGAGATTTTTTTATAATTAACAAGCCCATTATTAACTGTTTCAAGCGTTTCAGTTAACATTTTTGACATAGTATCTCTTGATGTGTTTTTTCCAATTTCAGACAACTGAATTAGACATAATGGCTGAGCAATTCCAAGCCCAACAACACAAACTTCTTCTATTTCATTAATATTAGCAAAATATTGCTCCAAAGTCAAAGGCTCTATATACTCTCCTTTTGATGTTTTAAAACTATCAGCAACTCTTCCGGTGATGTGCAAATAATTATCTTCATCTAAGAACCCTTTGTCTCCAGTATGAAGCCATCCACCTCTTAAAGTTGTATTAGACAATTCTTCATTTTTATAATAACCATTCATTACAAATGGACCTTTCATTAATATTTCTCCTGTCTCTTCATCGATTTTGAGATCAACACCTTTTTGAGGTTTTCCAACAGTATTTAGTTTTTCAAAATCTCTACCATCAACTGAACTACAAATTGCACAGTTTTCTGTCATTCCATATCCATTGGTAATATATACTCCAATTTTTCTAAACCACTCAATTAATTCAACGGGCATTGGAGCTGAACCAGACACAGTAACTCTTGCTCTACTAAATCCTAATCCTTTCTTTAAAAGTTTTTTTAGTAGTCCAGACAGTAATGGAATTTTGAGTAATATGTCTAGTGTCTTTTGAGAAAACTTTGACAGAATACCTATTTGAAGTTTTGTCCAAACACGAGGAGCAGCTGCAAAGACATGTGGTTGTACATCTTTTAAGTTTTGTCCAAATTTTTCTATAGACTCAACAAATGAAATCGTTCCACCATATCTAAAAGAAGTCCATTCAATAACAACTCTTTCAAAGATATGATTTAAGGGTAGATAAGATATAAAATCATTATTACCATCATGTTTAATTCCTAAGGGGTTGTTGGGATCATCTAAGACTACTTTAATACCATCTATAGCTTGATAAGAAAGCATAACTCCTTTTGGGTTACCCGTTGTCCCTGATGTAAAAATTATGGTCCATAAATCTGACAGCTTCGGACGATTAGGGTTAGAGATAGGTTCATGACTATTAATAAACTCATGCCATTGATACCCTACATCAATATTTGAACAACCAGCATAATTAGGAAATGTAATCATAGGCATATCCTTAGGTAAATCATTTTTAATATCATCCCAAGTTTCAATTTTTCCTAAGAAAAGTGCATCAACATCTCCATAATCCATAATATATGAAAGCTCTTTACCATTTAGTGAAGGAAAGAAAGGAACTGAAACATACCCAGCCATTACAATAGCTAAATCAGAAATTATCCATTCTCTACAATTTTTTGAATAAATTCCAATGTGCGCACCTTCTCTAAGATTAAGAGATCTAAGCCCAGAGGCTAATCTTTTTGCCATATCTCCAACTTGACCCCATGTATATTCTTCCCAGGCTGCACCAATTGGTTGTCTAAGGTATGGCTTGTCTTTAAGTTCTTTCTCCCATTTGTAAAAATTTAACTCAAATGGCTCTTGATTTGCACTCATAATTATTCGATTTTCGTTATTTTTCTATTCGTTAATTTAATTTTTAACGATGAGTTTTTACTAAATATATAAGAATATTTTCATCTTTAAAAACATACAACCTCATTAAACTTTACCAAAAAATCTTTTTCTGTATTTATATTACATTCTTGTAAGGATAATTAAATCAATTAGTATATTACACCAACTTAACTGTAATTGAAATGACAAAAAAATATAAAAAACTATTTGATTTATCAGGTAAGGTTGCAATAGTTACTGGATCAAGCAGAGGTATTGGAGCATCAATTGCCGAGGCACTTGCAGAATTTGGAGCAAGTGTAGTGTTAAGTAGTAGATCTAAAGAAGCAGTAGATGAAGTGGCTAATAAAATACAAGAGAATGGATATGATGCAATGGCATGTGAGTGTCATGTAGGAGAAGAAGATCACTTGAAGAATCTAATTGATACAACATTAAAAAAATATGACAAAATAGATATACTAGTTAATAATGCAGGAATAAATCCTGTTTTTGATAGACTTGAAAATGCAGATGAAAAGCTTTTTAATAAAATAATGGATATTAATGTAAAAGCCGCGTTTAAACTTTCTAATATGGCCATGAAGCATATGAAAAACAACAAATCTGGTTCTATCATAAATATTTCTTCTGTAGAAGGACAAAAACCAGACAAAGGACTAGGAGTATATTCAATCAGTAAAGCTGCAATTAGCATGTTAACTAAATCTCAAGCCAAAGAATGGGGGAAGTATGGAATCAGATCTAATGCAATATGCCCAGGATTGATAAAAACAAAATTAAGTTCTGCTTTATGGCAAAATGAAGAGATGTTAGAATTATGGTTGAAAGATTTGCCAATTAGGAAAGCAGCTGAACCAGAAGAAATTTCAGGGATTGCTGTTTACCTGGCTTCTGAAGCCTCAAGTTATACAACAGGAGAAACATTTAACGTAGATGGAGGATACATGATAAATTAATATTACATTATGAAAAACCCTTATTCAACTGAAATAGAAAATCTAGAAGATTTAAAAGATTATCTTGGAAAAGAAATTGGTATCTCTGAGTGGTTTGAAATGTCTCAAGATAAAGTAAATTCATTTGCAGAATTAACTCAAGATAAACAGTGGATTCACATAGATCAAGAAAAAGCATCAAAATATTCTCCTTATAAAAAAACTATAGCCCATGGGTTTCATGTATTATCCTATGCATCTCAGGTTGTGTTTCAAACACTAAAACTCAATAACATTGCATTAGCAGTAAACTATGGTCTTGAAAAGGTGCGATTTCCTAACGCAACTCCTGCTGTTTCAAAATTTAGGGGGAAAGTATCTCTAACAAATATTGAAGAGGTTTCGGGAGGAGCAAAATATACATTAAAAATTATATTTGAAGTTGATGGAGAAGCTAAGCCTGTGTGTGTTGCAGAGATAATTTCATTGATCTATTCACTTCCAAGCTAAAAATTAAATTTATTTAAGCACTAAACATGACATTTAAAGAAGTAAAACAAAAAATTAAAACATTTATTAGAGATGAATTAATTTCACTTGAACCATGGATTTTAAATTCAGAGTGGAGTGAAAAACTCCCCAAACTAAATGAATTAAGAGATAAGGTTAAAGAGATGGGGTTTTGGCTGCCACAAGTATCCAAGGAATATGGTGGCTTAGGTTTAACACTAGAACAACATGGTGAAGTTAGTGAGATACTTGGCGCAAGTCCTTATGGATTTTATGTCTTTAACTGTCAAGCTCCTGATGCTGGCAATATGGAGGTTTTAATTGAGACTGGAACCGAAGACCAAAAACAAGAGTACCTATACCCACTTTTAGAAGGAAAAACTAGAAGTTGCTTTGCGATGACAGAGCCAAATTATGCAGGCTCAAACCCAACAAGGATGGGAACAATTGCAAAAAAAGATAATGGGAACTATATTATAAATGGACATAAATGGTTTACCTCAAGTTTTGACGGAGCACACTTTGCAATAGTTATGGTGGTGACTGATCCTGACGGAGAGGATGTTCATAAAAAAGCTAGCCAAATCATTGTTCCATTAAAAACAGAAGGGGTTGAATTTGTTAGAAATGTTTCAATTATGGGACACCCAGGAGCAGGATGGGAGAGTCATGCGGAAATTAAATTTAATAATGTCTCTGTTCCAATTACAAATGTTTTAGGATCAGAAGGGGAAGGGTTTGCAATTGCACAAAAACGATTAGGACCTGGAAGAATTCACCATTGTATGAGATGGATAGGAATGTGCGAAAGAGCATTTGATTTAATGTGCGAAAGAGCAACTTCAAGAGAAATATCAGAAGGAACAATGCTGTCGGAAAAACAGACTATTCAAAATTGGATTGCAGAGTCTAGAGCAGAGATAAATGCAGCAAGATTATTAGTACAAGATGCTGCAAAAAAAATTGATACTCAGGGAGCGTATAAAACTAGGGCAGAAATTTCTATTATTAAATTTTATTGTGCTAACGTGCTTCAAAAGGTAGTTGATAATGCCATTCAAGTTCACGGAGCATTGGGACTTACTGATGATTTAATTTTATCATCATATTATAGACATGAAAGAGCCTCCAGAATATATGATGGAGCAGATGAAGTACACAAAAGTCGCCTTGCTAGACTTATTTTAAAATCCTATAAAAATTAAAGTATATCATCTTAATTTACTATGTCGGATAAATTTATTGATAACCCAACAAAAACAAGAGAAGACGAAGAGCTTGATAATGGAGGACTTTCTAATTATTTATCAAATTTCTTAGACATAAGTAAAAGTGATTTTGAAGTTCTTCAATTTCCATCGGGCTTTTCTAATCTGACGTATTTAATTAAATCTAATCAAAAAGAATACATACTCAGAAAACCTCCAATTGGAGCACAAATTAAATCTGGTCATGATATGAGCAGAGAATATAAAGTTCTGTCTGCTCTAAAAAACAATTATAAAAAATCGCCTATTCCAATTCATTATTGTGATGATATTGACATTATTGGCTCTGATTTCTATATAATGGAACGAATCAGAGGAACAGTATTAAGGAGTAATAATTTTAAAAAAATATTAACCAGTAAAACTCAATATGATTTTATAGCATCTGAGTTCGTTGATACTCTTGTTGAACTTCATAAATTAGAAATTGAAAAAATAGGCCTTAGCGAATTTGGTCGTCCAGCTGGATATTGTGAAAGGCAAGTTAAGGGGTGGACCAAGAGATATCAAAATTCAAAAACTCATGATATTACGGATATAAACTTTGTAATTAAATGGTTAAACAACAATATCAAAGAGTCATCATATGTGTCTCTGATTCACAATGATTTTAAATATGACAATTTAGTTCTTGATACAAATTCATTTGCTGTAAAATCAGTTCTTGATTGGGAAATGTGTACCATAGGAGATCCTTTTATGGATCTTGGCACTACACTTGCATATTGGATTAATAAAGATGATCCTGACTATATGAGAGAAATAAACTTGAACATTACCTCTGAAGAGAAGAATCCAAAGAGAGGTGAAATTTTAGAAATGTATTCTAAAAAGTTTGGAGATGATATTGAAAATATTGTCTTTTATTTTGTGTTTGGCCTTTTTAAAATAGCTGTTATTGTTCAACAAATATATTTTAGATATGAAAAAGGCCTAACCAAGGATATAAGATTTAAACATCTAAATTTTGTTGTTCAGTCATATGCAAGAATGGCAAAGTCATCAATTGATAACAAAAAAATTGAATTTTAAAATTCTGGAAAACACTGTTATATAGTATAACTTATACAAAAGTCAGGCAATAATATCATTACTTTAAAAACTAACTTAATTAATTACTTTATCTTCTTTTTTTATTGTTACGGAAGAAGGATGGAGAAGAATTTCGGCAAACCCTTTTGTTTTAGGAAGCTCATAAGCATAAAAATACTCTAATGCATCTAACTTACTTTGATAGAATTTTGAATCTACAGAGCTTTCACTCATTGTTAAAGCATGTTTACTGGCTAAGCCAATTTCTAACCAAGACCAACCAACAATTACTAAGCCAAAGAATTCCATAAAAATTGATGCATCAGCTAAAAATCTTTCATAGTCTCCTTTTGAAGCAAATGGTATAAGATGAAATAATATTTTTTGAGTTTGATCCAGCTGATCATTTAAGTTTGAAGCCCACTCTTTTAGTTCATTATCTTGATTTGCCTTATCAATTGTTTTTTTAATTTCATCTAATAAAAGCTTAGCACCCTCACCATTATTTAACATCATTTTTCTACCTAGAAGATCTTGTGATTGTATTCCTGTAGTTCCTTCATATATTGAAGAGATTCTTATATCACGATAATATTGCTGAAGAATGAAATCTGAGCAAAAACCATAACCCCCTAAAACCTGAAGTCCATTGTTGATTGAATAAATACCAGCCTCCGAAGGATATGTTTTAACAACAGGAATAATCATCTCAAGTAGAGTGTGATACTTATGCTTTTCTTTCTCATCAGTACTATTGTGCTGAAGATCAAAATATTTTGCAGCTTTAAAAATTAAATTCATAGACCCCTCGACCATCGATTTCTGAAGTAGAAGCATTCGCCTTACATCGGGATGCTCAATTATTAAGCTTTGTTTATCTTTTAAATTTTTTGTTCCATCTGATGAAAGTTTTCGGCCTTGAGGGCGTTCGTTTGCATATTCTAAGGAAGCGTAGTATGCCCCACAAGCAATAGCAGACGCTCCACGTCCAACAGCAATACGAGCACCATTCATCATAAGAAACATATAGTTAAGCCCTTTATTTTCTTTGCCAACAAGATAACCTTGACAATCATCTTTGTCACCAAAACTTAAATGAGTAGTACAATATCCTTTTTGACCCATTTTTTCAAAATCAGCCACTGTTGTAACATCATTAAAGAAAAGTTCACCATTTTCCTCAAGTCTCATTTTTGGAACTACAAATAACGAAATACCCTTTGTTCCAGCTGGAGCCCCCTCTATTCTTGCTAATAATAAATGAACTATATTATCTGCATACTGATGATCTCCCCCTGAAATAAAAATTTTTTGACCACTAATTTTGTAATAACCGCCATCACATGGGGTAGCTTTTGTAATTATATCTGATAATGAACTTCCTGCCTGTGGCTCGGTTAAACACATCGTTCCACCCCACTCACCTGAAAGCATTTTAGGGGTATATTTTTCTTTAAGATCTTTACTTGCAAACTCTACAATAAGCTCAGCAGCTCCTGCAGTAAGTCCAGAATAACCAGGCAGATGGTTATTGGCAGCATCTAAAATATAGTTGGCGGCTGTATGAACAAGTAAAGGCAACTGCAATCCACCATCTTCATAATTAAATGGTGCGGCAATTAAGCCCATAGAGCCACCTAGCTTCATCATTTTTTCAACTTGTTGGTGAACGTGAATTGTGCCATCTTTATAATGAGCAGGTTTCTCGTCCATTTCTTTGAAATATGGAAAAAGTTCTCTGTCTGCAAACTGTTTAACAGAGTCAATAAAAAGATCCACAGATTCAAGATTGTGATCTACAAACCTTTCCTTATCCAGTACGGTTTCTAATTCTTGAACTTTATTCATAAAAAACTTTACTGTTGATAGATCTATATACTTTGAAGCCATAAATAATTAAATTAACCTCTAATATATTCTATTTAATTTTATCTTAATAAATTATCAAAATTGAAGGGCTATTAACTTTTAATTTTTAATCCAAGAACATATATTTGCACTTTAATTTATAAAAGCAAAAAATGTCAAAAAATATAGGTAAAGTTTCAAAAGTAATTGGAGCAGTTGTTGATGTTGAATTTTCATCTAAGGATAGTGTACTTCCAGAAATTTATGATTCATTAGAAATAAAGAAAGAAGATGGCGCTATACTTGTTCTAGAAGTGCAATCACATATTGGTGAAAATATCGTTAGAACAATTTCAATGGACTCTACAGACGGATTAAGCAGAGGGACTGAGGTTGTTGCTACAGGAAATCCAATTCAAATGCCAATTGGTAAAGATGTTTATGGAAGATTATTTAATGTGGTAGGAGATCCAATAGATGGACTTGAAGTATTGCCAAAAACTGAAAATGATGGTATGTCTATTCATAGAGAAGCTCCTGCATTTGATCAACTATCAACATCTACTGAAGTTTTATTTACAGGAATCAAGGTTATTGATCTTATTGAGCCTTATGCAAAAGGAGGAAAGATTGGATTATTTGGTGGAGCTGGTGTTGGAAAAACTGTACTAATCCAGGAACTAATAAATAACATTGCGAAAGGCCATGGTGGTTTGTCAGTTTTTGCTGGAGTTGGAGAAAGAACAAGAGAGGGAAATGACTTATTAAGAGAGATGATTGAATCAGGAATTATAAATTATGGAGAAGAATTCAAAAAATCAATGGAAGCGGGAGAATGGGATTTGAGTAAAGTAGATAAAAAGGCGTTGTTAGAATCAAAAGCAACTTTTGTATTTGGTCAAATGAATGAGCCACCAGGAGCAAGAGCTAGAGTTGCCCTTTCAGGTTTAACTGTAGCAGAATACTTTAGAGATGGAGGTGCTGATGGTCAAGGTAAAGATGTGTTGTTCTTTGTAGATAATATATTTAGATTTACTCAAGCGGGTTCTGAAGTATCAGCTCTTTTAGGAAGAATGCCTTCAGCTGTTGGATATCAGCCAACATTAGCAACAGAAATGGGTGTGATGCAAGAGAGAATTACATCAACAAAGAATGGTTCTATTACATCTGTTCAAGCTGTATATGTTCCTGCAGATGATTTAACTGATCCTGCACCAGCAACTACTTTTGCTCACCTTGACGCAACAACAGTTTTATCAAGAAAAATTTCTGAACTTGGAATTTATCCAGCTGTAGATCCTCTTGATTCAACGTCAAGAATATTAACGCCAGAGATTTTAGGGGATGATCATTATAATTGTGCTCAAAGAGTTAAAGAATTATTACAGAGATATAAAGAGCTTCAAGACATTATTGCTATTCTTGGGATGGAAGAGCTTTCAGAAGAAGATAAACTAGCTGTTGCAAGAGCTAGAAGAGTTCAGAGATTTCTATCACAACCTTTTCATGTAGCGGAACAGTTTACGGGTATTCCAGGAGTTCTTGTTGATATTAAAGAAACTATAAAAGGATTTAACATGATTATGGACGGGGAACTTGACCATATTCCGGAATCTGCTTTTAACCTTAAGGGAACAATAGAGGAAGCTATAGAGGCTGGTGAAAAAATGTTAGCTGAAACAAAATAATAATGTATTTAGAAATAATTACTCCAGAGCAAACCCTTTTTAAAGGAGATGTTGAATCAATTCTTTTTCCTGGATCGCATGGTGATTTTCAAGTATTAAATAATCATGCGCCAATAGTTTCCACTCTAACTAAGGGTAAGGTGAAAATCATCGGTAAAATGTCGATTCAACAAGAAGCTAAGGATAATTTTATTTTTAATGATAAAGAGACTATTCTGGAGATTGAATCTGGAACAGTTGAAATGAACAATAACAAAGTTACTTTATTAGTTGATTAAGTTGACTAACTATTAAGTCTATCTCCCAGCCTTTGATTGATAAACTTTTAACCACCTTATTTTTTAATTCAATTTTAGGCTTATCACTAAGCTCAACTTGTTTTTTACAGAGTTTTCTTAGTTTGTTTTGATAATCTTCATCGCTTATTTGATTTAGAGCATTACTTATGTTCCAATCAGAAATATTTCTTGATTTAAGTTCTCGAATTATTTTTACCTTCCCCCAATTATTACTATTAAATTTTCCTCTTACAAATGCTTCAGAAAATCTAGTTTCAGATAAAAAATTTTCATCAATTAAGTAACATACATATTCATTAGCTTCATCACCAAAAACATTTAATTTGTTTAATTTTTTAGTAACTTCTAGATGACACCTCTCTTGATAAATACAGTAGTGTTCAATTTTCTTTTTTACCGAAGATTCCATTTTATAATATAAAAAAAACCGTTTAGAAATTCTAAACGGTTTTAATAAGATTTTATCTTAAAATTTTTGATCTATTATCTGTTAAATTATATTGAAGATATAAGTATGAGTCTCTAGGTATAATTTTAATTATTCTTTTATAATTAAAGCTCCACTTATTTTTCAATGAAAATAGACCTTTGTCTATGTACGCTGCCACAAATGGGTGCACATGAATGTAGATTGCTCCCTTTTTATAACGCGCATTCTTAACTATTCTGTCAAGATCTGTATTGATTTTGTCTACTAATAAAATAGGTGCTTCCACTTCTAATTCTTTATTAGGATTTGCTTCTTTAGTCTTGATATTCATCTCAGGCCTTATCCTTTGCCTTGTGATTTGAATCAATCCAAATTTGCTTGGTGGAAGAATTTTATGCTTGGTTCTGTCTTTTGCCATTTCTTGACAAAAGTGATCAAACAATTTTTTTCTGTTTTCTCTTTTTGTTTGGTCTATAAAGTCTACAACTATAATTCCTCCCATATCTCTTAATCTTAATTGTCTGGCAATTTCAGCAGAAGCAATTAAGTTTACTTCCATAGCTGTCTCCTCTTGTGTTTTTGACTTATTTGATCTGTTTCCACTATTTACGTCAATAACATGAAGAGCTTCCGTATGTTCAATTATTAGATATGCTCCTTTTTGCATAGAGACAGTTCTTCCAAATGAAGATTTTATTTGCCTCTCAATTCCATATTTTTCAAAAATTGGAGTTACACCTTTATAGAGTTTAACAATAGATGATTTTCCTGGAGCTATAAGCTTTATGTAGTCTTTAATTTCACTATGTAAGTTCGGGTCATCTAGATAAATGTTTGAAAAAGAATCATCAAAAACATCTCTTAATTTTGATGTCGTTCTATTAATTTCTCCTAGAATCTTAGTTGGATATGAATCTGATTTACTTAAATTGATACAGAGTCTTTTCCATCTTAGAACAAGATCTTTTAAATCTCCTTCTAACTCACTTACAGATTTGCTTTTTGCTACAGTACGAATTATTACACCAAAACCTTTTGGTTTAATATTCCTAACTAAATTTTTTAGTCTTTTTTTCTCATCTTGACTTTTAATTTTTTGTGAAATAGAGATTCTCTCCGAGAAGGGAATCAAAACCATAAATCTACCTGCTAACGAAATCTCAGAACTTAATCTGGGACCTTTTGTAGATATAGGTTCTTTAATAATTTGTACTAAAGTTGTCTGTTTTGCTTTTAGACAATCTTTAATAAGACCATTTTTTGGAATATCTTTTTCGAAATCAAACTTACTAAAAGAAAAAGATTTCACTTTTTTAGTATCGATTTGATCTACAAATTTAGATAATGATAATAATTTTGGTCCTAAGTCATGATAATGTAAAAAACCATCTTTCTCATGCCCTACATTTACAAATGCAGCGTTTAAGCCAGGTATGGTTTTTCTAATTTTTGCAACAAAAATATCACCTACAGAAAATTTGTTTTTACCTACTTCTTTATCTAACTCAACAAGTCTACCCTCGTTAAGCATTGCAAAATCAACAGCACTTGAATTTGATCTTATAATCAATTCTTTTTTCACTGTTATAAGTATTATTTCTACTATGTAGTAGAAAGGTTAAACATTTTTCAATAATAATATAACTTTCGTTATACGTTATTTCAAAGAACTTTGGGATGAGTTTAGAGTGTAATCCCTAACACTATTTCTTCTTATGTCGGTTTGCTCTCGCTCTTTTTTTCCTCTTGTGAGTAGCAACCTTATGTCTTTTTCTTTTTTTACCGCTAGGCATATCTATCTATTTTTAAATTAGCCAACTGGCACATTCTGTTTTACAGATTTGACAAAAGTTTTTGAAGGTTTAAATGCAGGAATATTATGAGCAGGTATAATTACAGCAGTATTTTTTGAAATATTTCTACCTGTTTTCTCTGCTCTTGTTTTGATAATAAAACTCCCAAACCCTCTTAAGTAAACATTATTCTTATTTTGGAGTGAGCTTTTAATTTCCTCCATAAATTTTTCAGCGATCATCTGAACATCAGTTTTATCAACTCCTGTTTGATCCGATATATTTTTTACAATATCTGCCTTTGTCATTTTCTGTTATATTGGTTATACAATTAGCTTTTAAGGCTAGCAAATATATAAATTTATATTTTAAATTAGTGAATTAGTAATATATAATTAGCCCTAGAATAAATCGTAAATGTCTTTTGAAAATCAATTAGTTAAATGGTATACAATTAATAAAAGAGATTTGCCATGGAGAAAAAATAAAGATCCATATCGAGTTTGGATTTCTGAAATAATACTTCAACAGACACGAGTAGTTCAAGGAATAAAATACTTCAATAATTTTATAAAAAAATTTCCAACTGTTGAAAGTTTATCCTCCTCTGAGGAATCCGAAGTTTTAAAAATGTGGAAAGGATTAGGGTACTATAATAGAGCTATTAACTTACATAAATCCGCGAAAGAAATTTCAAATTCACTAAATGGATTGTTTCCAAATACTTATGATGAATTAATCAAGTTAAAAGGAATAGGAGACTATACTGCAAGTGCAATATCATCTATCTGTTTTAATGAATACAATCCTGTTGTTGACGGTAATGTTTTGAGATTACTATCAAGATATTATGGTATTAAAATCCCAATAGACTCAGTGAATGGGCAAAAAGGGATTAAAGAAATCGGTAAAAAATTAATTAATAAAGTAAATAATCCAGGTGATTTTAATCAGGCAATGATGGAGTATGGAGCTCTTTTGTGTACTCCTTTTCCTGATTGTGAATCATGTATTTTTTCGTCAACATGTATAGCTTTTAAGAACAATGAAGTTGAAATAATACCTGCGAAGTCAATAAAGAAAAAACTAAAAGAAAGATTTTTGAATTATCTAGTTTTCATTGATAGTGAACAACACACCATAATTAATAAAAGAATAAATAAAGACATTTGGTATAAGCTAGATGAATTCCCGCTTATTGAAAGTAAAGCAGAAATAAAGAATATCATTATAAGTGATGAGTTTAAAAAACTTACCTCTACAAAATTCATTACTATTAAGAACCAAAAGGAAAACATTTATCGTTTAAAACATATCCTATCACATCAAATATTATATATATCATTTCATCAGATTCTCGTTAAAGATTGTCTTGAATCAGGTATTCATTTATCAGAACTAAACAATTATAATTTTCCTGTACCCCTAACTAACTTTATTAATAAGTTATTAATCTAGGTACTCTATTTTTGTATATTAGCCATATATATAATTATGAGCGGAACACTAAATAAAGTTATGTTAATTGGTCATCTAGGGGATGATGTAAAAATTAAACATTTTGATAATGGTGGTTGTCTTGCAAGATTTCCTCTTGCTACAAACGAGACATATACCAATAAATCAACTAACGAAAAAGTAACAAATACAGATTGGCATAATATAGTCCTAAGAAATAAGGCAGCTGAGATTTGTGAAAAATATTTGTCTAAAGGAGATAAAGTTTATGTTGAAGGTAAACTTAGAACAAGGAAATGGCAAGGTGAGGACGGAGTAGATAAATATACTACTGAAGTAAATGTTGATGAATTTACTTTTCTTTCAACCAAGAAAGACTCTGTTTCAAATACTGAAGTAAAACCTTCAACAGCAATCAAAAATCAAGAGAGTGATACCACAGAAAACGATTTACCTTTCTAAATATACTTTTGAATTCCAACTCTTTAACTTTTTATTCTAGATTTCTGTGATAGTAAAAATTATTTTAATCTTAATTTTTTTGGTATTATCTGCTCTTACATCAGGGTGTGAAGTAGCCTTTTTTTCACTTGATAAATCAATAATGCCAGAAGATGAGAATAATGTATTGATAAAGAAAATTAAATTACTGCTTGAAAAGCCAAAAAGATTACTTGCAACTATACTTATCTCAAATAACTTTATAAATATTGCTATAGTTATACTATTTGCCTCAATTGACAACCCATACTTAAGTTCATTAAACAGCCTGGTTTTAGAAACAATATTAGAAGTAGGGTTAATTGGAATGCTCATTTTATTTATTGGAGACATTCTTCCTAAAATTTATGCTAACAGAAATCCATTGGTTTTTTCCAAAATAATGGTAAGACCTATTTATTTTTTAGATCGTTATGTATTGTTTTTATTCAATAATCCGATGAGTCAATCAATGAGTTATTTAGAATCAAATTTAGCTAAGGATTCAAAACAACTTTCTGTTGATAAGCTTTCACAGGCCCTTGACCTTACTGATTCAAAAGAGACAAGTACTGAAGAGAAAAAAATTCTCAAAGGAATAGTGAATTTTGGAAATGTTGAAACAAGACAAATTATGTGTCCTAGAATAGATGTATTTGCCCTTGAATCAGACATGAAAATAATTGACATAATCGATGAATTAATAGCTAAGGGTTTTTCAAGAGTTCCAGTATATGAAGAAAATCTTGATAAAATTACAGGTGTATTATATGTAAAAGATCTCTTACCTCACCTTGAAAAAGAAAACTTTAATTGGACTAGTCTATTACGTAAGCCTCTTTATATTCCAGAAAACAAAAAATTAGATGACTTATTGACTGAATTTAAAACTAAGAAAATTCATATGGCTATTGTAGTTGATGAATATGGTGGAACTTCAGGAATAATAACTCTTGAAGATGTTATAGAAGAAATTTTTGGAGAAATAAGTGGTGAGTTCGATGATGAGGATAATCTGTTTTCTAAATTAGACGACAATACTTTTATTTTTGATTCAAAAATAAATTTACAAGATTTTTATAGAGCAATTAATTTAATAGATTCATCGACATTTGAAGAGATTGCTTTAGAAATTGAAACTCTAGGAGGGTTTCTTATTGAAAAAATTAAAAAAATACCAAAAGTTGGTCAAGTGATAACTCACGACTCATATAAGTTTGTTATTGAAATAGTTGACAAAAAAAGAATTAAGCAAGTAAAATTAATATTACCTAAAAAATAAATAGATAGGTGAACTTGAGTATCAGAAAATGGGGGACATTAGTTATTCTATCTTTAATATGGGGAAGCTCTTATATATTAATTAAAAAAGGACTTACAGGTCTTACACCAATTCAATTAGGATCACTTAGGGTGATTATAACAACTCTTTTAATCGCTCCAATTGGATATCAAAAAATCAAACACATACCTAGAGAGAAAATGAAATGGGTTGCATTTTCTGCATTTGTTGGATCTTTTTTCCCTGCTTATTTATTCGCTTTTGCAGAAACTGAAATTTCCAGTTCAATAACCGCTGTTATGGTTTCACTGACCCCACTGTTTACATTATTGATTAGTGTTATTGTTTTTGGGGAAGAGTTGTTAAAAAAACAGGTACTAGGAGTTCTAGTTGGCTTTATAGGAATAATAGTATTAATAAACAATGAGTTATTATCTTCTTCATTTAACATTGTATATGTAATGTTTATTGTGCTGGCTGCTTTTTGTTATGCAATTAATGCAAATGTTTTAAAATATAAACTTCCAAATATACCTGCACTAGGAATAGTATTTATGAGTTTCCTCTTTATGTTTATTCCTGCATTCATTGTTCTTTGTTTCTCTGATTTTCCATTTTCAGATTTTGCATCAGATCCATTAATTATTGAGTCAATTATATATATTGTTATACTGGCTCTTTTTGGAACAGCAATCGCAAAAGTTTTATATATTAAATTATTAGCAATATCAACTCCTGTTTTTTCAGTGTCTACAACTTACTTAATGCCAGTTGTTGCTATTTTTTGGGGTTTGTTGGATGGAGAGGAATTTAAATTAACTCAATTTTCAGGAACAGCAATTATCTTATTAGGAGTTTACTTGGTAACAAAAAAAAAGGCATCTAAAAAGATGCCTTAAATTATTTGTTTAGCTAGATCTAGTTAAAATCAGAATCTGAAGTTTTAACATTCAACTTTATTAAACTAGTCTTGAAAGTTAATCCACCTGGAACAGGAATTGAAGCACTAACTTGGTTTATTTCGCTAGGAATCAAAATTCCATCAACTTCTTCATATTCCTTGTAGAATACTTCACCTGTAATTAAATTTCCATCAACTTCTTGTGATTCAAATTCTTTTAACTTTAATCCTGTTTCAGCTGAGTAAAAAACACTTTTATTATCGGTAATCTTAATTTCATAAGCTTTTTCATCGTTTACAAAAGAGGTTCCAATTAACTCAATAGTTTCAAAATCAAAATTAAGTTCAGAGAAAAGAGCAGAGTTGATAATTGCTTGCTCAAGTTCTTCATCTGTTAAAGGAATTCTTTGACCATTAACTTCATTATAGCCTTGATATTTATTAAAGACGCTCTTTACTAGAGTCATTCCCATTGCAGTCATTGTCATTAATGATTGATTTTGATTATTTTTAAGAGAATACATCTCTAGAACTGCTCCCTGAAGATTAGCTGTAGCTTTTACTTCAATTGACGATATACTGTTTAACTTTTCAGCACCACCAATACTTTTAATATAGTTGCTAATTACACTCTCAGCAGTAACATCAGTTGATACAGAGTAATCAGGTCTTGAAATTTCACTACCATATTGATCAAAGTATCTAACTTTTAATTTCTTACCGTTAAATTCAATACCTTCAATTTTTTCAAGAATTTCACTTCCTTTTCCAGTAATAAAAATTCTTGTTTTATTTGGTGAAAAATATTTTTGAGCTGCGTTTTGAACATCTTGCTTTGTTACATTGTTTATGTTTTCCAGAAAACTATTATAATAGTTTTCAGGTAAGTCTTGAGTAATAATGTTTCTAGCAAAACCAGCAATTGTAGCAGGGTTTTCCAATGACATTACAAAGTTACCTGTATACTTTGCTTTTGTAGACGTTAGCTCTTCATCAGTAACTAATTTATTTCTCATTTTATCTAATTCAACAAGAAGTTCAACAGCAGCACTATCAGTAACTTCATTTTTAACTTGTGCTTGTGCTAAGATAAGCCCCTTTGTTTTATAGCTTTCTGATATTGAAGAGTATGAACCGTATGTCCATCCTTTATCTTCTCTTAAATTATTAAATAATCTTCCAGCTCCTCCGCCACCAAGAATTCTAGTCGCTACTAAAGCAGGAAAATAGTCAGCTTCCTTTTTATTAAAGTCAATAGTGTTAATAACAGTTACAACTGACTGAACCCCATTGGGCATATCAACAAAAATTACTTCTGTTTCGTCAGGATTTTTAGGTTCAGGAAAACTATTAGTAACGACTTCTTTTGATTCCCAAGAGCTAAACAGTTCGGTTACCTTTGATTTAATTTCTTCGAATTCAATATCACCTAAAATAACTAAGTATGCGTTATTAGGACTTGAAAAATTATTGTAAAAATCTACAGCGTCATTAAAACTTGCTTTATCAAGAGATTCCTGTGAGACAAATTCTCCATTGGGATGATTTGCTCCGTAGGTTATAAAATTCTGAACTCTGTTAGCAGCAGTTGAGACATCTTTTTCTGATGTCTTAAGGCTCTCTTTAATCAGATTTTTTTGATTATCAAACTCTTCTTGAGTAAACAATGGCTCTAATACTGCTTGAGACATTAATTCAAGAACTCTAGGGAAATATCTTTTTAAAGATCCTGCAAATGCTCCAGACCCTGTTATATTAAGAGATGCACCCATAAAGTCAACTTCTTCAATGAAATCTTCTTTCGAGATAGATTGAGTTCCATTTCCAATCATTTCTGCTAAAATTGAACTTACACCTGCAATCTCTCCTTCAAAAATTAAAGGATTATCAAATGAAAGTGAAGCAGAGGCTCTTGGAAGTTTATTATTTTCAACAACCATTACAGTTAAACCATTGTCAAGCATAAAAGTTTGTGGTTTTCCAAAAAATATTTCAGGAGTTGGTCCTGATTCAGGAACTATTGATCTATCTAATTGGGCACTCAAACTATTGGCAAATATTATAGCAAGACCAATAATTAAATTTTTTGCAATATTCATTTTTAAAATATTTTTAAATTTTGTTTTCATTATTCTATGGTTGTTTTATTAGTTTCATCACCAGGAAGGTAGTCAACAATTACTCTCTGGTTTGGTTGGAGATATTTGTTTGCAATCTCTCTAATTTCTTCTTTAGTAATGCTCCTGTAAAGACTAAGTTCACTATTTATTAATCCTGTGTCTCCATAAAAAGTGTGATAATCTGATAAAGAATTAGCAATACCTTCAATTGAACTATTTCTAGTTACAAATTGAGTTTCTAAAGAATTTTGAAGTTTTTCAAGATCTCTATCGCTAATTAAATCATTTTGCACTTTTTCAATTTCAACATCAATCTCAGACAATAAATCTTCTAAAGTAACTTCTCCCAAAGGAAGAGCCAACATTAGATATGTACCATAATCTTCTTGAGCAAGATTTACAGTTTGAACAGCTAAAGCCATTTTCTTGTCATCTACCATTTTTTTGTAGAGTACTGAGCTTTTTCCGTCACTTAGATAAGTTGATAAAAGATTTAAGATTCTAGATTCTCTGGAGTTCATCTTAGGAGTTATATAGCCAACAAGAAGAGCTGGAACCTGAATATTAGGATCATACCATTTAGCTTTTATAGTCTCTTCAATAGGATCCTCTTTTGGAAGATTTCTTACAACATCTGAAGAGCTAGGAATATCTCCAAAATACTTTTTTACAAGCTCTTTAGTTTCATTAATATCAATATCTCCTGCCACAACTAAAGTAGCGTTATTTGGTTTGTGATATCTTTCATTAAACTTTTTAAAATCGTCTAGGTTGGCAGCTTCTAAATCTTTATCAAGGCCAATAGTAAGTCTTCCGTATGGATGGCTTCTATACAAGTTGCTTCGAACAGAATATAACAGATATCCATATGGTGCATTGTCAAGTCTGAAGTTTTTTTCTTCTTTTACAACACCTTCTTGAAGGTTTATTCTATCCTCTTGTCTAATTATTGGGTGAAGCATTCTTTCTGATTCCATCCACAAACTAAGTTCCAGTTTGTTTGAAGGAAACACTTCGTAATAATAAGTTTGATCATCTGACGTGTAAGCGTTGTTTGAACCACCATTCGCCTCTACAAGTTTAAACCATTCACCACTCTTGATATTTTTGGTTCCTTCAAAAAGAAGATGCTCAAAAAAATGAGCAAAACCAGTTCTGCCTTCTTCTTCATCTTTTGATCCAACATGATATGAAACGGCTGTTGTAATAACAGGAGCTGTGTTATCTTGATGAAGAATTACGTGAAGACCATTGTCAAGATCATACTCAATAAAATTTATTTCTTGTGCATTTGAAGCGTTAAAACTGAACGCTAGAATTGCCGTAGCTAGTATTTTTTTCATTAAAATTATATTAAATTGAGCCCAAAGATAATCATTGTTTACTAACTTTATGTTATGAAGTATATGTTTATTGGGGGTTTACAAACTTTATTGGAAAATTCAATTATTATATTGATCTTTCTTTTAAATCCTTCTTTAAATTTTTCTCAAGTCTATCATATTGATAATCAAGAAGTTTCAACTAGAGTTATTTTAGACAAGGAGTACATAGTAATATCAAAATTTGAAACTGAATCTGGGAAATTTGTATCTACTTTTGGAGGCTATTATAAACCTGGAGATTTTATCAATTTAAATGAAAGTGTTTTTGATATTAATCTAGAATTTAATTCTAATTATGCCAAGGACAGTATAGAAAATATAAGTGTTGTAAAAACTTCTAAATGGAAGAATATTTCAAAAGAAAATAATACACTTAAAGGAAAGTGGGTTATGTCTGGAAGATATAATAATGGAGAATTTAGAACAAGAAACACAGATTTGCCAAGGAAAACGATGAAAATATTGATAGATGGATTTTTTCAATGGATAGCTTTTAACACAGACACATTTAAGTTTTCAGGAAGTGGAGGAGGAGAGTATGAAACAGTAGATGGAAAGTATATTGAAATTATTCAATATTTCTCAAGAGACGATTCTAGGGTTGGAGCTGAACTTGATTTTAACTACGAAGTTAAAAACAATGATTGGTATCATAGTGGTCTTAGTAGTAAGGGAAATCCTATCAATGAAGTTTGGACAATTCGTAACAAAAAATAATTTTAATGAATTTAGAAGAAATAATTTCAATTATAAACCTAAAAAAGGTTGATGATAACAGATTTGAGGGTCAAAATTATCATACTTCCTGGGGAACAGTTTTTGGAGGGCAAACCTTAAGTCAATCACTTCATGCCGCTTATCAAACAGTTCCGGATGATAGGATAGCTCACTCTATGCATGCTTATTTTATTTTGCCTGGAAACCTTGACGAGCCCGTAACATATGAAGTAGATAAAATTAGGAATGGCGGAAGTTTTACAACTAGAAGAGTGGTAGCATTTCAAAAAAACAGAGCAATTTTTAATATGGCAGCTTCTTTTCAAAAAAAAGAAATAGGTTATAATCACCAAATAAAAAAACCAAATGTATTAACTCCAGAATTGCTACTCACTGATATTCAGCAAGCAGAAGATTCTAAAGATTTAACTCCTGAGAGATATCAACAGTTAAGACAGTCACATCCACAAGTTTTTGAATTTAAGCCAGTAGGAACTCATACTTTTTTGCAAAAAGAAAATACACTTCCATTAAATCATTGTTGGTTTAGGTTAAAAGATAAAATTGATTTACCACTGCCCTTTCATCATCAACTTTTAGCATTTGTGAGTGACTACCAGCTCCTTGCTACTGCTTCACTTCCCCATAGAAAAGAAATCACAAAAACAAAGGCTTATTACGCAAGCTTAGATCATGCGTTATGGTTTCACAGAGATTTTTCAATAAATGAATGGCTTCTCTATGATATGGAGAGTCCAAGTGCATCAAATTCTAGAGGTTTTGCTAGAGGAAGTATTTTTAAGAAAGATGGTACAATGATTGCTTCAGTTGCACAAGAAGGATTAATGAGAAAATTAGTGAAATAATAGTGAAGAGATATATTTTAATTTCTTTGTTTTTACTCGGATCTTGTCAAAAGGAAACTAAAAATGTTTCTAATACTCAACCTACTGAGGATAAAATTACTATTGATTTAAATAGGGCAAGAATAGATTCACTTTTAGTTACTACTAGTATTTTTCAAATTTCATATAATGAGAAGTATGAGCAGCCTAATTGGGTGAAATATACTGTTAGAGATATTGTAAAAAATGCAGATAGAGATGGTATGAATTTTTATACTGTTGACTCAATTTATACATCAGATAATGATGATTATTATTCAAATAGATGGGATCGAGGTCATATGGCTCCAGCTGGATCATTCAATGATTCATATGAAAATTTGTATTCAACTTTTACTTTTTTAAACGTTGCACTTCAATATGATGATTTAAATAGAGGTGCATGGGTTGATTTAGAGGAACAAGTAAGAGAATGGGCTGATGAACTAGGAGATATTGATATTGAAATATATTTAGAATTTAATACAGACCATATAATTCTTGAAACTGGAGCACATGTTCCATCTGCATTCTACAAATATGTTAATTTTCCAGATGGCTCAAAAAAGTGTTATTATTTTCCAAATATTTCTCCAGATAAAGTTTGGCAAGAATATGAGGTTGATTGTAGCTAATATTTAAAATATATATTAAATCAATAATTATTTATACATTAATAAAATGAAAATATACTAAAATTATCAACTATGAAAGAACAAAAAGAGTGGAGACCACTTCCTAAGTCAATTACAATTAAAGAAAGTACAATTGAAGGTCTTGGGGTTTTTTCTACTCAAGATATTTCAGAAAATACCGATCTTGGAATATCCCATGTTTACGATAAGAGATTTCCAGATAATTATATAAGATTACCTCTAGGAGCGTTTATTAATCATCATGAAATGCCAAATTGTAAAGCTATTGTGTCAGAGTCTCATGAATCAATTGGAGATATCAAACATATAAGAATAGTAGCAGAAAAAAATATTTCCAAAGGAGAAGAGTTAACTCTAAATTATATAATTAATAAACTTGATAATCCTTTGTGGGAATTTGAGTACGAAGTAACTCAATAACTATTTTAATTTAACGTACTTAGTAATGGTTCCTTCAAGTTCAAACATGTCAGCTAGATACCCTGTTACTGAATTGCCTTCAACATAAATTTCAAAAGAAACATTTATACCATAACCATCAACGTATACGTCTACATAAAGAATATCTTCTTCAATTTCAGTTTTTAAAACATCAAGCCCAGATTCTTGTTCTCCATCTTCAATTTCAGTTTTCAGCTCATTACCATCCTTGGTTACATTCATAATTAATTCCAATTCACCTACATCAGGAACACCAAATACAGTAATATCATATTTGCCAATGAATTTAGCAGTTGAATCTACTTCCTTTACCTCTTCAACTTCAGTACCAGATACTTCAGGTGCATTTGTTGTTTTAAAGATTCCACAAGAAGAAAATGTTAATATCAAAGCGAGCAACAGTAATTTATTTTTCATATTTAAATATAGTGAATTTTATATTCCAATTAAGTACTGGAATTTAATAAAAAACTGAGATCTATTAATTCTAAAAGGATTAAAATCTTCTGGTTGTAAATCAAAATCATTAATTGAACTTTGATTCCCACCAATATAAAAAATTGTTGAAGGATTAGGGTTCCATTCTAATAGGGGTTGTATATAAAATGTGTCAGTAAACTTATTGTATTCAGAAATTAATCTTAAACTTAAATCATTATTAAACTGATATCTGCTAGATAATCTTGATATATAACCATTGTAAAAAAACTCTGAGTTATCAGTTTTCTTTAAAGAAGAGAATCTTAAAGATGGGTTTAAGCTTATATTATTTCCTAGTTTATAATTTAATGATAAGATGAAAGAGCTTTCTTTTCCAATTTCAGGAATATCCTCATTGAATGCAATCTCTTTTCCAAAAATAGCTCTAGTAAAAAATGTTAAGCTCTTTGATGGCGAACCCATTATAGTAATGGTGGAATTACTATAATTTTTATAATCAACACCTAAATAATTTCTAAAGGAATTTATAAGATACGTATAGCTAATATTAGTCTTACCAATTGTTGTAATACCAAACTCCAAATCTAAACCTTTATATTTTAGTTCATTGTTGAAATTATGACTCAAATCTCCTGTTATACTTAGTGCAAAAGTTTGTAGATATTTTTTATCAAATATTTTTTCATATCCTTGGAATGCAGTGAACGATTTTTTATTGTTTTTTGGGACAAATCCTAAATCAGCTCTAAAATTTGCTGATATTGATTTATAAAATAAATATGAATTCCAGTTTTCAGTTTGTCTTGAGACTCGTAAGTAATTTGCACTCCCATTAAATTTTTCACCATTTAATTTTACTGATTTATTTGAGAACAAGTCATTAGTATCTATCCAATCAGCAATAGGCTCTTCGTTAAAATTTTTAATTAGCTCAAATTGAATACGCCAAATCTTATTAATAGTAAATAGCCCATCGATGCCAAAAAGATTACCATATCCACCACCTTCATAATATCGATTTGTAGTAAAAAATCCATATTTAAATCCAGTATTTATTACCTTTTGATGTCTAAAAGCATTAGTGTAACTTGTTCCACCTTCACCAAAGTAAGATTTATCTTCACCTCCAATTAAATAAGGAGACTTTTGATCTATTGCTGTCAAGAGAATCGACCTAGATTTTTCACCAGCTGATGTTAATTTAGATGAAATAGAGGGGGAATTAATAGTTCTAGAATAAAACGCATTATCTAAGAAATTTAAAAGGTCCATTCCTTTATTAAAATATGGTCTTAACTCAGGATATTGAAGAGCAAATGAAGAATTTATATCAATTTGAGTTTCATCTGCTTCTACTTGAGAAAAATCAGGATTTATTGTTAATTCAATAGATGAAGATGATGATAAATCATATTTTATGCCAAGCCCAATTTCATTTGCAGTTTTCCCATAATTAATTGAATTGTTTGACGATACACCTCTATCTCCAATCAAATTACCTGACACATATGGGAGTAGTTCCATCTTATTTTTAAATTTAATATCATCCATCTTTAGCTCACCACTAATCTGACATATTCTACATGGATTATCTCGATCATATTTGTCGCTTATGCTCCAAACTTGTGTTCCATTAAGAGTGAATACACGCATGACATTAAATCCCCATCTTTGATCTTTACCGCTTGGGTATGGAATTGAATTGAACGGAATTAAAAATTCAACAACATAACCCTCATCATTAATTGAAGATTTAGTTTCATATAATGCATTAAAAGTTATATCATATCTCTCATCATCACTAATCGCATTTCTTGCCCTTAAATCAAGTTGACTCCCATATGCATTTGAAGCTAAAATAAACACACTTCGTGCATCTTGAAATGGATCAAATCTAAGAAAAACAGTATCCTCATTTAGGTCTCCTTCCATTTGATCTCTTGGCCTGACTTGCCCTCTAATGTTTTCAGGATCACTATATGCTACTATGCCTACATATAGACTAGATTCACTATATCTTAAATACACTTCAGTTTCTAGTCTTGCAGGAGTATTGTAGCCAGGTTGCCACTCATAATCAACTGTAGTTTTAAAAGAATTTTTTATTTCATCTTCTGAAATAAAACCATCAATAATAATTTCAGAGGGATCAACTTTATTAGGGTTATACGTTTTTTGAGAATAAACCCAATTCTGAATTAGTAAGAAAATAAGTAGTAAAATTTTTGGCATTTGACGGGCTAAGATAAACATTTATGAAAAGGGTTTCAGGTACATTAAAAAAAATCAATATCGGTAAGATCTTCTGTTTTCAATTTTAATTTTTCCTTCATCTATCCACTCATCAATTTGACCACTTTTTTCCCATTTATCAATTGTATCTTCAAGAACAATAATATTAAAAATGAATAAAATAGCACCAATAAAAAATAAACCTATTAATCTACTTGAAATATTATTTTTAATGTTGAATAATACTTTTAAAATGATCATTATAATAAATAATAGTGCTACCACTAAGAACAATAAAATTGATAATTGAAAATAAACTGGTAATTGACCAATTATAGCGGAGAGATCAATGCCACTTATATAGAAACCATCAATGCTCCCGATTATAAAATTTTGATAATTAATCAATTTTAAAGCCCCTAGAGTAAACACTACCAGAAAAACAATAACTACAATAGAAAAAACTAAAAGAATAAAGCTTATTAAAATTCGTAAAACAGGAATAATTATTGCTATAATTCCTAGGAAAATTGGACCAATTACTCTGAAAGGAAATAAAATTATTTTAACAAATATATTTTCCTTACCGTCATTTTGAGGAAGCTTCTCCTTAATATATTTTTCGATGTTTTTAAGAGTTAGTGGATACCCCTTCATGTTCATTTTTTCACCAACGGTCTTAGCCTCAGGAACTGATATCCATAGAAGCAAATATGCTAATATCCCAAAACCTCCAATAAAAATAGATACAATAAAAAGTATTCTGATAATTGCTGGATCTATACCAAAATAGTTTGCTAATCCATATGCAACTCCTCCTAATATTTTGTTATCTCCATCCCTATAAAGTCTTTTGTTTTCATTTGTTCTTCCACTTGCATTTTCAGGTATTCCAATCCAAAAAATTAAATAAGCAATAAACCCAAAGCCGGTAAATAGAGAGGCAATAAAAATCAATCTAAATATAATTGGATCTAAACCAAAGTAATTTGCCAGTCCAGAAGCAACCCCGGCTATTACCTTATCGCTGGAATTTCTATATATTCTTTTTTTATTTTCTTTTTTACCTGATTCTTGATTCTCTTTTTTAGGCTCGTTTATTTCAAAATCATCGTAGGCCTCTTTAAAATCATCAAGAGTACCCATCTGTTCAATTATGTTGTCTACATCATTTATGTTTAACGATTGTCTGCTATCGGATTTTAAATTAAATTTTTCTGAAATACGATTTTCAATATCTTGAAATATATCTTCATCTATTTCTATTTTTTCAAAATATAGTTTTATTGATTCCAGGTATTTAGACAATAAATCATAAGCATCTTCATCGATATTAAAAACCCTACTTCCAATATTTATATTAAGTGTTTTTTTCATTTCAATTTATTTTCTTCATTAACATCCCATAATTAATTTTACCCTTTTTATCATAGGGCACTAAATTAGGATTCTCAAAGACCCAATATTCCGTGTCACCAAATTCAATTTCCGTGTCTTCATTAATACTATCCAAGAAGAGATAGCCCTCGTTATTTAGTTTCCATAAAAACGTATTTTTACTTTCTGTTTTTTCTTCTGTAATAACAGTGATTGAGGCAGTATTATCTCTTTTAAAATCAAATATCATTTGTATTTTTTCTAATTCTTTTTCAATTACCTTACTAAATGTCCTTGCAGCTAATTTTTCAAATCCGTTTAAGTCTTTTGAGTTTTTTATGGCTTCTTTTATTTCTATTTTAAACATCCATTGTCCAATTAAATTCTTTTTCTCAAAATTTTGAGATTGAACAATTGAAAAAGAAATAAGTGCAACTATTGTAAATATTTTTTTCATTATTTTTTTGTATTCATTATTTTTTTTACCGCTTTGTCAACTTCAATCCATGATAGATTTAACTCTTTTAAGTGATCTAAACCTTCTTTTGTTAAAACATAATACTTTCTAGGAGGTCCTTGTTTTGACTCTTTCCAAGAATATTCAACATAATTAGATGATTTTAATCTGTTAAGTAAAGGATACAGTGTTCCCTCTACAACTATCATTTTTGATTTTTGAAGCTCTAATATTATATCAGTTGTGTATACTTCACCTCTAGATATAATTTGCAGAACGCAAAACTCAATTAAACCTTTTCTTATTTGTGTTTTAAAGTTATTTGTACTCATTTAGTAGGTACTGTGTAATACAAAGTACTGTAAAATATTTCTAATAATCTAAAATAAATTCAAATATTTATTTTTCTAATGTTTCTTAATTTGCATTATTATATATTGATATTGCTATCTTTAAAGTAAAACATTGAATTAAATTTAATCATGTTAAGTATTGAAAATTCTAATTTATCGGTAGATGATATTTATTTTTTCTTGGATAATCCCCATGAAGTTAAATTAAATACAGTGTTGAGAAAAAAAATCATATTAAGTTATGAGCGTTCTCAAAAAATTGCAAAAAACTCAAGCCCTGTTTATGGTATAAATACTGGTTTCGGACCCTTGTGCACAAAAAGAATTAGCTCGGATGAGACTAAAATTTTACAAAGAAATTTATTGCTGAGTCATTCAGTTGGTGTTGGAGATCCAATTGATCCTGAATTATCTAGGATTATGCTTCTGTGTAAAATAATATCATTATCTAAGGGATTTTCAGGTGTTAGTATAGAATTATTAGAACGTCTTATTTATTTTTTTCAAAATAACTTGACTCCATATGTTCCGGAAAAAGGTTCAGTAGGTGCTTCAGGAGATCTAGCTCCACTAGCCCACTTGTTTCTTCCAGTTATTGGAGAAGGATTTTTTTGGAATGGAGAAGAGAAAGTAGAGTCAGAAATAATTCTCAAAAAACATAAATTGAAATCTCTAGATTTAAATGCAAAAGAAGGACTAGCCCTAATCAATGGAACTCAATTTATTTTATCGCATGCTATTAAGGCAATTTCAAAACTTGAATATATTTTTGATTTGGCTGATTTAGCATCAGCAATGACTCTTGAGGGGTTTCAAGGAAGTTTAGCTCCCTTTAGAAAAGAGCTTCATGAGTTAAGGCCTTTTAAGGGAAGCATTAAAGTGGCTAAAAGAATTTCTGGTTTATTGAAGGACTCTGAAAATTCAAATTCACATATTGATTGTGAAAGAGTTCAAGATCCGTATTCAATAAGATGTACTCCTCAAGTTCATGGAGCTTCAAGAAATGCATTAAGTCATTTAAAAGAATTAGTAAATGTTGAAATTAACTCAGTGACCGATAATCCAATAATCCTTGATGATGATTTAACTATTTCAGGCGGAAACTTTCATGGACAACCTTTAGCTTTAGCAATTGATTATTTGAAAATAGCCACATCTGAAATAGGAAACATATCAGACAGAAGAAGTTATTTGCTTCTAGAAGGCTTACATGGACTTCCTCCAATGTTAACTAAAAATCCAGGACTTAATTCTGGTTTCATGATTACTCAATATACTACTGCAGCGTTAGTTTCAGAAAATAAGTCACTTTGTTTTCCATCTTCTGCAGATAGTATCCCAACAGGTATGGGACAAGAGGATCATGTTTCTATGGGTAGTATTTCAGGCAGAATTTGTCTCAAGGTCATAAATAATCTTGAAAAAATTATTGCAATTGAATTATTACTAGCGTCTCAAGCTCTTGAATATAGACGTCCAAATAGATTTTCTACTCCTATTGAAAAAACGTTTTCTAGAATACGCAAAAACATA
The DNA here is from genome assembly GCA_902514615.1 of uncultured Bacteroidota bacterium. Taxonomy (GTDB): domain Bacteria; phylum Bacteroidota; class Bacteroidia; order Flavobacteriales; family Flavobacteriaceae; genus Marisimplicoccus. The sequence goes on along the minus strand of CABXRG010000006.1, from coordinate 15,660 downwards.
AAAAAACTAGAGGATGATAGGATGTTAAATACAGACATTGACCAGATGATAAGTTTAATTGAGAATCATGATTTAAATGTCTATCCAGAGCTATGAGTTTTCAACAACAAATTTTACAAGGAATTCCAAAAGAACTTCCAAAACCCAAATCAATTGACCCAAAGTTGAATCCTGCTCCCAGGAGAAAACAAATATTAAGTATAGATGAAAAGAAGTTGGCTATAAAAAATGCCTTGAGATACTTTCCAAAAGAATGGCATAAAGAACTTGCTCATGATTTTAGTAAAGAATTAGATACTTATGGCAGAATATATATGATTCGATTTAAACCAAATTATTCTATATATGCTAGACCAATAGATGAATATCCAGCAAAAATTAATGAGGCAGCAGCAATAATGTTAATGATACAGAATAATTTAAACGAGGAAATTGCTCAACATCCTCAGGAGCTTATTACATATGGTGGTAATGGAGCTGTTTTTCAAAATTGGGCTCAATACTTATTGACAATGAAGTACTTGGCTGAGATAAATAATAATCAAACTTTACACCTGTATTCAGGCCATCCTATGGGACTTTTTCCTTCTTCAAAGAAATCGCCTAGACTCGTTATTACAAACGGAATGATGATACCCAACTATTCTAAACCTGATGATTGGGAAAAGTTTAATGCTTTGGGTGTAACGCAATATGGACAAATGACTGCAGGATCTTTTATGTATATCGGTCCACAAGGAATAGTTCATGGAACTACAATTACTTTGATGAATGCTTTTAGAAAAGTTCTTAAAAAAGGAGAATCTGTTAGAGGAAAAATTTTTCTTACTTCAGGACTAGGAGGAATGAGTGGAGCTCAACCTAAAGCAGGAAATATTGTTGGTTGTATTTCGGTTACAGCAGAGGTAAATTATTCTGCTGCCAAAAAAAGACATGATCAAGGATGGGTAGATAAACTGGTTTTTGAAATTAGCGAGTTAGTTAAGTTAGTTAAAGAAGCTCAATTAGATAAAAAAATAGTATCATTTGCTTACATAGGAAATATAGTTGACGTATGGGAAGCTTTTTTTAAAGAGGAAATTGATGTTACAATTGGTTCTGATCAAACTTCGCTTCACAATCCTTGGTCTGGAGGATATTATCCGGTTGATTTAAATTATGAAGAGGCAAACACTTTGTTGAAAAATGATCCTATGCTTTTTAAAGAAAAAGTGCAAGAGTCTTTAAAAAAACATTCAAAGGCAATTAAAATGCATGTTAATAGAGGGACTTATTTCTTTGACTATGGCAATGCTTTTTTATTAGAAGCATCTAGAGCTGGCGCTGATGTGATGAACGATAAGAAAACAGAGTTTAGATACCCATCATACGTTCAGGATATATTAGGACCTGTTTGTTTTGATAATGGTTTTGGTCCATTTAGGTGGGTTTGTGCATCAGGAAAAGAAGAAGATCTTAAAAAAACAGATGAAATAGCTAAAAACATTCTAATTAAAATTAAAGAAAAAGCTCCAAAGGAAATACAAGGTCAATTAGATGATAATATTAAATGGATCGAGGATGCTCAAAAACACAAATTAGTTGTTGGATCCAAAGCTAGAATTTTATACGCTGATTCAGAGGGAAGAATTAAGATTGCTAAAGCTTTTAACGAAGCTATTTCAAAGCAAGAAATTGGAAACGTAATTTTAGGAAGAGACCATCATGATGTTAGTGGTACAGATTCTCCATATAGAGAAACATCAAATATTTATGATGGTAGTCAATTCACAGCTGATATGGCAATTCACAATGTTATAGGTGATAGTTTTAGAGGAGCAACTTGGGTTTCAATTCACAATGGTGGTGGTGTTGGTTGGGGGGAAGTTATTAACGGCGGTTTTGGAATGTTATTGGATGGCACCAAAAAGGCTGAAAAAAAAATAGAAAGGATGTTATTTTTTGATGTTAATAATGGAATAGCAAGGAGAAGTTGGGCTAGAAATAAACCTGCTATTAGAGCAATCAAACATGAAATGAAAAGAACAGATGAATTAAAAGTTATAATTCCAGAACAAGTAGATGACAGTATTTTAGATTCTTTGTATAAATGAAAATACTTTTTAAAAACATAAAAGGACTGCTTCAGACTCTTGATAATTCAATAGAGTATTTAGATGGTCATCAAATGAAGAAGCTGTCTAAAATAAATAATGCATTTCTATTAATTGAAGATGATCAAATTATAGATTATGGTATTATGAATGATAGTCCAACTGTAGATGTAGATAAAGTAATAGACGTTAAGGAAAGATTCATTTTGCCTGCTTGGTGTGACTCGCATACTCATTTAGTTTTTTCTGAATCCAGAGAAGACGAGTTTGTAGATAGAATATCAGGATTAAGCTATCAGGAAATTGCAAAGAAAGGAGGTGGTATTCTGAATTCTGCTAAAAAACTTCAGGAAGAGACGTTTGAAAAATTATATTTAAAAAGTGCTCTTAGATTAGAAGAAGTTATGAAATTAGGAACGGGAGCTATAGAAATAAAATCAGGATATGGACTTGAATTATCAGCTGAGATTAAAATGTTAAAAGTGATTGATAAATTAAGCAAAAATTATGATGCATTAATTCAGCCTACCTTTTTAGCAGCTCATGCTGTTCCAAAAGAATATTTTGATAAAAAAGATTTATTTATCTCAAAGATTATTAACCAATGGATTCCAAAAGTTTCGGAAATGAAACTTGCTAATTATATTGATGTTTTTTGTGAAAAGGGCTACTTTAATATTGAGGAAACAAGGTCAATCATTAATGCTGGAAAGGATCATGGTCTGATACCAAAAATTCATGTTAACCAATTTAATTCTTTTGGCGGAGTTCCCCTTTGTGTAGATCTTGATTCATTAACAATTGATCATCTAGAAGTTTTAAATGATCAAGATATAAATGCGATAAAAAAAGGAAACACTATGCCAGTTGCATTACCCAATTGCTCTTTTTTCTTAAACATCCCATACACCTCTGCAAGAAAAATCATGGACAATAATATTCCTTTGGCAATAGCATCTGATTATAACCCTGGTTCAGCTCCTTCTGGAAACATGAATTTTGTAGTTTCATTGGCTTGCTCAAAAATGGGAATGTCTCCTGAAGAAGCAATTAATGCAGCTACTATTAATGGTGCTTATGCAATGGGTTTATCAAAAAAAGCAGGAAGCATTACTAAAGGTAAAAAAGCTAATCTGATTATTACAAAAGAAATACCGTCATATTCAATGATACCATATTCATTTGGGTCAAACTTAATTGATGAAGTATATATTAATGGAAAACCTTTGTTAAATACGTGAATAAATTAATTAAATATTATAACCCACCTGAATCAAAATTATGGAGTGGGATAAAATCTAAATCCTCTTCTCAAAATCACTACTGGCATGAAGTAATAAAAGTTTTTGAAGATGGATTTGATAAATTAAAATCTGATAATTTACATAGTGATTTTGGTATTTTAGGATATTCGTGTGACGAAGGAGTTAGAAGGAATAATGGAAGACAAGGAGCTAAAAATGGACCTAAGGCAATTAGAGAACAATTGGGAAAATTACCAGTTCAATTTACCAAAAAAACAATTACGGATTATGGTGATGTTTTTGCTTTTGAAGATAAAATTGAACTAGCACAAGAACTTTATTCAAATATTATCTGTGAAATAATACAATCTGGACAACTGAGTATTGGAATAGGAGGAAGTCATGACATTGCATATGGTCATTTTTGTGGAATAAAAAAAGCTCTTTCAAAATTGGGTACTGATAAAATAGGAATTTTAAATTTTGATGCTCATTTTGACTTAAGACCAACAACAAATGGAGCAAATTCTGGCACACCTTTTTATCAAATAATGAATGAGTTTGGATCAAACACTAATTACCTAGCACTAGGAATTCAAAAACCCTCTAATTCTGAATTATTGTATAAAATTGCATCTGAATTAGGAGTTAATCATATTTCTATTGAAGAGTGTGAATTGATTAATTTAGATAATGTTCTTAATAGAATTGATGAAAACTTTATAAATTTTGATTCACTATACGTAAGCATTGACTTAGATGGTTTTGCATCTTCTCATGCTCCCGGAGTTAGCGCACCAGGTCCTTTTGGGTTTTCGGTAAACTTTTTTAGATCAGTCTTTGAACATGTTTTAAAAACAAAAAATGTTGTCGCGATTGATGTAGTTGAGCTTAACCCTAAGTATGATATAGATTTTATTACTACTAAGTTAGCTGCACAAATAGTAAGTATAATAACAGAGAGGATTTAATCAGAGCATACTCCAGACGTCCAGGTATTGACACCTTCAGATTCAGCTACACATTTGTTTGAATAAGTAATATTATCACAACCACAAACAGGCATATATTCTTTAGTACATGCAATAATTTTTTTTTCAGATTTACAATTTTCATTTTCTGACTTAGAACAGCCACTTAACAGCATGAAAATCAATAGGTAAAAACTTATTTCCTTGAACATTTTTATTAAATTGAAGTAAAATTAACAATAAAATGGATAAGAGAAATTTTATAAAAACACTTGGTGCACTTTCTGTTTCACCGTTACTTTCCGCAAATCAGCTAGGTAAAATTAATTTGATGTCTGATACCCTTCCATCAATTGATGATGATAAAGAGCTATGGAAGACCATTAGATCACATTATACTTTGAAAGATGATTATATAAATCTTGAAAGTGGTTACTACAATATTATTCCCAATCCTGTTTTGGAACATTTAATTAATCATGTTAAGCATGTGAATGTTGAAGGTTCTTATTATATGAGATATGAGCTAAAAAAAAATAAAAATAGAGTTATAAGTGAATTAGCAGAGTTGGTTGGGTCTACTTCTGATCAAATTGGAATAACAAGAAATGCTACTGAATCTCTGGATCTAATAATTTCTGGTTTTCCATGGAAAAAAGGTGATGAGGCAATTTATGCTAAGCAAGACTATGGAACAATGAAAGAGATGTTTGAGCAGGTTTCAGATAGATATGGAACTGTAAATAAAATTATTTCTGTTCCCAATCATCCTAAAAATGATCAAGAGATAGTTTCATTATACGAAAGTCAAATAACAAGTAATACTAAGCTTATCATGATTTGTCATATGATAAATATAACCGGGCAGATTCTTCCTGTTAAGAAAATATGTGAAATGGCACATAGCTATGGGGTTGAAGTGATGGTTGATGGTGCCCACTGTATTGGACATTTTGATTTTTCAATTGATGAATTTAATTGTGATTATTATGGATCTAGCCTTCATAAATGGCTTGCAACACCCCTTGGAGCAGGTCTTCTTTATATAAATAAAAATAACACACATAAAATATGGCCTTTATTAGCAAATGGAAATACAAATAAAAATGATATAAAAAGATTAAATCATATTGGAACTCACCCAGTTCATACCGATTTGGCAATATCAAACTCAATTGATTATATAAAATGGATTGGTATGAAAAAGAAAGAAAATAGAATGAGATTTCTCCAAAGATATTGGTCAGATGAGCTTAGGGAAGTAAGAAATGTAATCATTAATACTCCTGAGGAAATGCATAGAAGTTGTGGCATTGGAAATATCGGACTATTAAACATGACTCCATCTGAAATGGCAAAGACGCTATTTAAAAAGTATAAAATATTTACAGTTGCAATTGATTATGCAAATGTAAAAGGTTGTAGAATTAGTCCTAATGTTTTTACAACAACAAAAGAGCTTGATCAATTCATTACTGCTATAAAAGAAATGGCACTTACATAGAAATTTATTAATTAAACTTATTATAAATTTGTAGAAATTGCATTTATCTTATTGGAGTCAAATGGAAAAACTGAAATACAGTAATCTTAAAAAAAAAGTTCAGAGTGCTAATAAAAAAGAGTTTTATGCAATGGTAATTGCATTGTGGTGGATTCCCTTGGGCTCTTTTTGGAGTTTAGCCGCAATATGGATCAGATATTCTAGTAATATTAAAAAATTTTTGGGTTTTAGGAAATAGAATTTGTTACATCTTTAGAACTACTGTTTATTACTTAAATTATTGATTTAACTACCTTTTAACTTTAATATTTTTATATAATTAAAACTTTTTAATTTCTTTGGTGTCTAAAATTAGAAATGAAAAAAGTTATTTTTCTTTATTTTTTACTTTCTATTACTTTTTGTTTTTCACAGGATCAATTATTGAATCTAGTTAAAACATCAGCTGATGAGTTTAATTTGGATGGAATTCTTTCTGAATCAGAATTGAAAAATGCTTTTCCTATTGAGATTATTTATGAACACACTCCAGGTTACAACACTGTGCCATCATACAGAACAACAGGATATGTTAACTATTCTGAGGAATTTGTATACATAGCATTTAAAGCTTATAGAGATGAAGTTACTGCATCAATACTTTCAAGAGATAATTTTTCCTTATTCTCAGAAGATTATGTGAATATCCATATTGACACATATGGGGATGCTAGAAATAATCTTGGTTTTAGTGCAAATATTTATGGAAGTCAAAGTGACGGTGTTAGAGTTGAATCATCTGGATTTGGAAGCCAAAGTAGCGGTTGGAGTCTTGATCCAAATTTTAATTGGGAATCACTGGGAAGACTTACAGATTTTGGATATGAAGTTGAAGTCATAATACCTTTTTCAGCTATCCCTTTTCCTAATGGCAAAGATCAAAAATGGAAGCTTAAACTTAGCACAGGTTATAGAGATGAAATAAAACAAGGATCAACTGTACGGGCTTACAGCAGTAAACTTGACAATGACAGTTCTTGCAAGCTGTGCCAGATTGATCATACAATATTAATGAATGATATAAGCTATAAGAAGAACTTAGATTTCTTACCTTATGTAAGCTCTAATTTATCAGGTGAAAGAGAGAAATTTTATGATCGAGTAAACTACTCAAATCCAGAAGTAAATTATGGAATTGGAGTAAATCTTGAAATCAATAAAAATCTATCTTTAGAGGCTACTTTAAATCCTGATTTTTCACAAGTTGAGGCAGATGTAACAAAGATTGATATTAATTCTCCCACTGCAATTAATTATCCAGAAAGAAGACCTTTTTTTACCAGAGGGATAGATGTGATGGATTATACAATGGATGTTTATTATTCTAGATCAATAAATAATCCCTCGTTTGCATCTAAAGTTTTGAATCAAGGCAGAAAATCAAGAATTTATATGCTTACTGCTGTAGATCAAGATTCCCCATATGTAGTGCCAACGCAATTTGAATCGTTCTCAGGAGTTGGGGGAAGAAGTTTTAATAATGTACTCAGGTATCAAAATATTTTAAATCCAAATATTCAAATTGGAGCACTTGCCACAAATAGGCTCTATAATGGTGATGCCTATGGGAATTTATTAGGACTGGATGCGCTTTTAAAGTTTTCAGGTGGCTGGAAATTTGAACTAGAATATTTTAAAAACTCAAACAAAGAGCCTGTCGCAGACTGGATAGACACTGATAAAAAATTTGGTGATTATACAGTAAATCTTGACGGAGAAAGTTTTACTGGAAATGCAATATATAGTGAACTTAGAAGAGATACTCAAAATTGGAGGTCATTTTTAAGATATACTGGAATTTCTCCAACTTTTAGGGCTGATAACGGGTTTATTGTTCAAAATGATCTAAAGAAATATGAATTATGGCATGGTTACTATAAGTATCCTGACAAGAAGTATCTTAAAAATTATAGAATTAGCGCAAGATATGATCGAGAGTATAGTTACTCCAATAAATTAAAAAGGTCAGCGTTTGAAGCATATTTTACTGTTCTTACAATTTTAAATACAGACATATTTTATAACTATGAACACGCTTTTTATGACACTCACTTAGTCTCAGAATTTGAAAACTTTACGAGTCATTACGTAAGAATTTCATCAAAACCTTTTGATTTCATGAATATTCAAGGTGGATTTGGTACAGGAAATGAAATAGCATATCGTGAAGAAATACCAGAGTTGGGTGAGCGTTTCTCTTTTAATACTTCAGTTGAGATTACTCTTAATGACAATTTACGAATTAAACCTTCCATTAACTTTTCAAGATTACAAAAATTAGATTCTGATGAATATTTTTTTGATGGCTATATCGCAAGACTTGATATTAGATACCAGTTTACTAGTTCTTTAGACTTTAGAGTTATATCTGAGTACAATGAATTTTCTGATCAATTTTTTACCCAGCCCCTAATATCATGGAGGCCAAATCCTGACACAATATTTTATTTTGGAGGAAATCAAAACCTTGTAGATGAATTTATTGATTATAATTCTCCTAATTACAGAGTAAATAAATCTCAATTATTTATGAAGTTTCAGTATTTAATAAAATCTTAATATACTTTAAACCAAACATTTACTATTTTGCTTTTATTGGCAGGCAGTTTCTTTCCTCTTTAATCTATTTAATAAAGCTTTAAAAAGTTAGTATACTTCAGAATTTTTCTTAATTTTAGTTAACTATAACCATGCAAATTAATTCTAAAAGTATTTTCCTTAGAAGGGTTAACGAAGCTCTTCTTCTAAAAAAAATCTCTAAGAGAACAGCCAATCATTTTATGTCAGTTTACAAAAAATTTGATTCCAAAAAACAATCTGAAGCGGACGAAAAAGCAGATGAATTGCTTGCTGAATTAATTACAGAGTCTTCTGTTAATCAAAAGCGTTAATATTATTTAATTGCCCAACATTCTATTTCAACCTTTGCGCCAAGCGCTAGACCAGTACCTGCAAAAGCACTTCTTGAAGGTCTTCTGTTTTTCTTAAAAAACTTTTTGTATTCCTCACTCATAGCTCCCCATTCTGAAATATCAGACAACATACATGTGCATTTAAAAACTTTATCCATTGAACTACCTAGCGATGTTAATACACCTTCTATGTTTTTCATTGTTTGTTTAGTTTCTTCTTTAATCCCCCCTGGTACTACTTCATTTGTGCCTGGTATATTTCCAACTTGCCCAGCAACATATATTACATTGTTTACAATGGTCGCATCAGAAAAGGGAAAGTCAAGCTTTTTAGTATTTTCAGAAGTATAGAAATCTATTTGAGTGTTTGGTTCATTGTTATAATTAATCGTTCGAGGCCCAACACATGAACTAGTTATTATTATAAGTAGTAGTATTAATTTTTTCATTATTATATTTTGAGTAGCAAAGGTTACAAAAATTTTTAAATAATCTTATTATTTAAGCAATAAAGTTTTAATCTATGTATCACTAATTGTATTATTAATACATTATAAAAATTTGTATGTTCATTATATTATTCATTATTATTTTTTTATAAGCACATATTATATAATTATAACTAAATAAAACTACTTTATTAAAATATTATTAATTTATAAACAATACATGTTAAAAATAGTACATATATTTTTTACTAAATAGTTATATATTTACTGCTTAAACAATTACAATGAAAAATTCAATTTTAATCACACTTTTAGCATCTGTCGTATTTTTAGGTGGATGTGATTCTAATTTACCGGAAAGAGCCATTGGCTTTGTTACAGGTGAAAATTCTGATGCTCAATGGCATCTTGGAACTCAATCAGCAATTGACGTTGTTAATACAGTTGATGAATTATGGACTAATCAAGATTACGAAGGAATGAGATCATTTTTTGCTGATTCTGTTGTTGTCTTAAGACCAAATGGTATTTCTACATCTACTTTTGACTCATTTATTGAATCAATTAGTACTGGGGATACTGCTTCTTGGTCATATGATTATGCTTTTTCTGTTGATCTAGATCCATCAATTGGTGGTGAACATGTTCAAGCAGGATTTACTGTTACATATCCCGCTACTGACGAAAGAGAAGAATATACTAACCAACAGCATGAAAGTTATTATGTGGTAGATGGTAAAATAATAACTTTAAGTCAGTACTCTATTAGAGGAAATTCTCAATAGTTGTTAAAAGTTTGTAGATAACTATAACACAGTAAATTATCTTTTAATAGTAATATTTAATAATTTACTTATAGGTTAATAGTCTTACAATTGTCATCTACGACATTATAAAAAAACCCTCAAGAAAGTTCTTGAGGGTTTTTAATTAACCATAAACCAATTTATGTTAGCTTAAGCTAACGATTAAATCTATTAAGATTTTTTTAATGAGATTTGATTGATGTAAATTAATTATTAACAATTACTCTTCAAAAGTAGCCATTAATCCACCTACATCTGCATATTCAGTAACTGTGTGTACTTGACCATCTTCATTAAAATTTAACACCACGTAATGTTTAAATGTTGCTTCTTTCCCAGTTGTTGAGTTAGTTATATCCCATGTACCATACATTCTTACATTATTTGGTCCAGACATTGCATCAGAAACAGGATAGGTATTTCCACCCCAGAAACCAATATCAGTGCCCGGAAGACCACCACCTTCTGTGAAAGAAATATTTTCAAAATTACCCATCCAAAAAGAAACATTTTCTTTTAAGATATCAATTCCTTGAAGCATTTCAGCATTAACTCCAGGCCCATACCACCTAATCGAATCTGCAAATACAGAAACTACTTTATCATAGTCTCCTTCTTCGTACCCTTTAATGAAGTTATTCTTTAAAGTTTCAACATTTTTTTCAAATGTGTTTGAATCTGCTTCACTAACTCCTGTTGTTGGAGCTTCACATGAAGCAAATAAAATAATTAATAATAAAGCTAGTTTTCTCATAATTTAATTTTTATATATCTCAAAAATAAAAAAACCCCTGTAAATCAGGGGTTTAATTATAATAAAATATTAAACTTTATTTTATTGGATCTACATCATATGCTTCAACAAATTTTGTTCTATCATAGAATGCTCCAGTCCATTGGATTTTTTTATCCTCGCCTACAAAGAAAGTTGCGCTGTGATAAGGAACAGTAATTGATGTATCATCATTAGCAAATGTTTGAGGACCCCAACTTAAAAGAACATGAAATTCAAACTCTTCACCATCTTCATTAGTATCAGTTCCTTTCATTGCCATGTAATTTGTATCATCTCCTGAAGTAATATTCCAGATACTTGTGGTTGATTCAAGCATACCTCTTATAGCATCTTTGCCTTCCATATTAACTCCGTTAGGAAAAGACCACATAGCATCATCAGCATACATGTCAACAACTGATTCAATATCACCTGAATTCATAGCTTCATATTGCTTATTTGATAGCTCTACTAATTCTGATTCATCGATAATAGTAGGATAATCTGAACTTACATCAGATTGATTGTTTTCACAACTTATAATTGCAAAACTTAGTAATAGTGTTAAAAATATTTTTTTCATTTTGATTGATTTATTGGTTATCCTTAAATATAAGATATATTTCATAAATTGGTTCTATGAGAAAAACCTACAGACTGTCATTACTATTTATAATTATTACTTCTACAAACTTTATTTTTGCTCAAAGCAAGGTTTTTGATGACCTTACTATGAAAAGTGAAATTCTAAATATGGAAAGGAACTATTCAGTATACCTTCCACCAGATTATGAAACTTCATCTAGAAGTTATCCTGTACTTTATTTACTTCATGGACTTGGTGATGATCATACCGGATGGGTTCAATTTGGTGAGGTTAAAAAAATAGCAGATAACTCAATTATCAATGGAGAGTCAACTCCTATGATCATTGTAATGCCTGATGCAAATACTGGATATGTAGGGTACATCAATATCCCAAATGAAAATTGGCTTTACGAAGATTTTTTTTTCAATGAATTAATGCCTCATGTCGAATCAAAATATAGAATTAAATCTGATAAAAGATTTCGAGCTATATCAGGACTATCAATGGGTGGCGGGGGCACATTAATATATGCACTACACAGACCTGATCTTTTCTCATCTGCAGTTCCTTTAAGTCCTGCAATAGGACCTACAAATCCAAATAAATTTATTGAATGGATTTTTAGAAATAAGTATAATTACAATTATGACTTTGATTATATCGAAGGAGATCTAGAGGCTTTGTTAAATAATAATCATCCTAGAATTTTGATAAATAAAATTCCAATCAGTGAAATAAATTCTGTTAGATGGTTTATTGATACTGGAGATGACGATTATCTTTACCAAGATAGCAGTCAATTACATATTGACTTTAGTGATAAAGGAATAAATCATGAGTATCGTGTTAGGGATGGAGCTCATACATGGACCTATTGGAGAGAATCTCTTCCAACTGTATTAGAATTTGTTTCTCAGGGATTTCATCAATATTAGCCTTTTACAAAAATTAAGTTAAGCTCAACTAAAATTTCATCGTCTACCTTTTGAAGCATTAGTGAAGGTCGCTTTATTTGAAAATCTGATAATTTAACAGCAAACATTCCTTCTATTTGAACTGAATTTTCTTTGTGGTTGAATGTCAAATCAACAAAAATATTTTTTTCAATTCCATGGAAATTTAAAACTCCTTCAATTGAAGGTGTATTTTCTTGATTATTAATTATTACGGATTTAAAAATTATATTAGGAAACCTTAAGGCCTCTAAAACTCTATAAGAATTACTATCCAAATTAGAATTTCCACTTTCAAATTCTGAAACTTTGGCAACAACTCCAATATTTTCAATTGAGCTATCATTAATCTTAATTACACCTGCAATATTATTATTTTCAGCGCTCCAATTATGAAGAAAATGACTGCCTGAATACTTTATTTGTGAAGAATTTTGATCTATTTGCCATATTTCTTGTGAGTAAATATTGCTAATGAAAAAAAATAAAAGTATATATAAGTATCTCATTAGAAATTAAATGTAACAGCTATCATTGCTAGTGTATAGGAGCCAAAAGCACTGTATGCAGATGCTCTATGCACTGATTTATCTCCCTCAGAAGTCAAATTAGTCATAATCATGGCGGAGGCATGAATAGTAGCTAAAATTTTATGAGCTTTCATATTATTGAATCCTTTTATCTCACGTGAAACCAATGGAGGCGGAGTAAAAAGAGATAATCCAGCGCCTGTAAAATATGTAGTGTTTACAAAGGCTCCAATAGCTTCATGGGTGTCCTCCAAAGAATAATCTCCATTGTATAGTTTTGATCCAACTATTCCTTGGGCAATCATCCCAGCAAATGTAACATAACCTAGTATCTGATGAGCTTTAAGTAATTTTTCTCTAAGGATTAATTCTTTTTCACGATTTTCAAGAGTTAATTCAGAAATACCAGTTTTTCTAAGAAGACCTTTTTCACCCCAAAGCCATTTTTGAGTAAAAATCATTTTTTGAGGAAGTAAGTCAATACTTTCTTCTTCTATAAGTGAATCAAATTCATCTAGGAAGTCTTGAGAGTGGGTTTCTGTATGGGTTAAGGTGAAAATTAAAGTTAATACAAATAGTAGTTTATTAGCTCTTTTTCCAGTTAGATTAAATAGTGTTAACATATTATAAAATATTATTACTAATCAATATTACTCTTAATAATTGAATATAAGGGTGACAATTATCAACCTTTAGGCTAATCCTAAGTTATAAAATAATTTAAGATTTTGTAATTGTGAGTGTGTCACCAGATAATGAGGAGGAGTATTTTTTAAGTCCACCTGAGGTTGATCCAGAATTACATTCTTTGGCATCATTTCCATCAATTGAAAAGCTGTTACCATGTGTTGCACATTGAAATTTCTCGTTAGAATAAGACCAAGCGTTCTTTGAGCCATTGTGAGGACAACAGTTGTCAAAAGCCCTAAATTCAGAATTAGATATCCTTAGAACAAGTAAGTCAACAGTTGTCAAATTAACAAAGTCTCCTGGACTCGTCAAATTACTAAAGTTAGAATTAGTTAAATCTAAAGTGATTGTGTTTCCACTTTCAGTTATTCCATTGGTAGTCTGAGAATCATTACCGTATGGATCACTTGAATTACCATTAGTATTTGAACCATAAGATGAAGATTCATCATCAGATTTAGAACAGGCTTGAACAAATGAAAGTCCAAAAAAAGCAAATGTTACAGTTGGGCAAGTATTTTGTAAAAATTTTCTTCTTTCCATAAAAATTGTTTTAATTTTCAATAAATCTAAGTTGTATAATTAATATTTAAGCTAAGAACATTAGACTTTAATAAACTTTTAACTATAGAAATGAATAAAATTAAAGTTAAGGAAAACATCAAAATTGCAGAAACCTTGCCTTCAGACTTTTATAAATCTGATGTTCTTTTTGAGGAACTAAAAGAAAAAGTTTTTTATAAATCCTGGCAACTAATAGATCATGAATCAATATTGACAATCAATACAAACGTATACCCCTTTGACTTTATTAAAAATTATATTGATGAACCTTTAATATTAATTAAAGATGATAAAGATGATTATAAGTGTTTTACAAATGTGTGTACTCACAGGGCAAATATTATTGTAAATGATAGGTGTCAATTGAGTGATTTAAGATGTATGTATCATGGAAGAAAGTTCCATTTAAACGGTAAATTTAAATCAATGCCAGAGTTTGATGATGCTGAAAATTTTCCTCGTAAATGTGATAATTTAAAAGAATTTCAAATAAGAAACTTAGGCCCTTTTTTATTTGTAGGATTAGAGCCAAGTTTTAATATAGATTTAATTTTTAGTCAAATTTCCCATAGAGTAAGTTTTATTCCATTGGAAAAACTCACTTTCAGAGGTGATTTAAGTAAAGACTATTTAGTTAATTCTCATTGGGCTCTGTATTGTGATAATTACCTTGAAGGCTTCCATATTCCCTTTGTTCATAGTGACCTTAATAATATTTTAGACTATGGCGATTATGATACAGAAATTTTTGAAAATTATAACCTTCAAGTAGGTTATGCTAAAGATGGTGAAGAAATTTTTGATATTCCAGAATCACATATTGATTTTGGAAAAAAGGTTGCAGCCTATTATTACTGGTTATACCCAAATATTATGCTTAATTTTTATCCTTGGGGACTATCTATTAATATAGTAAAACCAATTACTAATAAAAGAACAAAAGTTCAGTTTCTAACTTATGTTTTTGATGAATCTAAACTAGAAACAGGGGCTGGAGCATCTCTCGATAAAGTAGAACGTGAGGATGAATTTGTTGTTGAAGGAGTACAAAAAGGAATTAATTCAAGATTTTATAAAACAGGAAGATTTTCGCCTACAAAGGAGAAAGGTGTTCATCATTTTCACAGTCTATTAGCTAAATCATTAAAAAAATAATTAATAATGAAAAAAATATTTTTATTTATAACGTTAGTTTCATCATTATTTTCAATTGCTCAAAAAAAAGCATTGGTTGGGGGAACATTAATTGACGGATATGGAAATGTCCCTATACATGACAGTGTTATATTGATAGAAGACGAAACAATTATTGAAGTTGGAACTACAAGCACAATTAAAATAAGTAGTGATTATGAAATAATTAGCACAGAAGGGATGTCTGTATTACCTGGCCTTTGGGATATGCATGTACATTTAATGATTAACGGTCACTCTGACTATGACTATTGGGATCGAACCTATCCAAAATTATTTAAAGATGTTATTATGCCTTCTTCTGCTCATCAACTTCTTATGGCAGGTGTTACAAGCGCAAGAGATCT
>CABXRG010000005.1 GCA_902514615.1 uncultured Bacteroidota bacterium | reverse complement strand
TTTAGCTTCATCAGCAGCTTTAGCATCTTCTACTTTCTTCTTTCTATATTCTTCTTCTCTAAGTCTAGCTTCTTTTTTATTTGACTCTAATGCAGTTTTAACATCCTCAATTTTTTTCTCAACTTTAGCACTCTTTTCTTTCATCCATTTATCAAATCTTTTCTTTGCTTCTTCTTCAGTAAAAGCACCTTTTTTTACACCACCATCTAGATGTTTTTTCATTAAAACGCCGGTATATGATAAGATAGCCTTTGCTGTATTGGTTGGTTGTGCACCTTTGCCTAACCAGCTTAATGCTGAATCAAAATCCAAGTTGATTGAAGCTGGTTTTTGATTTGGATCATAAGTACCTAATTTTTCAAGATATTTACCATCTCTTTTTGATCTAGCATCAGCTGCTACAATCCAATATAATGGTTTACCTTTTTTTCCATGTCTTTGAAGTCTAATTTTTACTGCCATAATTTTAATATTTTGGGTTCTCGACCCATGTTACTAATTTAAGACAGCAAATTTAACAAAATATATCATACTATATAACGTTTAACTCAAACTTGATTCAAATAATTATCAATTATTTTTATTTAGATGTGTATTTGATTAATTTTGAGTTAAAATTTTATAGATGGATTATTCAAAAGAATTTAAGAATTATGCTACAAAACATCATGGTGTAAGTTCAACTTATTATGATAAAATAGTTAGTAGTATGACTCCTTACATAATAGAAGAGAGACAATTAAATGTTGCTCAAATGGATGTATTTTCAAGATTAATGATGGACCGAATCATGTTCCTTGGAACAGCTATCAATGATAGTGTTGCAAATGTTATTCAAGCTCAATTACTTTTTCTTCAAAGTACAGATTCATCTAGAGATATTCAAATGTATATTAATTCGCCTGGTGGAGGTGTTTATGCTGGTCTTGGTATATATGACACTATGCAGTATATAAAACCAGATGTTGCAACTATATGTACAGGATGTGCTGCATCAATGGCTGCTGTTCTGTTATGTGCTGGAAAAAAAGGTAAAAGATCTGCTTTAAAACATTCTAGAGTTATGATCCACCAACCACTTGGTGGAGCGTCAGGTCAAGCTACAGATATTGAAATTACAGCTAGGGAAATTTTAAAACTAAAAGATGAGTTATATAAAATAATTTCTAAACATTCAGGACAATCATATAAAAAAGTTAATGCTGACAGTGATAGAGATTATTGGATGAAAGCTGATGAAGCTCATAAATACGGAATGATAGACGAGGTTCTAAATAAATAAATATGAGCGAAGAAGATATTTTATGCTCCTTTTGTGGAAGAACAAAATCTCAGACAAAAATTCTGATTGCTGGGCTAGATGCACATATATGTGATATTTGTATTTCTCAAGCAGATTTGATTCTTAAAGATGACGAAACTAGTAAAGAGTCTGTCGATTTTTCCATCGATCTTAAACCTCCTAAGGAAATTAAGAATTTTCTAGACATGCATGTTATAGGTCAAGATGAAGCAAAGAAAACTCTTGCTGTTGCAGTATACAACCATTACAAAAGAATAAATCAAAAGCATGTAGCTGACGATATAGAAATTCAAAAAAGTAATTTACTTTTAGTAGGCCCGACAGGAACAGGAAAAACTCTTTTAGCTCAAACAATTTCAAAATTTTTAAATGTTCCAATTGCTATTGTTGACGCTACAGTACTAACTGAGGCTGGATATGTAGGTGAAGATGTAGAGAGCATATTAAGTAAGCTACTTCAAGCGGCAGACTTTGATGTAGATAAAGCTGAAAATGGTATAGTTTTTATTGATGAAATTGATAAGATTGCTCGAAAAAGTGATAATCCCTCAATTACTAGAGATGTATCTGGTGAAGGAGTTCAACAAGCTTTGCTAAAACTACTTGAAGGAACTTCTGTAAATGTTCCACCAAAAGGTGGGAGAAAACATCCTGATCAAAAATTTATTGAAATAAACACTTCGAATATTTTATTTATAGCAGGAGGAGCATTTGATGGAATTGATAAAATAATTAAAACTAGACTTAATCTTCAATCTATTGGTTTTAAATCAGCAGATGAGAAAGTTGTTGATGATAATGAAGAGAGTGTATTAAAGTTTGTTAATCCTCATGATATTAGATCTTATGGATTAATTCCTGAAATAATAGGTAGACTTCCAGTAATGTGTCATTTAAACCCACTTTCTAAAGATGCACTTAGGGATATAATGACACTTCCCAAAAACGCATTAGTTAAACAGTATGAAAAACTTTTTGAGATGGACGATATTGATTTTTCAATAACTCCAGGCGCTATTGACTTTATTGTAGATAAGGCATTTGAATTCAAAATTGGAGCTAGAGGTTTAAGAACTTTGTGTGAAGCCATTTTAAACGATGCAATGTTTAACTTACCTAGTTCTGATGAAAAAGAATTAAAGGTTACCAAAATTTATGCTGATCAAAAATTACAAAATATTGATATTTCTCACCTTAAAGCAGTCTCTTAATTCATTTTAATTAGTTCATCTATAAATTCTCTAGAATTTGAGAGCCTAGGCACTTTATTTTGCCCTCCAAGTTTATTTTTTGAAGAAAGCCAGTCATAAAACAGATTTTTTCTTCCAATTTGTATTTTAGGAATTTCAAGAGTTGAATTTCTATATCTTTTTGCCTCATAATCAGAATTTAATCTTTGAAGGTTTAAATCTAATATTTCGATAAATTTATTTATATCATCTGGTGTTTTTTTAAATTCAATTAACCATTCATGTGATCCTTTAGTTTTACTACCCATAAATATTGGACCAACAGTATATTCTGAAACCTCAGATTTAGTTAATTCACAAGTCATAGATAATGCTTTTTCAGCATTCTCAACGACAAGTTCTTCTCCAAATACGTTAATAAAATGTTTAGTTCTTCCTGTAACTTTTATTCTAAACGGATTCAAGCATGTAAATTTTATAGTATCACCAATTTTGTACCTCCAAAGTCCTGAATTAGTTGTTATTACCATTGCATAATTTACGTTAAGTTTGACATCTGCTAAAGAGACTATTTCTTGCTCTGATCCACTTGTAGGTATAAATTCATAGAAAATTCCATAATCAAGCATTAATAATAATTCTTCAGAATTATTCTGATCTTGAATTGCAAAAAACCCTTCAGATGCATTATAAATTTCAAAGTACTTAAAGTCGTTTGAGGGAAATAATTTTTTATAGAGATTCCTGTATGGATCAAAACTTACCCCACCATGAAAGTAGACTTCAGAGTTTTTCCAAATTTCAAGAATATTATCTTTTCCTGTTTGTTCAATAACTTGTTGAAGTAATGATAACATCCAAGAGGGTACTCCTGCAAAACTTGTTACATTCTGATTAATAGATTCATCAATAATTGCTTGAACTTTTTTTCCCCACTTAGATATTAACGAAACTCTAGAACTTGGAGTACTGCTTAATTCCGCCCAAAAAGGTAAATTGTCAATTATGATTGCTGATAAATCACCATAAAAACTACTATTGTTTTCATAAATTTCTTTTGATCCACCTAGTCTTAAACATTTACCAGTAAGTAATTGTGAATTTACATTATTATTAAAATAAAGAGATAACATATCTTTTCCGGCTTTGTAATGACAATCTTCAAGAGACTCAAAACTTATAGGAATAAATTTACTTTTTGCATTAGTAGTTCCACTAGATTTTGCAAACCATTTAACTGAAGTTCTCCAAAAAATATTTTGTTCGCCTTTACGGTTTCTTTCTATGTCTTTATAGATGTCTTCATAGGCAACTATTGGGATTCTTTCTTTAAAATCATTGTAATGTCTTATGGTTTTGAAATCAAATTTTTTCCCAATTTCTGTATCTATTGAATAAACTACAAGTTTTCGCAGAACTTCCTGTTGCACTTCAATAGGGTAATCTTTAAAAAGTTCTATTTGACTTATCCTTCGTTTTAAAAAGAAAGATGCGACAGAATTAAAAATTGGAATTGGCATGGAATGTATATATTTATCATAAAAATAGTAAACATTAAATTATGTTTTCAGGAGTATTAAAAAAAATGACATCTATTCATGATGATCCTGTTAGATACATTCTTGATTTTGATAATGATCTCTTATTTCTTAATCAAGTAATTGGAAAAAAGATAAAGTTTCATAAAACTGGATATTGTTGTTTGTCATGTTTTGAAAACTTACAGATTTTTGCAAATGGATTTTGTAAAAAATGTTTTTTTGAATCACCACTGTCTGGAGAATGGGTAATGAAACCTGAGTTAAGTAAAGCTCACTTAAAGATCGAAGATCGAGATATTTCTTACGAAAAGAAAGTTCAATTACAAAATCATATTGTATACCTGTCTAAAACAAGTGGCATAAAAGTTGGTGTAACAAGATCAAATAATATGACTACAAGATGGATTGATCAAGGCGCAATTGAAGCAGTTGTGTTAATTGAAGTTCCAAACAGATACCTTGCAGGTATTGCTGAAGTAAAATTAAAAGATAAATTTTCTGATAAAACAAACTGGCGTAAAATGTTAACAAGTAATATCGATGAGGCAGATATTAAAAATGAAAAAAAGATTGCAATAGATTCATTGGGCTCAGAGTTTCAGGATTATTTCAAAAATGACAGTAAGGTTTTGAAATTTAATTATCAAATTGATAAATTGATAGATAGCGTTAAATCTATTAGTCTTAAAAAATCAGATGATGTTGAAGGAAAATTAATTGGCATCAAAGGGCAATATTTAATATTTGATGACTCAAGTGTTTTTAATGTAAGATCTAATGAGGGTTATGTCGTGGATATTTCTATTTCTGATTAAATAACTGTTTCACTTCCTCATCATTCAAATCTCTATATTCTCCAATATTAGTATCTAGATGAATATCCATTATTCTTATTCTTTTTAGCTTTGTAACCCTGAATCCAAGTACTTCACACATTCTTCTAATTTGTCTATTCATTCCTTGGGTCAATACAATTTTGAATCTATTTTCATGAATTTTTTTTACATGACACCTTCGAGTCATTTTGCCCATTATTCTTACTCCTCTTCTCATTTTTTCAATAAATTCTGTTGTAATTTTCTTATTAACTGTTACAACATATTCTTTTTCTTTTTTGTGCTCTGCACGAAGAACATTATTAACAATATCTCCATTATTAGTTAGTAAAATAAGACCCTCACTTTGCTTGTCTATCCTTCCGATTGTGAAAAGTCTTTCTTTATGATTTATAAAATCAATAATGTTATCTTTTACTTTCTCACTTCCAGTACATTCAATTCCAACAGGCTTATTAAATGCTATATAGACTTTCTTTTTGTCTTTATATTGAATTATTTCACCATCTACAGAAATTTCATCTTCAATATTAACCTTAGATCCAAGCACAGCGGGTTTATCGTCAATGTAAACTCTTCCAGCCGATATATATTCATCTGCTTTTCTTCTTGAACAGAAACCAACCTCACTTAGATATTTATTAATTCTTTTTTTTTCCAACTTAATTTAGTTTTAGTTCCTCACCTATTTTTAGATTGAATTTCTTTCTGAACATCCAAACAAATAGATACAATAAAGGTGTGTCTAAAATTGCAACTATTAGTTTAAATAAAAAACCAGAAACAATTAATACTAAAAATTTATCTTGAGGAAGTATCCCAAAAATAATTAGAAGTGATACTATTGTGAAAGTATCTACAAACTGTGATGTAAAAGTTGAAAAATTATTTCTCAACCAGAGATGCTTTCCTTTTGTTAATTTTTTCCAGAAATGATAAATTCTAATATCAATAAATTGAGCAAATAAGTACGTTAACATTGATGCTAGCACTGCTAATGGTGCATTAAGAAATACACTATTAAAAGTAGCATCATCAATTGGGGATCCCTCTATAGCAGGGACTTGACTTGATATAAATATCAATCCAATTGAGAAAATGGATGCAAATATTCCAGTAATTACAACTTGATCAGCTTTTTTTTGACCGTATATTTCAGATATTAAATCAGTAATTAAAAATGTCATAGGATAGGGGAGTATCCCCACTGATAATTCAAAAAGTTTAACTCCCAGTAAATTAATATCAAAAGGATACCAATAAAATATTTTAGTAAATATTAAATTTGAGGCCACAAGTGATGTAATAAATAATCCAGCAAGGATTAAGTATATATTGTTAGCTAAAGATATTTTTTTGGCGTTCATTTATAAGACTTATGAGCAAAGTATATTTTTCAATAGGGTCAAACAAAGGTAATCGTTCTGAATTAATTAATGAAGCTATTGATAAGATTGATATTAGCATTGGAAAGGTCCAGATAAAATCATGTATTTATGAAACAAAATCATGGGGCTTCAATTCTAATAACTTTTTTAACATTTGCTTACTGATTGAATCTAATCTTTCACCAGAATTAATTTTAAATAAAATTTTAATTATTGAAAAAAGTATGGGCAGGTTAAAATCAGGCAATCAATATAGTGACAGATATATTGATATAGATATCTTATTTGTTGATGGAATAAGAGTAAATACTAAAAATCTTATTATTCCTCATCCAAGATTACAGTTTAGAAAATTTGTTTTAACTCCAATGCTAGAGCTAGCTCCTGATTTAATTCATCCAATTTTAAATAAATCTATTAGACAATTAGATCTTGAATGTTTAGATAAAGACCTACCAATAAAAATTAGTTAGTTATAATTCCGTTTTAAAGAAAAAATCCCAAAGCACTATTCCTGCAGCTACAGATACATTTAAAGAATGCTTAGTTCCAACTTGAGGTATTTCAATAACCTCATCTGAAATATCAATTATATCATCCGAAACACCATCTACTTCATTTCCAAATACAAAGGCGTACTTAGCTCCTATAACTGGAATAAACTTCTCAATCTTAAGAGATTCATCCGCCTGTTCGATTGAAATTATCTTAACATTCTTTTTCTGTAATTTTTTAATGGTTTCAATAATGTCCTCTGAATATTCCCAATCAACAGAATCAGAAGAGCCTAACGCAGTCTTCTCCATTCTCGAATTTTCAGGTGTAGCTGTATATCCTGAAATGATTATTTTTTCTATTAAAAATGAATCAGATGTTCTAAATATTGACCCAACATTATGAATACTTCTAATATTATCTAGAATTACTATTGCAGATGTTTTTTTTGATTTTTTAAACTCATCAATTGACTTTCTGTTCAGTTCAGTATTTTTCAATTTTCGCATTATAGTAAAAATAAAAATATTTAAATTAGCACAAATACAAATCAGTGACTAAAGCTACTAAAATCACACCTTTAATGAAGCAGTATAATGATATTAAATTAAAATATCCAAATACTGTACTCTTATTTAGAGTGGGTGATTTTTATGAGACTTTTGGAGAGGATGCAGTTCTAGCATCGAAAGTTTTAGGAATTGTTTTAACTAAGAGAGGAGCAGGTTCAACTAGTGAAACTGAATTAGCAGGCTTTCCACATCATTCAATTGAGAACTATTTACCCAAATTAGTAAAGGCAGGTCATAGAGTCGCAATTTGCGATCAACTAGAAGATCCAAAGCTAACTAAGAAGATCGTTAAAAGAGGTGTGACAGAAATTGTTACACCTGGAATTGCAATAAATGATGGAGTTTTAGATCAGAAAAAAAATAATTATTTAGCATCTATATATTTTGAGAAAAATGAATGTGGAATATCTTTTTTAGATGTTTCTACAGGAGACTTTTACATTTCTCAAGGAGACTTTAAACTTATCGACCAGCTTATATCAAATTTTTCTCCAAATGAAATTTTAGTTTCTAAACCTTCAAAAAATAAGTTTAATGAACTAATAGGAAATTCATATAATATTTATCCTCTTGATGATTGGGTTTTTGATAGCTCATATTCAAAAAATAAGTTGCTAGATCATTTTAACACAAAAAGTTTAAAAGGATTTGGTGTCGATGATATTCAGCTTGGTATAACCGCTGCAGGTTCAATTATTCACTATTTAGATGATACAGAGCACAACAACTTAACTCATATCTCAAATCTTCAAAGAATTTTCCCTGACTCCTATGTTTGGATGGATAAGTTTACTATGAAAAATCTTGAGTTGTTTAATTCAAATTCATCAAATGGATTTAATCTTTCAGAAACAATTGATGATACAATAACCAGCATGGGCTCTAGGAGATTAAAAAATTGGATAGCATTTCCCTTAGTTGATAAAAAAGAAATAAACAAGAGACAAGATATAGTTTCCTCAATAATTGAAGACAATGATATAAGTGATTTTCTTGATGTTAACCTAAATAACATTTCAGATATTGAGAGGTTAATGTCTAAAATTGCTACTTATAAAATATCACCAAGAGAGTTGATATATCTTAAAAATTCTTTAGAGAGTGTACGTGAAATTAAACAATCTCTTTCTAATGTCTCAGGTACTTTAAAAAAATATGGAAAGACTATACCTGTTTCTAATTCAATAGTCAGCCTAATTACAAAAACTTTAAAGGAAGATTCACCAGCATCAATTCTAAAAGGTGATTTTATTAATGATAATTATTCAAATGAACTGGATGAATTAAGAGGAATAAGATCTTCAGGAAAAGAATATTTAAATCAAATTCTAGAGAGGGAAACTGAGAAAACAAAAATACCTTCATTAAAAATATCTTTTAATAATGTCTTTGGTTACTATATTGAAGTAAGAAATACACATAAAGATAAAGTGCCTGAAGAGTGGATTAGGAAACAAACACTTGTAAATGCAGAAAGATATATTACCCAGGAATTAAAAGAGTATGAAGAGAAGATAATTAATGCTGATGAAAAAATTAAGGATCTAGAACTTAAACTTTTTCTAAAACTTATAGATAAGCTTCAAGATAATCTTTCGACTTTAAAACTTATTTCAGAAAGAGTTTCAGTAATTGATATTTTAAATTCTTTTTCAAAAAGAGCTATTAAGTTTAAATACATCTGTCCAGATATAATAGATGAAAAAAAGATAGAAATTACTCAAGGAAGACATCCTGTAATTGAGGCTAACCTTCCCCATGGTGAGCGATATATTCCAAATGATATATTATTAGATAAAGAACAGCAAATCATAATGATAACCGGTCCTAATATGTCAGGTAAGTCAGCAATTCTTAGACAAACAGCATTAATTACAATTTTAGCTCAAATAGGAAGTTTTGTTCCGGCTAAAAAAATGCGATTTTCTATAGTAGACAGGATTTTTACTAGGGTAGGTGCTAGTGACAATATTTCTATGGGTGAATCAACATTTATGGTAGAGATGAATGAGACTGCATCAATTCTTAATAATCTTACTGATCATAGTTTAATACTTCTGGATGAAATTGGAAGAGGTACAAGTACTTATGATGGAATATCAATTGCTTGGGCCATAGCAGAATTTCTTCATGAAAATAAAAACAATCCACATGTGCTTTTTGCAACTCATTATCATGATCTTAATGAGATGGAATCTATTTTTAAAGGAATAAAAAACTTTAATGTAAGTGTGAAAGAGACAAAAGATGATGTTGTGTTTCTTAGAAAACTTGTTAAAGGGGGAAGTAATCATAGCTTTGGCATTCACGTAGCTAAGATGGCAGGAATGCCAAAACTTGTTTTAGATTCTGCAAAAAACAAATTAAATTTAATGGAGAGAATTAAGTCCAATAAATTTAAAGGTGATAGTAATGATGATAATTTTCAATTAAGTTTTTTTGATGTTGAAGATCCCAAGATGCAAGAAATAAGAAAAATTATTGAGAATTTAGACATTGATAATTTGAGTCCAGTTGAAGCACTGATAAAATTAAATCAAATAAAAAAAGAAATAAAAAATGAAGATTGATTTACATGGCAAAACTCATCCAGAAGGACTTGAATTAATAGAGGAATATATGCTCTTAAATTCTGTGAAAGGAAGTGTTAGTCTTCATGTTATAACTGGTAATTCACCGGTTATGCAGAAAAAAATTATTGATCAAATATGTGACAAGTATGGATTTTCATATTATATTCCATCTCACAATCCAGGTGAAATATTTATTCAGTATGAAAAACTATAAAGTTCTATTTCTTTTATTTTTTTTTATAGTTAACTCTTGCTCTAAAGAAGATGAAATAAATCAATTAAATGAGACAATAGTTAATCTCCAAAATGATATAGCCCAACTTAATTCTCAGATTAATGATTATTCTTTTCAAGTAAATCAATTAATTTCTCAAAATAACACCTTATTAAATCAGGTTGAGAATGCATTAATTCAAAACAATGCTTTATCAAGTCAAATAGATGATCTAAATAATCTCACAAATGGTTTTCAGGATCAAATACAGGAATATGTAGCTGAAATAGAAGTGTTTACTGAATCAAATCAAATACTTCAAAGTGATAACAATAGTTTAACTACTCAAATAAATAATCTTCAAGATCAACTTTATACAATTCAGTCCCAAAGTGCTGTTGATGGACTTTATCTTTTTAATAAAATTGAAATACTTGAACCTCCATTTAGCGGAACAATGTGGGATCTTCCGGATTTAATTAAATCATCTGATTATACTATTTATTCTACATCTACCTATCAAGGAATAGAAACAAGATTGTTTTATGACAAATCTATTCCTGCTTTTATAAATTATCCTGCTCATATATATAAAGTTAATTTTGGTGATGACTTATCTGTTGATTTTGAAATTTATACTGAGTTTACTCAAGAGGAGGCTGAAAGTATTGAACAAAAATATGCTCCTTTAATTGGTCAACTTGGAAAGGATTTGAGAAAAAATATAAAATCTTTTGAATTTCTTAAGGGAGAAGAAGTGGCCTCAGCCCAGAGAACAGATGATCTTAATTATGCCAATATTACATTTCATACTGATTGGTTAACTAATTTAGTTGAAACAAGACCTGATGGAGATAAAACAGAAGAATTACTTATTCATGAATCAGCTCATCTTTCTATAGATTCATATGTATATGGACAATCAGGATGGACTGATGCAGTAAATCTAGATGGAAATTATTTATCAACTTACGCAAAAGATAATCCAAATTCTGAAGACATAGCAGAGACATTTCAGGCTTATATTGCAGTTAAATATTTCCCAGATAGAATCTCTAATTCTTTAAGAGATACTATTTTATCTGTATGTCTTAATAGATTTAAATATTTTGATTCATTAAATTTAGATTTATCTATCTACAAATAAAATTTTATATTTAATTATGGCAAAAATATCAATTCCATTTAAATCCTTTTTAAGAAATAATATAGTTCAGGCATTAGTTATTATTCTTAGTGTTCTCCTTTCATTTTATCTAGAACAACAAAGACAAGTTAATATCACAAACCAAGAAAAAAACTATTTATTAACAGATCTTACAAAAACCTTGGAGAGTGATATTAATCAGATAGAAATTATACTTGATGGTCTTGGAGATTCAGATAGGAATCTTGTAAAATTATTAGATGACATAAATAATAATCATGCTTTACTAACTGATCGTGAGGTGGTAGAAATACTTCTTCAAATACAGATTGGAACTTCATTTTTCCCACAAGATGGAATATTTAACCAATTAATTGCTAATGGTACTTTTAACTTGATTGAAAACGAGGAATTAAAATCATTACTTCTAGACATGTATACTCACAAAAAAGAGAGAAATTATGCAACGTCTACTGAAATAGATAATTTCAACTTGCTTTGGAGAAAACAAATTATGGGGAACTTTAGGATTCAATTTAACTACAATTCTTATGATGGAGAGATATATGGACAACAAGAATTGACAAGGTTTAGATTTAATAAACAATATTATTTATCAAATGAGCTTTATGGTGCATTGTCTCAATCAAGGATATACGTAGGTATGTATACTAGGTTTCTAAATGATCAAAAAAATCAGTATAATACTGCTCTGGCACTATCAAAGACAGAAATTGGTGAAGATTAAGATTTTTTTAGTTTGTTATATTTTAAATTATTTTAAATTTGCTGTTCTGCGAAAGTAGCTCAGTTGGTAGAGCATCACCTTGCCAAGGTGGAGGTCGCGGGTTCAAATCCCGTCTTTCGCTCAAATTGCTCGAGTGGTGGAATTGGTAGACACGTTGGACTTAAAATCCAATGAGCAGTAATGTTCGTGCGGGTTCAAGTCCCGCCTCGAGTACAGAAAAGCCTCCTTTTAGGGGGCTTTTTAATTTACGTGTTTTATAATTATTCCTTATGGTGTTATAAATTTTAACTTTCAAGTTCAAGAAACTTCTTAATATTAATTTGGTCAAATTGCAATAAGCTTAACCTACTTAATAAATGAAGACATATTCTCGATTTTTTTTGTTGATTTTTTTATTTCTTTTTTTTATATCATGTAATCAAAAACCCAATCCAGTTGTCTTAAGTTCTAAAGATTTGTTTGCTCAAAAGTGTGCTTTGTGTCATGTAGCTCCAACAGTTGATGTACTTCCTAAACATCTTTGGACTAAATTTTTTCCTGAATTAGGCGCCAAAATGGGTGTCTTGGAATCTGGTTATAATCCACTGAAAGGAATGAATATCAATGAAATAGATGCAGTAATTGAGTCAGAGTACTATACAAGGAATCAAATCGTTACTAATGAACAATGGACGCAATTAAAAGAATATATAATTCAAAATGCACCCGATAAGATTGATAATTATCAACGAAGTGAACATCAATTCAACAATCTTGATGCTTTTAAACCTAAGAAAATAAACTTGGATAATAATCCTGGTACCTTCATCACTTTGTTATCTTTTCAAAATGACGTCTTGTATTATGCAGACCTTTTTGGTGGATTTTATACGTATGATTTTAAATCTAATCAAAGTTCCGAATACAAAAGATTTGAGAATGCCATAGTATGGTACCAACAGTTAAAAAATGGAGATGAAATTTTTACAGAAATTGGAAAATTAGATCCAACTGAACAAAAACTTGGTAAACTTTGGATTCAAAAGGAAAATCAAGAAATAGAATTAATTGCAAATGAACTCCATCGACCTGTTCATACTCTATCTCAAGACATTAATAAGGATGGATCAATTGAACATACCATCTCAGAATTTGGTCATCTTACTGGAAGTATAAGCCAAATAACCTCAAATGGCACGTCAGATTTATTATGGCCAAACCCAGGAGCTATTCAGACTCAAATGCATGATATAAATAAAGATGGTTTGATGGACTTAGTAAGTTTAGTTGCTCAAGGAGATGAGGCAATTGTTAGTTTTATTCAACAAAAAAATGGAGACTTTAAACCAGAATATTTAATGCGATATCCACCTAATTATGGTTCAAGCTGGTTTGAAATGAAGGATTTTGAGGGTGATGGTGATTTAGATTTGATTACAGCTAATGGTGACAATGCTGATTTGACTTACACTCAAAAGCCGTATCATGGTATGAGAATTTCACTTAACGATGGAGATGGAAATTTTGAGGAAGCATTTTTTTATCAACTTAATGGAGCTACACGATTAGTAGCTGAAGATTTTGATCAAGATAATGATATTGATATTGCATTGGTATCTACGTTTCCAGATTATGAAAATTACCCTGAAATGGCGTTTATTTATCTAGAAAACTTAGGTGATTTCAATTTTAAAGAGAATATTATTGAAGACGTGAATCTTGGAAGATGGTTTCTCCTAGATAAAGGAGACATAGATAACGATGGAGATATTGATATACTTATAAGCTCATTTACTTACACATTTAGTCCCGTTCCTGATGAATTTCAAAAAGCCTGGGAAGAAAATAATGTGGACTTAATACTCTTAGAAAATAATCTTTTTAATTACTAATTCTTTCTTTTTTTAAGAGTTGGGAAGTATTCCTAGTTGTCTTTTTATAAAATTACTTTTTAGATTTATTGATTAGAGCTTTAATCAATGGATTTGTAATGAACTCAATAGAAATAAACAGAAATAGTCCGCCACTAACTAAAACATGAATGACTGGTTTTAAATCAGTAATAAATTCACTAAATGAAGTTTTAGGCATATCCATTTGATCCCAAATTCCTTTTAAATAACCTGAGTATAACAATGAACCCCAAAAAACTAACAATGAAATATGGAATAACCAAAAAGCAATATTTAATCTTTTCTTATACTTATTTAAAGAAAACTTGTTTTCTTTAGAAACTATATAAAAGATTGCTGCAATTAGTATTGTTGAATTTATACCTATGGTTGTTCCCATTGAATGAGCAACAGTTATATGAGTCCCATGTGTAAATAAATTAATTGTTGGAATTGAAATTAATAATGCTAAAACCAGATTAAGAAATATCCAAACATCAGTAGATAGAAGCCATTTATATGCTGGACTATTTATTTTCTGTTTTTGATTCAAGGATTTTCTCCAATTTAATATCATAGATCCAAGAATAATCCATTCAGTCATAGATATTCCATATGCTAAAATTCGAATCCATGGTTTATGAGGTATAATATATGTATGATGTGCCCATCCAAACATTAAATTTGTTAGTCCTAAAAAATAAAAGAAGAATGCAATTTTACCCTTAGCTATTCTATCATCACCTTTTATTTTACTCATTACGTAAATAGCTGTTCCATAAATAAGCATATTCCAGGAGCCGACGATACCCCCATAGGATTTCCATTGTACTGTTATATCCTTAATAACATCACCTTTAAAAAATGAAAATATCCATAAATGTGCCTCTGAATATGTTATTATCATAAATAAAATACCCGTCATCCACATCCACAAATAAACAGGACCAAAAACTATTTTTTTTATGATAGTTTGATAGTAATTTATTGCAAACAAAAGCCATCCTATAATAATTGGAAAAAATAATAGAGGATTATAAGTCATGTATTCTCGACCACCCATATTATTTGTTAATATGGAAATCAAAATTAATATTCCAGTTAGTCCAAAAATAATAATATGTGCTTTTTCAAGTTTTGGAAACGCAAGTTTATTGTCAATAGAAATAAAATAGTAAATGCAACCAGTAGCTGTTAAAATTATCCATGAAATAACCATTGTTACATGCAATTCTCTCATCTGAGAAAATGGAATTATTTCTTTAAGAAATTCAGGAACCATATATTGAGCACCTGCTAGTAATCCAAAAAATAGACCAAGTTTAAGTGAAATAATTCCTAATATCAGAAAACTAAAATGTGTTTTTTTATTCATCTTGTCTTATCCCTTATTTTAATATTTCCATACCATGTTTTTTCAACATCTTTGTTTGGATAAAAGCCACTTTCATTTAACGATTTAAAAAACTCTAATAGATCCTGTTGCTCTTTATCACTGAAACTATATACTGGCATCGACTCTATACCAGCATTTAGAAAACTCTTTACTCCGTCACCATATCTACTGTAAACGTTTGTAAGATCAGGACCTAAATAACCACCTAGACCATATATTTGGTGACAAGATGTACAATTATTTTTTTGCCAAAGCGCTTTACCCTTTATTGCACTAGTGTTCATCCTAGTTGAATTTATATTTTCAGTACCACTTGTGTATACAGTATAAGTATGTACTGTAAAAAGAAGGATAAGAATTATAAAAACAGATAAATTTTGTTTTTGCTCATTCATTTGTAATGAAACAAATTAATAGAGTCTAGATGATAATTAATATGATTTTTATCATCCTTTTATCAGAAAAACTTAAACTTTTAAAAGAAATTTTAAAAGGACTTTAATTGTTATCAAGACATATTTAGTCATAAACTCTTAATCTACTGATATACAATTGATTAAAAGCGTTTCTTGCCCCCTTTTATTTAGGGTGTTTTTATTTTTGTCAATGAAATTTGGTTATCCTTTTCAATTGTCTCATCTAGCCCCACCTCAAGAAAAGTTTTGTGATTTATTTTAAAAAACCAAGGGTTTTATACTTTTATAAAGTATTATTATAAACCATTTAGTTTAAATTTTAAATCTTTAAAAAATAATTAATGAAACGTTTAGCGCTTATAATTTTTATCTTAATTGGAATTAGTTTAAATGCCCAAGACCTTAATTTATTTGAGAATGAGATTTTTGTAAGCGAAAGCGATACGCTAAATTATAGAATTCTTAAACCTTTAGATTACGATCCAAATCAGCAATATCCTGTCCATTTATTTTTACATGGTGCCGGAGAAAGAGGTTCTGATAATACATCTCAATTAACTTATGTAGATCAACTTTTTCTAAAAAAAGAAAATAGAGAAAATTATAAATCTTGGGTAATCATACCTCAATGTCCAAACAATGACCGGTGGCCAAGTTTATCATCAGATGATTGGAACAAAAATTTTGAAAATAAAATAACTAGCCCAAATAAAAGTCTAAGGCTCGTTATGGAGCTAATGGATGGGTTTATTGAAAAAAAACAAGTTAGCAAACAAAAAGTTTATTTAAGTGGACTGTCAATGGGTGGTATGGGAACTTTTGAAATATTGTATAGAAGACCGAACATGTTTGCTGCTGCTACTCCTATCTGTGGAAATGGAATTCCAGAATTTGCAAAACTATATGCAAATAAAGTTTCAGTATGGATTTTTCATGGTTCTGATGATACAGTGGTTGATCCAAAGCATTCTTTTAAAATGGCAAAGGCCATTATAGAATCAGGAGGTAGCCCCAAAATGACTTTATATGAAAATGTTGGTCATGGAAGTTGGAATAATGCATTCGCCGAACCAAATTTCTTAAAATGGATTCATTCAAAATCAAAAAAATGATAATAAATAAAATAATTATAACCTCTGTATTTATACTAGTTACAATATCCATGAATGCACAAGAATTGATTCAAGCTAGTAAATATGATGACCTAATGACAGCTCCTAAAATGGCAATTGCTGGAGGTGGAACTCTAATGGATTGGGCAAACATTAATTTTTATAAAGAAAGTAATGAAAAATTAAAAAAAATTTCTGACCCGAATCGGGTGGTGTTTATGGGTAATTCAATTACAATGGATTGGAGTGATTATAATGCAAGTTTTTTTAGCGAGAATCCATTTGTCAATAGAGGCATTGGAGGTCAAACGTCACCACAAATGCTTGTTCGATTTAGATCTGATGTTGTTAGTTTGAATCCAAAGGCTGTAGTAATTTTTGCTGGAACAAATGATATCGCAGGGAATACAGGTTTAATAAGTATAGAAAATACGGCTGAAAATATATTCTCAATGGCTGAGATTGCCATGGCTAATAACATTGCTGTTTACATATGTTCAACACTTCCAGCAATTGATTTCCTTTGGTCCCCCGGCCTAGAACCAGCAACTAAAATTGTTAAACTAAATTCAATTTTAAAAAGTTACTGCGAAGAAAATGGGCTAACATATGTTGACTACTATACTGCAATGGTAGATGCTGATGGCGGATTAAAAGTGCCTGAGTATACCGCAGCTAATGATTTAAGTCATCCAAATTTGGAGGGTTACAAAGTTATGGAGGAAATAATTTTAGCTTCTTTAAAAAAATAGTTTGAGATAGGTAAGATTAGTTTTTTGAACTAACAAGGTCATTTCGAAGTAATTTAAATGCCTTAGTTATGTGGCCTTCAACAGTTTTTAGAGAAATATCAAGTATTTCTGAGATTTCAACATTAGACAATCCACTTTGTTTACTTAAACAAAATATTTCTTTGGTTCTGCTAGGCAAGCTTTCGATTTTAAGATTCATCATTTTTAATTTATCTGACAAATCATTTTCATTATCAGATGACAATTGCTCTAAAAGAAAGTAGTATTGTTCATGCAATGCAGACATTGATTTCTTTTTTCGGTATAAATCAATAAACTTATTGTAAGTTGATTTATACAAAAATGATTTTAATGAATAGTTAGGGTTTAATTTATCCTTATTCTCAAATGTTTTGACAAAAACTTGTTGAACTATTTCTGATGCTGTTTCATGATCCGAACATTTACTCAATGCAAATGCATACAGACTATCACTGAACTTCTCAACAGCTTGGCGCCATGCTGATGGATCATTTTTTTTTAGTCCTTTGATTAATTTTCTATTACTGAGTATCAACATCTTAACATTTATTATAGAAATATATAAAATTTTTAATTAATCATATTTTTTATTATAAATAATTCAAAAAATGCTCACTTATTATAAAGATAAGGCAAGGGTTGTTATTTTTAGAATCGTTATAGGGGTAATAATGGATAACTATATCGAAAATATAATTCTTAAATTTTTTAATGATGATTGTTCATCTATTGAATTAGAAGAACTTTTAGATTTTATTTTAATCGAAGAAAACTATGCTATATTTAAAGATTATGTTAACATTAATCACTTTGCAACTATGACCTTGAACAAATTTGACAAGTCATCTTTAATTAACGAATTAGAGACAAGAATAAAAAAAGAAAAACGCACAACTAAAATTAAATCCTACAAGCAGTTTCTATTGGTAGCGGCACTGTTTATTTGTGTGTTTGGACTATCATACTTAGCTGATTTTAATAAAATAAATGCTGATTCTAAAAATATAATTTTAACGACCTCATCAGGTCAAAAAGTTATTTTAGATGCTGACGAAATACAGTTAAAAAAACTTGACGGGATAGTTGAGACAAAATCTAATACTTTAGTTTACAATAAAGATGAGAATCTTGAATCATTTGTAAAAAATACAATTGATGTTCCATACGGAAAACGTTTTAAATTAAATCTTTCTGACGGAACTTTGGTTTATTTGAACTCTGGATCTTCATTAACATATCCAGTCAGTTTTATCGACGGAATTGATCGAGAAGTATTTTTATCAGGGGAAGCCTTTTTTGATGTTTCAAGCGATAGCTTAAATACATTTAAAGTTACATCAACAGGTTCATTTGTTGAAGTTTACGGTACGAAATTTAACTTTAAAGATTATCAAGAAGATAATTTTTCTGAAGTTATACTAACTGAAGGTAGCTTAGGCATAAAAAACACTATTAGTAATAGCGAAACATTTGTTTTAAGGCCTGGTGATAAAGCTAAGGTAAATTACGCTGGAGAAGGTGTTGAAATAAAAGAAGTTAATACAATGCTATATACCTCCTGGATTGATGGAAGAATCATATTTCGTGATGAAAACATCAATAACATGATTACAAAACTTGAAAGAATTTATGATGTCGTTATTATTAATAATAATGACAAATTAAATAACGAATATATCAATGCTACGATTTTAACTGAAACAGAATCAATAGAAAATGTTTTGGATTACCTCGAAGAGATATACAATTTAAATTATAAAATAATAAATAATAAGATAATAATAAATTAAAAAACGGGCCTTTGGTGAGACAAAAACCCGCTCAATTAAAAAGCAATATATAATTACTAAGCAAGCAATAAAATCACTAATCAATGAATATTAAAATTATGAATTTTAAAGATAATATGCTCGACAAAGGAGCTAAAAAAAGTATCAATATTTTAAAAATTATGAAAATCTCACTATTTCTTTCCATTACAATGATATTTTCAACCGTTGCGAACAATAATGTTTATTCGCAGTTCGAAATAAGTATAGAAGTAGAAGATCAAGCAATTATTGACGTATTGGATAAAATTGAATCACAAACTGATCTCAGGTTTATTTTTGGTAGCGATATCTATGATTTCCAAAAAGAAATAAGTCTTTCAGTTGAAAATGCGGAACTTAATACAGTAATCAAATTAATTTTTGAAGATAAGTTATCGTATAACTTAAATGAAAATGTTGTTTTACTTTCAAAAGCTAATCCAACATCAAATGGTCCTCCAACAGATTCTAAAGAGGCCGTTGAAGAGATTGTCCAAACTACGATAAGCGGAAATGTTACTGATAGTAATGGTAACCCACTCCCTGGAGCTTCTGTTATTGAAGTTGGAACTACTAATGGTACTACCACAGATTTTGACGGAAATTTCAAATTAGATCTTGAAAACGAAGATGCAACACTTGAAGTTTCATTTATTGGATTTTCTACTCAAAGGGTAGATGCAATTTCAAATGCAGATTTAAATGTTGTATTAGTTCTTGATATAGCAGGTTTAGACGAGGTTGTATTAACTGGTTATGGTTCACAAAATAAAAGGGATATTACTTCTGCAATTTCTGTTTTAGATTTAGATGGAACAGCTGAAAAATCAAATACTGATGTTGGTCAATTATTACAATCAAGGTCAGCAGGAGTTCGAGTAGTTCAAAATAATGGAAGACCTGGAGCATCCCCTCAGATTTTTGTGCGTGGTATATCTTCACTATCTGGAAATACTCAGCCATTATATGTAATTGATGGAGTTGTCTCTTATTCAACTGCTGCCATCGACCCTAATAACATTGAAGACATTACAGTACTGAAAGATGCATCTGCTGCAGGTATATATGGTGCTGCAGGAGCAAGTAATGGTGTAGTGTTGATAACTACAAAAAAAGGAAGAAGTGGTGAATTTAAAGTAAGCTTAAATTCTTATACTGGATCTTCAAGCTTAATTAGCAAGATTCCACTTTTAAATCAAAATGATTTAGCTGATTACATTCTAGAACTAAACGGTAATCAAATACCAGGTAACGTTTTACAACTTAACAATAATGATTGGCAAGATTTAATTTATCGTGATGCTCCAATGACTGGGGTTAATGCATCTATTTCTGGAGGTAGTGAAAATGGATCTTTTTACGTTGGCTTAGGATATTTAAGTCAAGATGGAATTGTAGTAAGCTCAGAAAATAAAAGATACTCACTTTCTATGAATTTAGATCAGCAGATCAATGAGTGGCTAAGTTTTGGATCACATTTTAATTGGACTCGATCTAATGTCAAAAAAGTTCCAGACGATATGGGAGGAAAATATGGAGGTGCTATATCATCTGCGTTAGTAACTCCTTCATTTCAACCAATTATCGATGACGAAGGATATTACACATTATCAGCCTTAGCTGGAATGGGACTTGAAAATCCACTTAGTTACATTTACGGTAATGATAATTTAGATGTAATAAATAACATTGTTGCTGATGCTAACTTTTCTGTGAAGCTTCCATATAATTTGACATTTAAAACTCAATTTGGAATAAACATTTCAAATAATCGTTACACGGCATTTAAAGACCCAACGGTTACACGTCCAGCATTAGCTGTTCTTGGTGAGGGGCAATTTAACACAGGAGAAGTTTTAAGATATATATTCGACAACACTTTAACTTATAAAGAGTCTTTTGGTAAACATAACTTAGGTGTTATTGTTGGAAACAGTGTTTCTGAGGAAGATCGAATTTTTAGTATGCAAACCAAACAAAATTTTGCATCAGAAAGTGTAAGAACTCTTAATACTGCAACTGTAAGCTCATCAAATTTAACTGATGCAGGTTCGTGGTCTCTTGAGTCATACTTTGCGAGAGCAAATTATAATTATGATAACAAATACTTATTAACTGCTTCTGTTAGAACGGATGGGTCTTCAAGAATTGCATCTGCTAATAGATGGGGAACGTTCAAAACATTTTCAGCTGGGTGGAACTTATCAAATGAAAGTTTCATGGATAATGTTGAATCTATTACAAATTTAAAACTTAGAGCTGGTTATGGTGAAACAGGAAATTTACCATCCGGTCTTAATGCATATGCAAATATTGTATCTGTAAATGAATATCCTTCAGGTCCTACATCGTTAGCTCCAGGAAGAATTCCTAGTCCTCAATCAGGAAACAGTGAACTTGGTTGGGAAACTTCAAATCAATTTAATGTTGGATTAGATTTCTCAATTTTAAATGATCGCGTTTATATTTCAGCTGATTACTACAATAAGAGAACAGAAAATTTAATTTTTCCTCAAACCCTACCTCAAACAACCGGTTTTGCTACACAAATAGTTAATCTAGATGGGTATATTGAAAATAAAGGATTTGAACTTGCTCTAAACGCTGCCTTGATTAGTAAAGGAGATTTCAGTTGGAATACAATGTTCAATATATCTTGGAATGAAAATATTGTTAAGGGTATTCCAGAAAATACTAAAATATTTTCTACATTTTTACAAAACGGAGGTGGAAATATGCAAATCACTAAGAATGATCTTCCATTAGCTAGTTTTTGGGGATGGAATAGTGAAGGAGTTGATCCTCAAACGGGTGATTTGATATTTACAGATAATGATGGGGACGGTGTAATAACAGCTGAAGACAAGCAAGTTATTGGGAATCCTATGCCTGACTTTACCTATGGATTTACTAACAAGGTTAGTTACAAAAATTTTGATTTGAACATTGTAATTGATGGTGTTTATGGGAATGATATTTACAATAATGGTAAGCAAAATCTTGAGTCTATGAGATTTCCAGAAAATCAATCTGCTGATATTGTAAATCGTTGGAGAAATCCAGGAGATATATCAGATATTCCAAGAGTGACTGTAGTGGATTCTAATAATAACGGAGGGATAAACAGTCGTTGGGTAGAAGATGGGTCTTTTCTTAGAGTAAGAGACATTAGTTTATCATACAACTTTGAAAATAATATTACGGAGAAGTTGAAAGTTTCGGGATTAAGCATTTATGCAAATCTTAAGAACTGGTTCACTTTTACGGATTATTCAGGTTATTCTCCTGAAGTAAACAGAAGCTTAGGCGGTTTAGACTCAGTTGCCCTTACTCAAGGTGTAGACTATGGTTCATATCCCCAAGCAAAAACATTAACATTGGGTCTTAATGTTGAATTTTAATAATATACAAATGAAAAATCAATCAATAATTTCTAAAAAAAACAATAAAATGTATAACATTCAAAACATAAACATGGTATTAGTCACAGCACTAATGCTAATGATCTCTTCATGTAGCCCTGAATTTCTAGAGAAAGTTCCTCTAAATGAGTTGTCTGCTGAAGGTTCATATCAAACTCAGTCGGATGCAGAGGCTGCAATAGGCGCTGTATATGGAGAACCAGCAAATATGAGTCAACACTATTACAAATGGATGCATACTGTTTTTAGTGATATGAGAGCAGATAATACCCATGGTGGTTTTGTGGCAGATTTCATTACGCATGAATTACATACTCCTAATGCATCAGCATATGAGCCATTAGGATATGCATGGGCTCAACCATATAGATATATTGCAGGTGCAAATTCTGTTCTTGATAACGTACCTGGAATTGAAGATCCTAATTTCTCTGATTCAGATAAAAACTCAGTATTGGGGCAAGCTTACTTTATAAGAGCGTTTAATTATTTTCAACTAGTTAGAATTTTTGGAGGAGTACCGCTGCAATTATCTACAGTTGATGCTGACTTATTCAAATCAAGAGCAACTCAAGAGGAAACTTATGCTCAAATTGAAGAAGATTTATTAGAAGCTGAAAGATTATTACCTACTGAGCACTCATCTAATTTTTTAACTAGAACTAGGGGTACAAAAGGAGCAGCTCAAGCAATGTTGGCTAAAGTATATGCGGAAACCAGAGACTACGCTAAAAGCGCGGAATATGCAGGTAAGGTTATAAATAGCGGAGTCTATGAATTGTTGTCAACATTTGATCATTTATTTGATGGTGAGCATGATTATTCACGTGAATCAATATTAGAAATGGAACACGTTCCAGATGGAAACATCGCTTCTTATCACCCACTACAAATGTTACCGCCTGGAGACTTTTCACAATATGAAGGAAGTAAACCAGGGTCTAGTTGGGAAGTTGCATACCATAGATTTAATACAATCACTACAGATCTTATTTCTGCTTTTGACGAAATGGGAGATAGTGAGAGGAAATGGTCAACGGTTATTACTGTTAACGATCGTTCAAAAATAACTCAACCAAATTATGGTTATGGCGCTGATTCACCTGTTAGTTTCATGTATAAAATGGGTAGATCTGGCGAGATTTTTGGAGCTTGGAACGTAATGCTACTTCGCTTAGCGGATATTATCTTGTTAAGAGCTGAGGCACTAAACGCTATCGGGCAAACAACAGAAGCAATAACGCTACTTAATCAAGTTCGTGCAAGAGTTGATTTAGCTCCAACTTCGGCCACATCACAAGATGAAGTTAAACTTGCTATTCTAAAAGAAAGAAGACTAGAGTTAGTGGCTGAATTTAATCGCTATTATGACTTAAAACGTTACTTTAACGATAATACAGCTATGGCTCAGTATTTGAATGGACTTACAGATGATACAGGTGTTTCCCTTGGTTATCAGGCTACAGCAGATAAATTATTGTTGCCTATTCCACAAGCAGAGTTAGACATCAATCCTAATTTGGTGCAAAACCCAGGTTATTAATTATATAATATTTTTAAAACTGTGGTAGGCTAAATAATATGAAAAGTAATAATACTTAAGCTTTTTATTTGTTGATTTTGTTTAGTTTATAAGACCAAAAAAAGAAACAGCATTATTACATTAAAAACCTGTGACGAAAGTTGCAGGTTTTTTCTTTTTGTTGATTTAGTTTAGGTAAGTAAAAGAAATATTTTTTTCTACAGATTCTGATATCGTATGATGTACAGGACAATTAAGGGCGGCTCTTTCTAAAATAGTTTTAGTCTTAGAATTGTATTCTTTTGGAAAAGTTAAATCAATATCAATTTTAGTAATTCTTCTAGGGTTAATTCCCATTGTTTTTTTAACAATTGCATTAGTCCCTTTAATATCAATACCATCTTTCTCAACAGCAATTGCCATAATAGTTAAAATACAGCTAGCTAAAGCAGAACATACCATATCCGTTGGTGAAAAAGTTTCTCCAAGTCCATGGTTATCTTTTGGAGCATCCGTGCTTATTTTTGATCCAGAATCTAAATGAGTGGCAGTGGTTCTTAAATTACCTTGGTATTTAATTTCAAATGTATTCAAAATATAACTTTTTATTGTTTAGATCTCTTTCCCTTTTCTTTAATACTTTCTTTAGCCATTCCAATATGAACTATATGATGTTTAGTATGCCAAGCATACATACCAACGTGTTCGTGAAGAATAATATTTTTATCTCTAACAGAGTGATAGTAAGTTCTTTTAAAATCATCTTCTGATAATGTTTTTAAAAGACTAACCCACTTTGCATGAATTCCTTGAATTACATTTAAGCTATCCTCTACATCTAAAACGTTTGATTCGGATGTGGTTAAAAACTCACTTACTTCATACATTTTAACACTTGGATTATCTTCTAACAAGCTGTGTTTTGTTCTTAAAAATGCATAAGTGTGAGTATCGCAATAATGATGAATAATTTGAGCAATATTCATTCCACCTTCTCTGTAAGTTTTTTTAAAGTCTGTTTTATCAAGGCCTTTTACTGAATCTCTAAGATTGTCAGCAAATGACTCAAGTGTCTTTATATCCTCAATTGTTCTAGAAAAATTAAATTCAAGAATTGCTTTATATTTTCCAATTGGAAATTTTAGTTTTTCAATATCATTTTCCATAATAAGTTCTAATTTAGATTTGAGTAATCATTTATTAAAGCATCTACAATTTCTTTTGATTCATCTTTATATTTTATTTTAAAAACAAATGGTGAATCTACCCATTTTGAAATAGTTTTTAAATTTTTTTGTGAAAATCTGTCTACAACTGTAACACCTTCTTTCATAAGTGCTGCAGCATTAAAATGTTGCTCAATTTGAGCTTCAACTGGAACCACAAGCATTGGTTTTCCAAGAAATATAGCTTCTGAAGTGGTAGCAAATCCACCTGCACAAACGATACCATAGCATGAAGCAAATTTTTTCAAGAACAACTTTTCTGATAAGGGTTCAATATTAACCCCAGAAATTTGTTGTGATTTTGTATCAGGAGAAAAAATTGTCCATTTTTTATCTTGAGGAAGTTGTTTGATCAATTCAATAAGTTTATTGGGAGCATAAGTCGGTAAATAAATAATTATTTCATTACTCTGAGTAATTTTCAACTCCCTTATTTTATCCCTAATAATTGGAAAAAAAATCCTATTTGCATATTTCTTGTAATGATATCCATAACCTAGAGTGGAAGGAATTATATATTTTATCGCAAATAAAACGAGCCTTGAATATTTTTCAGGTTTTGGAATATTCTTTAAACTCATTGAATATTGATTTGTTAGCTCAAAACATTTTACTCCTTTAAAGAGTGAGGACCATGCTGAAACTGGTTCAAAATCATTTATAACTAAATCATATTTTTTAACCGGACATGAGAGAACCTCTTTAATGAATCTTGGATAGTTGTTTAAAAAGATTGTTTTTAACCAGTTAACTGCTCCAGAGTCAGTGTAAAAAAAAGTAACTCCATTATAATGTTTGACAGGTTTCTCTTCAAGTAAAAAATCATTCTTTGGACCACTTGTTATGATATCTAAATCAGCTACTTTCTTTAATCTTGGTATGATACTTTGAGCTCTGGCTAAGTGTCCGTTTCCAGTAGTTTGAATAGCGTAGAGGATTTTCATTTATCCTGAAGAATTTTGAATTCAGCGATTAGATCTTTATAAAGCTCTTTATTTGTCATTTCAATTCGATCACCTTCATCTTTTTCAAATTCATTTTCAGATCGAGCATGCATATATATGGACCATTTATTATTTACATATTCCAAAGAAGATAAACTTTCAAGCCAATCTCCTGAATTCATATAAATAACTTCTTTACCATTAACATTAAAAGACTCAATTTTTGGTGTATGAATATGACCACATACAACATATTTATATCCATTTTTATGAGCAGTTTCAGCTGCAGTTCTTTCAAAATTGCTAAAATATTGAACTGCAGTTTTGACTTTAGCTTTAATAGTTTTAGAGAAATTCAATCTTTTACGACCAAGAGGTATCATAACTTTTTTATTAAGCCAACTATTAAATATTATCATGTAATCATAAAGAAATCCAGCCAGTTTTGTTATCCAGGCAGTTTGAATAGAAAAATCAAAAACATCACCGTGAAACAACCACACTTTACCCTCGTCAGTATCAAGAACTACTTGGTTAACTATTTGAAAGTTTTGAATTTTAAAATTTAAAAATTTCCTTAATAATTCATCATGGTTTCCAACTACATAATGTATTTCCTTGCCCTGTGATATAAGGTCAAGAATATACTTTACAACTTTCATATGAGAGCTAGGCCAAAACCTTTTGTTAAAAAGCATGATATCAACAAAATCTCCATTGATGACAATCTTTTTAGCTTCAACTGTTTTTAAGTAGGCTAAAACTTCATCAGCTTCAGAACCATATGTGCCAAGATGTAAATCGGAAATAACAAGAATATCAAGATTTCGTTTCACTTATTTGAGTGTTTAATGAAAGATGATTTTGATTTACATGAAAGCTTGAAGCTTCATTGCTAGTCCCTGATCACCTTTTATTTTGAGTTTACCACTCATAACAGCCATCATTGGATTTACTTTACCATTTTTAAGATCTTCCATTAAAGAACCAGCCATTGTAATTGTACAGTCTGCTTCCATATCTTCTAATAATATCTTGTTTTCAGAACCTGTTCCATCAATGCAGATAGAATTTCCATCAATCTCAAATTTGATTGTGCCACCGATTGGTGCAGCATTTTTTGCTTTAGATTGAAAGTTTGCAAGTATATTTTCTTTATCCATAATTTATTCGTTAATCGTGTAAAGGTAATAATTAAAATAATTTTATTTAGATTAGCAATTATTATAAAAAAATATGAGCTATAAAGTTAAAAAAGCAGTTGTTCTTGGATCTGGAGTTATGGGTTCTGGAATTGCTTGTCACCTTGCAAATGTTGGAATAGATGTTTTAATGCTTGATATCCAGCCAAAAGATAAGTCAATAAAAAATAGAAATATTATTGCAGATGAATCTTTGAAAAATGCAATAAAATCTAGACCAAACCCTCTTTATAAAAAAGAATATGCTAAGAGGATTACAACAGGAAATTTTGATGATGATTTTGAAAAAATTAAAAATGCAGATTGGATAATTGAAGTAATCGTAGAAAATCTAGAAATTAAAAGAACAGTTTTTGAAAAAGTAGAAAAATTCAAATCTGATCATGCTTTTGTAACTTCAAACACATCGAGTATCCCTATATCACTTTTGTGTGAAGGAAGATCAGAAAACTTTAAATCAAAATTTTGTGGAACACACTTCTTTAATCCTCCTAGATATTTGAGATTATTTGAGGTCATTCCTCATGCTGATACTGACTCTTCTTTAACTTCATTTTTAATGGAGTTTGGAGATCTTGTTCTTGGAAAACAAACTGTTCTTTGTAAAGACACCCCAGGATTTATTGGAAATAGAATTGGTGTAATGTCCGGAATTAAAGTACTTCAACTTACTGAAAAATATAATTTTACAATTGAGGAAGTTGATTTAATGACTGGAACTGTTATAGGTCATCCTAGTTCAGGATCTTT
Organism: uncultured Bacteroidota bacterium; assembly: GCA_902514615.1. Taxonomy (GTDB): domain Bacteria; phylum Bacteroidota; class Bacteroidia; order Flavobacteriales; family Flavobacteriaceae; genus Marisimplicoccus. The sequence goes on along the minus strand of CABXRG010000005.1, from coordinate 38,966 downwards.
TAGACTTCAAGATATTGTTGGATTAGACACTAGTGATAAGGTGACAAATTTTTTAGTTGATAATGTTAAAACTGATTCTTTTTACAGTAAACTTAAAGATCAACCTGAAAATAAATCATTTAAGTTTTTAATCGATAAGAATTTTTTAGGAAATAAAACAGGTAAAGGTTACTACGAAAAGACTAAAGAGAAAGATGAAAATGGAAAGACAATTATAAATGCTCTTGATCTAGAAACAAATACATACAGAAAATCGATTAAGCCTAATCTTCCTGAAATAAAAGAGGCTAAATCAATTGAGCTTTTTGATCGTAGACTTAAATTTTTAGTTGAAGGTGATTCAAACCCAAGTAAGTTTTACAGAGAGTATTATTCATGTCTTCTATCATACTCAGCAATGAGTGTTCCGGAAATTGCAGATGAATATTATCAGATAGATGATGCTTTAAGAACTGGTTATGCATGGAATCATGGTCCTTTTGAGCTTTGGGATAATCTAGGATTAGATTTTGCAATTGATATGATAAAAAAGTGTGGTGATGAAATTCCAGATTGGATTTCAGAAATGAAAAATTCAGGTGCTGAATCATTCTATAAATTTGAAGGTGGTAAGAAAAAATATTTTGATTTGAAGTCAAAGAAATATATTAACGTCCCAAGTGCTGAGTCGTTTTTCCTACTTGATGCGTATAGAGAAAATAATCAAATTCTTAAAAACTCTGAATGTACAGTTCATGATATAGGTGATGGAGTAATGTGTATCGAATTTCAAACAAAAGGAAATTCAATTGGAGAGGGAATTGCAAAAGGAATTAATGAAGCAATTGATATAGCAGAAAAAGATGGTTGGAATGGAATTGTTATAGGTAATAATGATAAACAATTTTCTGTTGGAGCCAATCTTATGAATATCGGTATGATGGCAATGCAACAAAACTATGATGAAATTGAAGAGTTTTTAGTTGCATTTCAAAAAATATTAATGAAAATGAGAACTTGTAATGTTCCTGTGGTTGCTGCAACACATGGTTTTGTTATGGGTGGTGGACTTGAAGTTGCGATTCATTGTGATGCTGGAATCTATGCATCAGAATCATATATTGGTTTAGTAGAGGCTGGGGTTGGTCTTATTCCAGCCGGTGGAGGAACAAAAGAGATGGCAATGAGAGCTTCTGATTCTTTCAATACAGGAGATGTAAAAATGCCTTCTTTAATTGATCATTTTAAATCAATTGCAATGGGAGCTGTTTCAACATCTGCCCATGAAGCTTTTGGCCTTCATTACTTAAATCCAAACAGAGATTTTATTTGTATGAATAGAATGAGAAATATTGCAATGGCAAAAGATAAAGTTCTAAGTTTAAAAACAGGATATATACCACCATCTTCAAGACAGGATATTGAAGTTCTTGGAAGGGCAGGACTATCTACCTTATATTCTGCAATTAATGAGTTTAAGCTTGGTAACTATATGTCAGATCATGATGTGGAAGTTTCAAGAAAAATAGCATATATCATGTGTGGAGGTGACTTAACTTATCCTCAAAATGTAAGTGAAGAATACCTTTTAGATCTTGAAAGAGAAAGTTTTATGAGTTTACTTGGTAATCAAAAAACTCTAGACAGAATTCAGTACATGTTGATGAATAAAAAACCTTTAAGAAATTAATTATGGAAGCATATATAGTAGCTGGTTATAGATCAGCAATTGGAAAAGCAAAAAGAGGTGGTTTTAAAAATTATAGAACCGATGATCTTGCAGTAGATGTAATCAAGCATTTATCAAGTCAAATCCCAGAGCTTGACACAACTAAAGTTGATGATGTTATTGTAGGGTGTGCAAATCCTGAGGGAGAGCAAGGTCTTCAGGTAGCAAGATTAATATCTGCAAGAGCTCTTGGTAAAGAAGTTCCGGGTGTAACAATTAACAGATACTGTGCTTCAGGTCTTGAAGCTATTTCAATGGCAGTTAGTAAAGTTAGAGCAGGATTTGGTGATATATTTATTGCAGGAGGAATTGAAAGTATGAGTTTATTACCAATGACTGGCTATAAGTTAGCACCTAGTTATCAGGCTAATATGGAAAATATGAATTATCACATTGGGATGGGACATACCGCAGAGGCAGTTGCAGAAAAATATAAGATAACAAGAGAGGCTTCAGATAAATTTTCGTATGAGTCTCATGTCAAAGCTGCAAATGCAATTGATAAAGGTTATTTTAAAGATCAAATAGTTCCTGTAACTGTGGAAGAAGTATTTGTTAAGGATGGTAAAAAAGTTTCTAAATCTCATACTGTAGACATGGATGAAGGTGTTAGAAGAGAAACAACAATTGAAGCTTTAGCAAAATTAAGACCAGCTTTTAAACTAGGAGGAATTGTAACCGCAGGTAGCTCATCGCAAATGTCAGATGGTGCGGCTTTTGTCCTTGTAATGTCTGAAGAGATGGTAAAGCAACTTGGAGTAAAACCAATTGCCAGAATGGTAACATGTACCTCTGGTGGTGTTGACCCTTTATATATGGGCATAGGACCAGTTGAGGCAATTCCAAAGGCTTTAAAACAAGCAGGATTAAAATTATCTGATATTGAACAAACAGAATTAAATGAGGCTTTTGCTGCTCAGGCACTTGCTGTGATTCAAGAGAGTGGTCTTGATCCAGAAACTGTAAATGTAAATGGAGGAGCTATCGCTCTTGGTCATCCACTAGGTTGTACTGGAGCTAAACTTTCAATTCAACTATTAGATGAAATGAAAAGGAGAAACCAAAAGTATGGAATGGTTACAGCATGTGTTGGAGGTGGCCAGGGAATAGCTGGTATTTATGAGAGACTTTAAATTCTTTTAATAACATAAGTTACAACTCCCCATACTATGAATTCATTTTCTTCAGTGACCTTAATCGGCTCATAATTTTTGTTTTCTGGAATTAGATATATATGATCCTTTTCAATTTTTACTCTTTTTACAGTAAAGTCTCCATTTAAATAGCAAACAGCAATTTTATTATTTTTTAATTCCTCGCTTCTATCAATTACCAAAATGTCTCCATCATCTAAGCCGGCATCTTTCATTGATTCTCCTGATACTTTTGCATAAAATGTAGCTTCTTTATTCTTAACTACCACTTTTTCTAAACTAATTCTTGATTCCTCAAAATCACTTGCAGGTGATGGAAATCCAGCGGATATTCCATCCTTAATAAACAAGCTACTTAAAGAGTCGTTATCATTAGGTTTAAATATTTTAATATTATTCTTTCTAGTCATAGTTCTATTTAACAATTAAAACTTCATCAATCTCAGTTGTATAATTTCTTGATAGTTTTTGTCTTTTCATTTTCCATATTCTTTTCTGATCTTGGCTTGCTAGTCTCACTTTATAAAGTCCATACTTACTATCGATACTATCAATACTTTTCATTAGCTTTTTTTGTTTATCGATATTTTGATCAAATAAGCTAAATTGATGATTAGATTGTGGAGATAATCCCATTAGTATTATTCCTGCTTTTTTATATGATTTATTTTTAGAATAAATTTTAGTTAAAAGCTTTACAGCGAATTTACTTATTTCGATACTTGAATTTGTTGAAAAAGGTAGTGATCCTGTTAAGCTGTAATGATATCTCTCACCTTTTTGTTTGAAAGGATTACTACGAATATAAACACATATCATACTGCATTCACTATTTTGTCTTCTGAGTTTTTTTGAAGCGACTACAGAGAATGTTGTAATCCTTTCAGTAAGATCATCAAGTGATGAAATTTCAGTCTCAAAACTTCTAGTAGTAGCAATAGATTTTTTATCAATTTTACCCTCTTCAATATCAAGAGTAGGATTGCCTTCAAGTTCTTTTTTGAGTTTCAACCCTATTATACTCATATTCTTTTTGACCCATTGATCAGGAAGATTCACAAAATCCATTCCAGACTTTACATTAACTTTCAATAGTTTTTTTTCATTTTGAAAACCAATACCCCATATATCTCCAGCAGAAATATTTTTTAAAGCTTTTATACGTTTCTCATTATTATTAATTGAGTAGAATCCATTTGTTCTAGTTGAATATTTTTTTGCAATTCTATTTGCAACTTTTGCAAGTGACTTTGTTGGTGCTAAACCTATCGAAACAGGTATGCCTGTCCATTTAAAGATTATTCTTATTATATCTCTACATTTTTCATTAATATCATCTTCAGAGAATCCATCAAATTTTACAAATGCTTCATCAATACTGTAAATCTCTACATCTGGTACATGGCGAGAGATTATAGACATTACCCTATTACTTATATCACCATACAATGTAAAGTTAGATGAGAAAATTTGAACTTTATTTTTTTGAAAAACTCCTTTGTACTTAAATGCTGGAGCCCCCATAGGTATCCCAAGAGATTTAGCTTCATTACTTCTAGCTATTACACAACCATCATTATTTGACAGAATTACAACTGGCTTACCATTTAAGTGAGGTTGAAAAACCCTCTCACAGGAAGCATAAAAATTATTACAATCAATTAGGGCAAACATGATACAAAAATCTAAAAATAATTAAGAAACATAAAAAACAAGTTGTAATTTTATTAACTATATAACACTGAATGGACAAATTCTCATTTCTTAACTCAGCTCATACAAGTTTTTTTGCTGAAATGTATGATCAGTACCTAGAATCACCTGATAGTCTTGAACCTAGTTGGAAAGCTTTTTTTCAAGGATTTGACTTTGGATTAGAGAATGCAAACATTACTGTTGAGGAAAGAAAATTTGAGGTTCCTGAAAATATAAAAAAAGAATTTCAGGTTGTTAATTTAATAGATGCTTATAGAAAAAGAGGACATTTATTTACTGTTACAAATCCAGTAAGAGAGAGAAGGAAATATTTGCCTACTCTAGATATAGAAAACTTTGGATTAGAAAACAGTGATCTTGAATTGGTTTTTAGTGCAGGAGAAATAGTTGGGATAGGAGCAGATAAACTAAAGAATATAATAGATCACTTAAAAAGAATATACTGTCACTCAATTGGAATTGAGTATATGTATATAAGAGATCCAGAAAGAGTTAAGTGGATTCAGAATCAAATTAATGTAAATGGAAATCATCCTAATTTTTCAAAGGAGGAAAAGCTCCAGATTTTAGAAAGCCTGAATAAGGCATATACCTTTGAAAATTTTTTACAAAAGAAATATGTTGGACAAAAAAGATTTTCTCTTGAAGGAGGAGAATCTTTAATACCAGCTATTGATTTTCTAATTACCTCTGCTGCTGAAAAAGGTGTCGAGGAATTTATAATGGGAATGTCTCACAGAGGAAGATTAAACACACTTGCAAATATCTTTGGCAAGTCAAGTAAAGATATTTTTGGCGAGTTTGAAGGGAAAGATTATGAAGAAGATACATTTGATGGAGATGTTAAATATCATCTTGGCTGGACATCAGAGAGAACTACTAAGTCTGGTAAGAAAATTAACATGAACCTTGCGCCAAACCCTTCACACCTTGAATCAGTTGATCCAATAGTACAAGGTATAGCAAGAGCTAAACTAGAAAACGATTTTGATAATCAAACAAACAAAATTTTACCAATAATTGTTCATGGTGATGCTGCTATTGCGGGTCAAGGATTAGTGTATGAGGTAATTCAAATGTCAAGATTAAAAGGATATACAACTGGTGGAACTATCCATTTAATTGTTAATAATCAAGTTGGATTTACTACAAATTATCTTGATGCAAGATCAAGCACTTACTGTTCGGATGTAGGAAAGGTGACACTATCTCCTGTTCTTCATGTTAATTCTGATGATGTTGAAGCAGTTATTCATGCGGTGACTTTTGCTTTAGAATACAGAAATCAATTTAATAGAGATGTTTTTATCGATTTACTTGGTTACAGGAAATATGGTCATAACGAAGGAGATGAGCCAAGATTTACTCAGCCTAAGTTATATAAATACATTTCTTCACACCCTAATCCTAGAGATATATATGCTTCTAAATTAATTAAGCAAGGATTGATTGAAGAACAATATATTTCTAAAATTGAATCTGAATATTTTTCTGAGTTAGAAGAAGAATTAACTGATTCAAAGAAAAAAGATAAAACTAAAATCACTCCTTTCATGCAAGAGGTCTGGGATGGTTTTAAGAGAGTTGATGAAAAAAAAATGTTAGAGGATTTTAATACTGGATCTAAAAAGAGCAATATAATTGATGTGGCTAAATCAATAACTCAACTTCCTGAAAAAGCATTCTTACGCAAAGTTGTTAAACTCTTCAATTCAAGGGAAAAATTAGTTTTTGAAAATGAAAAGGTAGATTGGGCTATGGCTGAATTACTTGCTTATGGTACATTGATGACCGAAGGTTTTAATATAAGGATTTCAGGTCAAGATGTTGAGAGAGGTACGTTTTCTCACAGACATGCAGTTCTAAAATCTGAAGACTCTGAGGAGGAGTATCTACCTCTTAATAGTATAGAGTCAAAAAACAAAGGAGTATTTAAAATATATAATTCACTTCTATCAGAATATGGAGTTCTTGGGTTTGATTATGGATACGCATTAGCTAGTCCAAAATGTTTAACGATTTGGGAAGCTCAGTTTGGAGACTTTTCTAATGGTGCTCAAATTATAATCGATCAATATATTTCATCAGCAGAAGATAAATGGAAATTACAGAATGGAATAGTTCTTTACCTTCCTCATGGTTACGAAGGACAAGGTGCTGAGCATTCCTCTGCAAGAATGGAACGTTATTTACAGTTGTGTGCCAAAGACAATATGTATGCTGCTAATTGTACAACTCCATCAAATCTTTTTCATCTTTTAAGAAGACAAATGCTTACTACTTTTAGAAAGCCATTGATTTTATTTACTCCTAAAAGTTTATTAAGACACCCTAAAGTTGTATCTGAAATTGATGAACTAAGTACATCAAAATTTTTACCAGTAATAACTGATCAGGATATTGACACAAAAAAAGCAGACTCTTTAGTTTTCTGTTCAGGTAAATTCTATTTTGATCTTCTAGAATACAGAGAGAAGAATAATATAAAAAATGTAGCTATTGTCAGACTGGAGCAATTATTCCCTCTATCTATAGATTTAATTAATTCTGAAATTAAAAAATTCTCAAATGCAAAAGATATAGTTTGGGCTCAGGAAGAACCTAAAAATATGGGAGCATGGAGTCATATTCAAATGCATTTGCCTGCTTCAAATAAATTTAGACCTGCTACTAGAAGATTTTATGGTTCTACTGCTTCAGGAAGTTATACTAGGTTTGAAAAAAGACATAATCAGGTTATAGAATATGTCTTTGATAAAAGTAAAAATAATTTTAGAAATTAAACTCTAAAAGATCCCTGCATTTTCAAAGCTTTTTTTGATTGAATCAAATGTAACTTTTGCAGCTTTCTCATTATTCATACTATTTAGATCTTTATTAAAAGGTTCAGCACTTATAGTCCCCTCATATCCAATTTCCTCTAAAAAATTTAGAAATGGAGCAGTATCTATTAATCCTGTTTTGCCTGGAAGTTCCCTTTCTAAATCAATTTGTTCGTCTCGACTTCTTCCTTTTACCGCATCATTTAATTGACACATAATTATGTCATCTTTATTTAAGAATTTTAGATCATCAACTGTGTGGTTTGCACAATATAAATGAAAAGTATCTAGCTGGTATCCAACATTTTTTTCATCAATAGCATCAATTAATTCTCTTAATTCATTAATGGTTCTAATAAATGAAAATTGATCCCTAGCCATCAATGTCTTTGGTGCAACAAATTCTAATCCAAGCATCATACCATTATCTCCAATAATTTTTGCACACTCTTTAAGTCTTGACTTATGTGTCTCAAAATTTCTTAAATATGTTAAATCATTGTTTGTAGGCATTATCCACCTGCAGAATCCTTTTGACTCAATCTTTTTCATCGTATTACAATAATCTTTGAGGACCTTTATGCCATCATTAAAAATAGAATTTGATTGAGAAAAGTCAACAGGTAATATAGACACATCAAATGATAAAGAATTACTTTTCATCATTCCCGTGTAATCGTTTAATTCTAAATCACTCATCTTACTTAAATCATTTATTAATGGGTAGATTGAATCAAAGTTATTTTTTAATGCAAGATTTATTAACTCGTAGGCATCAACATTAATACCCAAAGACCCAGGCATTAAACTTATTTTTATTTTTCTTTTTGGTAATTTATTTATTGAATATAAATTCTGACTTAATGATAATAAACCTAGAGTAGCTATAGATGACGACTTTATAAAACCTCTTCTGTTTTGCATTTATTTTATTTATTAAGATAATGATTATTTAAATAGTTTCAATTTTATGATTAATTTTGATAACTTAAAACCAGCTAAATAGTACTGATGGTCCTCGAAATGAAAATTCCTTCCCCAGGAGAGTCTATAACAGAAGTTGAAATTTCTCAATGGTTAGTTAAAGATGGTGATATAGTTACAAAAGATCAAACAATTGCGGAGATAGATTCTGATAAAGCTACTTTAGATTTACCTGCTGAAGAATCTGGAAAAATTACTTTAAAAGCAGAAGAAGGAGATTTAATGGCAGTTGGAGATATTGTCTGTTTAATCGATACATCTGTAGCTTCTGATTCCAAACCTTTAATTAAAGAACCTGAAATTGATATAGTTAAAGAAGAGAAAAAGGTTGATTTAATTGAAGATGATGGAATAAGTATTACCCCTCTTGCAAGAAATATTGCTTCAGATAAAGGAATTGATATAAATGAAATTAAAGCTAAGGGAGATAAGATTACTAAAGATGATGTTTTAAAAGTTGTACCTGCAATGGGATCATCAAATGATGAAGGAAGAAGTGAAAATAGAGAAAAACTTTCAATGTTAAGAAGAAAGGTTGCAGAGAGATTAGTCTCTGTTAAGAATGAAACTGCAATGTTAACTACTTTTAATGAAGCAGACTTGTCAAATATATTTGAGCTTAGAAAAAAGTATAAAGAAGCATTTTCTCAAAAACATGGAGTAGGTCTAGGTTTTATGAGTTTCTTTACAAAAGCAGTTACTAGAGCTCTTGAATTATATCCAGATGTTAATTCAATGATTGATGGTAACGAAAAAATTTCTTTTAATTATTGTGATATTAGTATTGCTGTTTCAGGACCAAAAGGTTTAATGACTCCAATATTAAGAAACTCGCAAAATCTATCTTTTGCTGCAGTTGAACAAGAGATAAAAAGACTTGCGGATCATGTTAGAAATAAAACTATTACTGTTGATGATTTGACAGGAGGAACATTTACTATTTCTAATGGTGGTGTTTTTGGTTCAATGTTATCTACACCTATCATAAATCCTCCTCAATCTGGAATACTCGGAATGCATAATATAATTCAAAGACCTGTAGCTATTGATGGTAAAGTTGAAATAAGACCTATGATGTATTTAGCTTTGTCTTATGATCATAGAATTATAGATGGTAACCAATCTGTTGGATTTTTAATAGCTGTTAAAGAAGGTGTTGAAGATCCAGAGAACATTTTAATGGACGGTAAAGTTGAAAAACATTTAGGACTTAATTAATTGATTGATACTCACACCCATTTATATCTTGAACAATTTAAAGATGATATTGATGATGTCATCTCTAGGGCAAAAGCTGTAGGTGTAGAAAGATTTTATCTTCCCTCAATAAATTCAAAATACAACAAAAGCATGCATGATTTGGAAAAAAAATATCCTGATAATGTCTTTTGTATGATTGGTTTACACCCTTGTTATGTTGATGATAATTTTGATTTGGAAATAGACTTTGTAAAGAAACAAATTGAAAAACATGACTATAAAGCAATTGGAGAAATAGGAATAGATCTTTTTCATGAAAAAAAATATCTTGATCAACAAGTTGAGGCGTTTGAAGAACAAATTAAATTAGCTATTGATTATGATTTACCAATAGTTATTCATTCAAGAGATTCATTTGATGAAATTTTTGAAGTTTTAGAAAAATTTAAATGTGAAAAATTAAGAGGAATTTTTCATTGTTTTACAGGAAATATAGATCAAGCAATTAGAGTTATAGACTTGAATTTTCATCTAGGTATTGGAGGTGTATTGACATTTAAGAATGGAAAAATATCAGAATTTCTCAATAAAATTCCAATAAATAAAATTGTTTTAGAAACCGATTCACCTTATCTGGCTCCTTCACCTTACCGAGGATCTAGAAATGAGAGTTCTTATTTAAAAATAATTGCAGAAAAGCTAGCAGAAGTTTATAACTTAGAAATAGATGAAATTTCTAAAATAACTCAACAAAATTCAATTGAAGTCTTTGGTAAATAATTCATTAAAATTAGAGAGGTGGCCGAGTGGTTTAAGGCGCACGCTTGGAAAGCGTGTATTCTAGAAATGGAATCGAGGGTTCGAATCCCTTCCTCTCTGCAATTTTTTTTTATCTTTAAAAATCTAAAACTTCAATATAAAAATGATCAAATCACTTAAAGTCAAGCTCAAATTATTTACAACTTTTATTGCACTCTTTACGTTAGGAACACTCATTTTAAGTTGTAATTCTTCTCAAGATAATAATGTATGGTCTACTCTAGATCCTTTACCACTAGATCCAGAAATTGAAGCTCAAATTGATGAAATACTTCCGAAACTAACTTTAGAGCAAAAGGTAGGTCAAGTTATTCAGGGTGACACAGGATCTTTAACACCTGAGGATGTTAAAAAATACAGACTAGGGTCTGTGTTAAGTGGAGGAAATTCTGCTCCCGGTCCATTACCATACGCTGAAACAGAAGCTTGGCTTGAAATGGCTGATAAATATTATAATGCATCCATTGATAATGAAGGTGTTGAAATAGCTATACCAATTATATGGGGAATTGATGCTGTGCATGGACATGCAAATTTAAAAGGTTCAATAATTTTCCCTCATAATATAGGTCTTGGTGCAATGAATAATCCAGATTTAATTGAAGAAATTGCAAGTGTTACTGCACATGAATTAACTGTATCCGGTCATGATTGGACTTTTGCTCCTACACTAGCCGTTCCTCAAGATTTGAGATGGGGTAGAAGTTATGAAGGATTCTCTGAAAATCCTGATATTGTTAAGTCTTACGGAGATCGAATTGTGATTGGACTGCAAGGAAAATTTGGTTCACAAGATTTCATGGGAGACGGTAAAGTAATTTCAAGCGCAAAGCATTTCTTAGCAGATGGTGCTACTGAAAATGGAGTAGATCAAGGAGATGCCTTAATCAGTGAAAAAGAATTAAGTGAGGTTCATGCTGCTGGATATTACAGTTCAATTCCTGCAGGTGTTCAAACTGTAATGGCTTCTTTTTCCAGTTGGCAGGGAAGAAAACTTCACGGTGATAAAGAATTACTAACCGATGTGTTGAAAGAAAAAATGGGTTTTAATGGATTTGTTGTTGGTGATTGGAATGGTCATGGTCAGGTTCCAGGATGTGTAAATACAGATTGTCCGCAATCGTTAAATGCAGGGTTGGATATGTACATGGCGCCAGATAGTTGGAAAGGCTTGTATGAAAGTACACTTAAACATGTTAAAGATGGTACAATACCTATGGAGCGTTTGAATGATGCTGTTCGACGTATATTAAGAGTTAAACTTTTATCAGGTATTTTTCAAAAAGGTGCTCCAAGCTCTCGAGTTAATGCTGGAAATGAAAGTCTTTTAGCTCTAACAAAACATAGAGATGTTGCAAGACAGGCTGTTAGAGAATCTTTGGTACTACTTAAAAATAATAATCAAGTATTACCAATCGATCCTAAAAAAACAATATTGGTAGTTGGAGATGGAGCGGCAAGTATCTCTAAAGCAAGTGGTGGATGGACACTTTCTTGGCAAGGGACAGGACATACTAATGATAAGTTTCCAAATGGAGAATCTATTTTACAGGGTATTGAAGAAACAGTCAATAAAGCAGGTGGCAAAGTAATTTTTTCAGAAGATGGTGACACATCCTTAAATGCTGATGTTGTTATAGCAGTTTATGGAGAGGATCCTTATGCTGAATTTCAAGGTGATCGTGAAAACTTGGATTTTAGTCCAAACGGATTTGACACGAATAAATTAACTATTTATAAAAATAAAGGAATTCCAGTTGTATCAGTGTTTTTATCAGGACGTCCATTATGGGCAAATACTGAAATTAACAATTCAGATTCATTTATAGCTGCATGGTTGCCTGGCAGTGAAGGAGGTGGGATTTCAGATATGCTTTTTCAAACAGATACATCATACGATTTCTTGGGTAGATTATCTTTTACTTGGCCTTCAAGTGCTATAGTTTTAAAAAACAATAATGTAGCATTGTTTAAAGTTGGATATGGACTTAGTTACAGTAGTATAGATCAAATTGATATTTTGTCAGAAAATTCTGGATTAGAAAATAGCGATATTGTTTCAACAGGCGAATATTTCAATAAAGGAGATGTATTAGCTCCTTGGAACATATGGTTGATTTCCGGAGAATTAGAAAAACAAATTGCGAGCTTTCCATCATCTGTAGGCGGGCTTATCATAAGTAAAACAGATCATTTGGCTCAAGAAGATGCCTTACGAATTAATTGGACTAAATCTGATGGAGATTATTTCCGTATTTCATCTGTTAAATCAAATGATTTAACTCGTCAGTCTAATGGTGCCATGAAATTAGCTTTTAATGCTAAATCATTTACTGGTTCAGATTCTATATTGCAAATTGGTCAATGTGATGAAAGTCTTAATTGTGATAAAACATTAGAAATTAAATTATCTGTTGATTGGCAGGAGTATATGGTTCCCTTAAGTAATTTTGAAGAACTAGGGATAGATATGTCAAAAATTACATCATCAATATTAATTAAGGCTGAGGCAGGTATTGATATTGGTCTTAGTAATGTGCGTTTAGAATAATATTAAAATTGTGTTCTATTATGCAATAATGAGTTGTATTTCAGAAACTAAAAAATCATTAACTTAAAGAAAAAAACATGTATAATTCAAAAATTTCTGGTCTTGGAATGTATGTTCCAGAGAATGTAGTGACTAATGAAGATTTGTCAAAAATCATGGATACTACAAATGATTGGATAATTGAAAGAACCGGAATTAAAGAAAGAAGGCATATAAAAAAAGGAGATGGAAATACAACAACTACTATGGGTGTTGAAGCTGCTAAAATTGCAATGGAAAGAGCAGGTGTTGAAAAAAATGAAATTGATCTTATTCTTTTTGCAACATTAAGTCCTGACTATTATTTTCCAGGCAGCGGGGTTTTAGTTCAAGAACTATTAGGTATTCCAACATGTCCTGCAATGGATATAAGAAATCAATGTTCAGGTTTTATTTATGCAATTTCTACTGCAGACCAATATGTAAAGTCAGGAATGTATAAAAATATTTTGGTTATTGGTTCTGAAAATCATTCTGGCGGATTGGATATGACAACAAGAGGACGAGGTGTGTCAGTTATCTTTGGTGATGGTGCAGGGGCTGTTGTGGTTTCAAGAGAAGAGGATTTATCTAAGGGTATACTTTCTTCACATCTTCATTCAGAAGGAAAGTTTGCAGAAGAACTTTCTTTAATTGGTCCTAGTACCAATAGATGGGTTCCTGAGATTTTAGAAGCAAATGACCCTGAAGACATATCCTATTACCCTAAAATGAATGGTCAGTTGGTTTTCAAAAATGCAGTAGTTCGTTTTTCAGAGGTAATAATGGAAGGGTTAAAACATAATAATTTGAATCCAGATCAAATCGATATGTTGATTCCGCATCAAGCCAACCTTAGAATTTCTCAATTTGTTCAAAAGAAATTTGGTCTTTCAGATAATCAGGTTTACAATAATATTCAAAGGTATGGGAATACAACAGCTGGTTCAATACCTATTGCTTTGACTGAGGCATGGCAGGAAGGCAAAATAAAGGAAGGTAATATAGTTGTGCTTGCAGCCTTTGGTAGTGGATTTACTTGGGGAAGCACAATTATAAGGTGGTAATTTTTAATTAAAATTATGAATTTTCTAACATTACTGGATACATGGTGGTTTAGAATAATTACTTTGCCAATTGATTTTGTAATCTTTTATTATGCTTATAAATGGATTTTAAAAAGGTTTCCATCAATGAAAGATAACTTTTGGTATAATAAAAAAGACTGGGAGTCTGCAGAGAAGTACGAAAAAAAAATAATTAGTTGGTTTAAAGGGCTATTTCCAAAGAGAAAAAAAAGAGGTCCATTTTTATAATTAAAACTTATTTAAATTTAATATTATGTCTTCAAAAAAAATTCTTTTAGTTTTATCTCTAGCTACAACTTATTTTGTCCTTAATTATGTTTTTTTATCAACTGAGAGTTATACCTCAATGCAGGATTATATTAGTTCTACAAAAAATGAATTTAGTTATGATATAGAAGAAATTATTTATGAAGATGAATGGACGGGATATCATATTAAAATGACTTCAGGTGAATGGTTAGATTCAAAGAAAGTAGAAAATACTGAATGGTGGCATTATGTAGATATAGTTATTCCTAAAGAAACTAAAGCTGATACTGGGATAATGTTTATTGATTCAGGAGTTGAAGATGAAACTTATTTTAGACTTGATTCAACATCTGTAAGCTATGCTTTGAAAACAAAATCAATAATTGTTAATATTCATAATATTCCATTTCAACCAATTAATTTTTTAGACTCTGAACAAGAATCATTTTATGAGGATGATTTGATTGCTTTTGCATGGAATCAGTTTTTAGAAAAGGGAGCTAAACAAAAAGATATTGAATGGTTACCAAGATTACCAATGACTAGAGCAGTAGTAAGAGCAATGGATTTAGCTCAGGAAATTGCTTTTCAAAACAGTGTAAGTTTGAATGATTTTGTAGTTTCTGGGGCTTCAAAAAGAGGATGGACAGCTTGGACTACTGCAGCAGTTGATTCTCGAGTAATTGGCGTAGTTCCAATGGTAATTGATATGCTAAATTTAGTTCCATCATTTGAAAATCATTACCGCAGTTATGGAGAGTTCTCTCCTGCAGTTCAGTCTTATATTAATTACGACATACAAGATTGGATGAATACAGAAGAATTTAAAATACTCATGAGTTATGTTGAACCTTTTACATTTAAAGAAAAATTCACAATGCCTAAATATATTATTAATGCAGGCTCTGATGAGTTTTTTTCAACTGATTCTTGGAAGTTTTATTATGACCAGCTTCCAGGTGATAAACTTTTGAGATATGTCCCAAATACCAATCATTCACTAAAAGGAAGGTATCTTAACGATGATTTAGTCAGTTATTTCTACAGAATAATTAATGAAATTCAAATGCCTTCTTTGAGTTGGAAACTTAATGAAGGAAATATTGATGTAGCTCTTAATTATGAAGGAAATTATAATGTATCTATTTGGAGTGCAAAAAATAAAAATGGAAGAGATTTTAGACTTTGGCAAAAGGGAGAACTTTGGAAAAGATTAAATGTTGAGAAATCTCCTACCAATACTTATAATATTAATATAGATAGTGAATCGGCTGGATATGAAGCTATTATGATGGAGTTTGTTTTAGATCCAGATTCTGACTTCCCTATGACAATCTCTACAGGTCCTTTTGTTATTCCAGACTCGTATCCATATAATAAATATGAACCTAATAAGTAGAATTCTAGTAAATAAAAACTTATAAATTATCAGACCCAAAAAAATTTGAATCGTATAATAATTTTTATATCTTTCGATTCTCAATTATTGAAAATATTATAAAAATGAAAAAAATATTATTTGCCTTAATCCTTTTTGTATTCGTTGGTTCAACATTTACAACTAATGCTTACGCCTCGACTACAATTAACAGTATAGTTACTGTTCAGGATTCACAAGATGATTCAATGATGGAAGCTAGCTCTGATGAAGCTTCTGCTGGATTTACTCAAGAATTAAAGAAACGTTTTATCGAAGGAGGTCCTGGTTTTATGGGAATCGTTCTTATTTGTCTTATTCTTGGTTTAGCTATCTCAATTGAAAGAATCATTTACCTTAACTTATCTACTACTAACTCAGATAAGCTTACAGGTGAAGTAGAAGAAGCTCTAAAATCAGGAGGTGTTGAAGCTGCAAAAGAAGTTTGTAGAAACACTAAAGGTCCTGTTGCTTCAATCTTTTATCAAGGATTAGACAGAGCAAAAGATGGAGTTGAAAGTGCTGAAAAAGCCGTAATCTCATACGGTGGTGTTCAAATGGGACAGTTAGAAAAAAATGTTTCATGGATATCTCTTTTTATAGCTCTAGCTCCAATGCTTGGATTTATGGGAACTGTTATTGGTATGATTAATGCATTCGATAGAATTGAAGCTGCTGGTGATATGCAACCTTCTTTAGTTGCAGGAGGTATTAAAATTGCACTTCTAACAACAGTTTTTGGTCTTATAGTAGCTATTATACTTCAAGTTTTTTACAATTATATAGTAGCAAAAATTGATTCAATCGTTAATGATATGGAAGATGCATCAATTACCTTAATTGATATCCTTTCAGCTCAAAAAAAATAATACATTATGAATCTTGAAAAAATAACTAGAGTTGGCTGCATAGCCCTTGGAGTACTTGGTGTAATTTTTCTTGCAATTGTATTTGCAAGTGGAGATGATACAATAAAAATGGATGCTGCCTCAGGTAATTTTGCCGCCATAACCCCTATAATTCTTCTTAGTCAATTAATTTTGCTAATAGCTGTAATAGTTACATTAATCTTTTCATTAAGAGGTATTGCAAAAGATAAATCAAAGATGAAAAATGCTTTTAAGTCTGCAGGATTATTCCTTGCGGTTGTCCTTGTTGCTTTTGTTCTCTCAAATGGAGTGGAAACACCTATGAGAGATGGTAAAGTTCTTTCAGCTATGGGCTCAAAATTAGTTGGAACAGGTTTACGAGTATTTTATATCTTATCAATTATTGCTGTTGGGCTAATGGTTTTACCAGGAATTAAAAATTCTATAAAAAAATAAGACATGGCTAAAAGAAAAGCACCAGAAGTTAATGCAGGATCAATGGCTGATATTGCCTTTTTACTTTTGATTTTCTTTTTGGTGACTACTACTATTGAAACTGATAGTGGAATTAATAGAAAACTTCCTCCAATGGAAGATCAAATTGACCCTCCAATTATTAGAGAAAAAAATATTTTCACTGTTGTAGTTAATAAAAATAATCAACTATTGGTCGAAGAATCATTAACTGATATTAAAGATCTTAGAGGACTAGCTGTTGAATTTCTTGATAACGGAGGAGGTTCCGGTGAAGAGGCATGTACTTATTGTCAAGGTAATCGAGATTCTAGATCTTCTGACAATCCAGATAAAGCTATTATATCATTAAAAAATGATAGAGAAACTCAATATAAAGTGTATATCGCGGTTCAAAATGAATTAGTTGCTGCTTACAATGAACTCAGAAATAGAGAATTTGCAAGGTTGAACCCTAACATGGGAATTTCATACGTTGAAGCGGATTTAATATACAGTGATCCTAGAACATCTGCCGATGATAAGGCTAACTTGAAAGAGAAAATAGATGTCGTTAAACTATTATATCCTCAAAAATTATCTGAGGCAGAACCAAGTAAAGTAAACTAAATATGGCAAAGTTTAATAAAAAGAAAAGTGGGGACCTTCCGGCAATATCAACGGCATCTTTGCCAGATATAGTTTTTATGTTATTATTCTTTTTTATGGTTGCAACTGTTATGCGTGATAGTACGTTAATGGTTCAAAACACACTTCCTGCTGCTGATCAAGTTCAAAAGCTAGATAAAAAGGATAGAGTTATTTATATATATGCAGGAAAGCCTTCTACTAGATATATTGATACGTATGGAAGTCAAGCAAGAATTCAATTAAATGATAAATTTGGAACTGTTGAAGAAGTTGGCGCTTTTGTTTTGGCAGAAAGAGCTGCAAAACGAGAAGAACTTCAAAATGTTCTAACAACTGCACTAAAGGTTGATAGTGATACTAAGATGGGAATAATTAGTGATATTAAGCAAGAACTGCGTAAAGTAAACGCACTTAAGCTAAACTATACAACTAGAGTTGGAGACTACACTCAAAATTTTAACTAGAAGAAATTTATTTTTTCTAGTCTATTTAATTTTCTCAAACCTTTACGGTCAGTCTTCAGAACTATCAAAAGAAAGCTATAAAGAAGATCAATTCTATTTTGGATCTAGTTATTTTATTCAAAGTGAGTCTATTACAGATTTTAAACAAAATGGATTTTCAGGTAATTTTCAATTTGGTTTTATTCGTGATCTTCAGATAAATCATAATTCAACTAAAGCAATTGGAGTAGGATTGGGGTATGAAAGAAATTTTTTTACTTCAAATATTCAACCTATTGAGGAAAACAATGAAATTAATTACAGAATAGTAGTTAGTAAATTCTTAGAGTCTAAGAATAAGATTTCTTTTTCTTCAATTGTAATTCCTTTAGAGTATAGGTGGAGGACATCTAATATTGATGAGTTTAAATTCTGGAGAGTTTATTCTGGTTTTAAATTAAAAAAGAATTTTCCATTATATTCAAATCCATCCTATGGAAGTGAGCTAGAAATAGATGAAATTGAAGATTGGACCACTTCAATTTATCTAAATGCTGGATACAATACTTGGAATATTTCTATGGAATACGATTTAAATCCACTAATTAAAAACAAAAAAACTACAGATGGAGATAATCTAAATCTAAGTTTTTTTAGATTAGGTTTGATTTTTTATATACTATAGTTCTTTTCTAAGTCTAGCTACAGGTATTTCAAGTTGTTCTCTATACTTTGAAACAGTTCTTCTTGCAACTTTATAACCCTTATCAGATAATTTGTTAGATAAGTCTATATCAGATAAAGGCTTGTTTTTTTGTTCTTCATTAACAATTTCTTTTAATATCTTTTTTATTTCAATAGTCGAAATCTCGTCACCTTCTTTATTTTTCATGCCTTCGGAAAAATAACTTTTTAAAAGTTTTACACCATATGGAGTCTCAATATACTTACTGTTAGCAACTCTTGATATAGTAGATATATCCATATTAATTATTTCAGCAATGTCTTTCAAAATCATGGGTTTAAGATCTGTTTCTTCTCCAGATAAAAAGTACTTTCTTTGAAAATTAACAATAGCATTTACAGTTTGAAATAATGTTTGATGTCTTTGTTCAATTGCTTCGATAAACCATTTTGCTGAATCAAGTTTTTGTTTCAAAAATTGCATTGCTTGATTTTGAGATTTGGTTTTTTTTGGATCATTTTTATAACCTTCAAGAATATTTTTATAAGAATTTGAAAGCTTTAACTCTGGTGAGTTTCTTTTATTTAGTTCAACTATAAAATTTCCATCTTCAATTGTTAAAATGAAATCAGGAATTATAGTGTTATTTGCAAATTCACTTGTAATTGATCCACCTGGTTTTGGATTTAATTTGGATATTTCCTGTATAGACTCTTTTAAGTCTTCTTCAGATAAATTTAATTTTTCAGAAAGTTTTGAAAATTTCTTTTTTGAAAATATTTCAAATTCATTTTCTAAAATTTTAATAGAATTAATTACAGATTTTTTTAAAATATTTTTTTTCTTAAGTTGAATTAATAAACACTCCTGAAGAGATCTAGCTCCAACTCCAGGAGGATCTAGATCTTGAATTTTTTTTAAGATTGAAAGAATTTCATTTTTTGTAGCTACAATATTTTGACTGAATGCTAAATCATCAATAATATCTTCAATTTCTCTTCTTAAATAACCACTTTCATCTATACTTCCAATAAGGAATTCGCATATTGGTTTTTCAGAATCTTTAAGTATAAGGTTTTTTGACTGATTATCTAGAAATTGATGAAAACTAAGCGATGATTTTGTTTGAAAATTAGTATTCTCTTCTTGGTTTGAATAATAATTTTGGTTGAATTCATCAGGTTCATCTGAAAGGTAATCATCAACATTAACATCACCTCCTTCATTCTCTGACTCAAAATCATTAGAATCGTTTTCTGTTGACTCTTTACCTTGTTCAAGTGCTGGATTTTCTTCAATCTCATTTTTAATCTTTTGCTCTAGCTCCGCTGTTGTAAGTTGAATTAATTTCATCAACTGTATTTGTTGCGGTGAGAGCTTTTGAGATAATTTTAATTGTAGTTTCTGATTAAGCATTTTGATTGGATACTTAAACAAAAGTAATAAAAGAATTAATTCATTTTAAAATGAGGCATTTTTTGGAGTTCTAGGATAAGGAATTACATCTCTTATATTTTGCATCCCAGTACAAAACATTACTATTCTTTCAAACCCTAATCCAAATCCACTATGAGGAACTGTACCGTATTTTCTTAAATCTAAATACCACCAGAGTTCTTTCTCATCAACCCCTATTTCATTTATTCTCTTTTTTAGAACATCTAATCTTTCTTCTCTTTGTGATCCTCCAATTATTTCACCAATTCCTGGAAATAAAACATCCATAGCTCTTACCGTCTTGTTATCATTGTTTAATCTCATATAAAAAGCTTTGATGCTTGAGGGGTAATCATAAATAATAACAGGGGATTTGAAATGTTTCTCTACCAAAAATCGTTCATGTTCACTTTGAAAGTCACAACCCCATTCATCTATTAAATATTTAAATTTTTTCTTTTTATTATAATTTGAATTTCTTAGAATTTCATAAGCATCAGAATAAGAAATTCTTACAAATTCATTATCAATGGTGAATTTAATTTTCTCAATTAAACTAAGTTCACTTCTTTCAATCTTTGGTTTTTGACTTTCTTCTTTTGTAAGTCTTTCATCAAGAAAGGTCAAATCTTCAGAGCAGCTATCTAAAATGTATTGAAGTAAATATTTTAGAAAAGATTCAGCCAAATCCATATTGTCATCAAGATTGTAAAATGCCATTTCAGGTTCAATCATCCAAAATTCAGAGGCATGTCTAGAGGTGTTCGAATTTTCTGCTCTAAAAGTTGGGCCAAATGTATAAACATTACCAAGACCAAGTGCATAAGTTTCAGCTTCTAATTGACCTGATACAGTTAGACTAGTTTTTTTTCCAAAAAAATCTTTCGAATAATCAGTACCTTTTGGATCAATTTCACCTTCGTCAAGTGTTGTTACCTTGAACATTTCTCCGGCCCCTTCTGCATCACTAGAAGTTATTATAGGCGTGTTAATGTAGTTAAAACCATTATTGTTAAAAAACTCATGAATTCCAAATGCTAGTTTGGACCTAATTCTCATTACAGAACTAAAAGTAGAAGTTCTTATTCTTAAGTGGGCTTGTTCTCTTAAAAATTCAAAGCTATGTTTCTTAGGTTGAATAGGGTATTTATCAGGATCTGATTCTCCTAGTATTTCTATGTCTGAAATTTTTATTTCAAAACTTTGACCTTTTCCGATACTCTGAATTAAATCACCTTTAATTTTAAGTGAACAACCAACAGTTATTTTTTTTAGTATTTCTTCATCTATTGATGAATCTGAAACTACACATTGAATATTTTTAATAGTAGATCCATCATTTAGTTCTATAAATCTTTTTGCTCTAAATGCTCTAACCCAACCACCTATGTTAACACTATTATTAATGTTAGGAGAGGCATATATGTCTTTTATTTTTATAAGGTCCATGTATTATAAAGTTAGAATATCTTTCTCTTTACTTGAGAACATTTCATCTACTTTTTTAATGTATTTATCAGTCAATTCTTGTGAATCAATTTCAAGATTAGACTTTAAGTCATCTGAGATATCAAGATTTTTTATTTTATTATTTGCATCTTTTCGAGTATTCCTAATACTTACTTTAGCAGATTCTGATTCAGACTTTGCAAGCTTTGTTAATTCAACCCTTCTTTCTTCTGTTAGAGGAGGGATATTAATTAGTAATGATTCACCATTATTAACAGGGTTAAGTCCTAGATTTGAGCTAATTATGCTTTTTTCTATTTCTTCAAGCATATTTTTTTCCCATGGTTGAATACTAAGAGTTTGAGCATTAGGTGTACTTACTGAAGCAACTTGATTTAATGGCGTCTTATTTCCGTAATATTCAACATAAATACCCTTAAGCATTATAGGGTTAGCTTTACCAGCCCTAATTTTTACTAATTCAGCTTCTAAATGACTTATAGCAGACATCATGTTTAGTTCTGCACTTTCTACTATCTCTTGATTATTTTCCATACTTAAAAATTATTTTGAAACTTTTGTTCCAATTTTCTCTCCCATTATGACTTTAGTTAAGTTCCCTTTTGTATTCATGTCAAAAACAATTATAGGAAGCTCATTTTCTTTACTTAAGGTAAAGGCAGTGGTATCCATTATTTTAAGACCTTTTTTGATAGTGTCTTCAAAGGAAATATAATCAAATTTTGTTGCCTTTTTGTTTTTTTCAGGATCTTCATTATATATTCCATCTACTCTAGTTCCCTTTAAAATTACTTCTGCATTAATTTCAATTGCTCTAAGGACTGCTGCTGAATCGGTTGTAAAATATGGGTTACCAGTTCCTGATGCAAAAATCACAACACGCCCCTTTTCAAGGTGTCTAGTTGCCTTTCTTTTAATGAATGGTTCTGCAATTGACTCCATTTTAATAGCAGACTGAAGTCTTGTTGGAATGTCCATGTTTTCAAGTGCATTTTGAAGAGCAAGTCCATTAATTACAGTAGCTAACATTCCCATATAATCAGCTTGAACTCTATCAATTCCGTCTTTTGATCCTGTAAGACCTCTAAAAATATTTCCTCCACCTATAACAATTGCAATTTCTACACCTTGTTTATGAATTTGCTTAATCTCTTCAGCATAAACTACAAGTCTATCATTATCAATACCATAAGAGTTTTTTCCTAAGAGAGCCTCTCCACTGAGTTTGAGTAATATTCTTTTGTATTTCATTGTTTTTGGAATAATGCAAATATAATTATAATGTTTTAACTTTTATTCAATCTTAAGTGCATTAAGAACAGAAAAGTCACCAATATTAATTCTTCTTAGCTCAAATAAATATGAGCCAGAATTTAAAGCTTTACCAAAGTCGTTTGCTATTGATCTTATATAGGTTCCTTTTGAACATTTTATTTCAAATTCAACATACGGAGTTGAAAAATTGATAATATTAAATTCATGTATTTCTATTTCTCTTTCTTGAATTTCAATTTTTTTATTTTCTCTTGCATATTCATACATTCTTTTTCCATCTTTTTTAATTGCTGAAAATATTGGCGGTTTTTGCATTATTTTACCAATAAATTTTTGAGATATACTTTTTAAATCAATTTCTTTGATGTGATCGTAATTAAAAACTTCATTTACCTCAGTTTCACCATCATATGAAGGAGTAGTCTCCCCAAGTTTAAATTTTCCAGTATAAGTTTTTGATTGATTTTGATATTCAGAAATTTTTTTTGTCTGCTTTCCTATACAAATAATTAGTAATCCACTTGCTAGTGGGTCAAGCGTACCAGCATGACCAACTTTTATTCGTTTAATCTTAAATTTTGACACTAATGATTTTCGAATGTATTTTACAACATCAAAAGAAGTCCAGCTTAAAGGTTTGTCAACTAAAAGCATCTTGCCGTTTATGATATCATCATTTGTGATAAGATCTGAATCATATTTTTGCATTAGTCTTTGCCCTTATAAAGAATAGAAACTATGCATAAGACAAATCCAGACATTACAACTAACGGGGCTAATCTTATTCGTCTAAAATTATATATTTCGTCATTAAAAACCTCAGGGTCATTAGACCCCCCACCTGACATTAAAAAAAATCCTATCACAATTATAAACAATGACAATATGAGAATCTTATATCTGTTTTTGCTAAATAAAAATTCTTTTTTTTTCATAAACTTATCTTACAAATTTTAATTTTAAATATCTCTGAGTTACAAAGAATGAACTTATAAATGAAGTAAGTATTCCAAAAAGGATAGTAAAACTAAACAGAATAATTAGGTCATTTATTTTTGTAATAAAATCAATCTCCTCAATCTGAGTACTTAACTGTAATATTAAAATAAGTAGTAATACTAGTGAAGTTATTGATGAAAAAAAACTGATTTTTACATAAGTCCAAATAAAGGGTTTTCTAATGAAACTGCTTGTTGCACCCACTAATTGCATTGTTTTTATAATCTCTCTTTTTGAGTAAATTGAAATTTTTATTGAATTATTTATTAAAACGAAACTAGTTAGGAAGAAGACAATACACAAAATGAATATCCACAAACCTATTTTTTCAAAGTTAGCATTCAATGCGTCAACAAGTGGTTTATCGTATTCAACTTCTTCAATAAACTCAAAGTTTTTTAAGTTTTTTATAAAATTTTCAATTGAATAAACATCAATCTTATCACTATTTAATTGAATTGAAATAGCATCTAATAGTGGGTTAAATCCTAAAAATCCAACAAATTCTTCACCAATTTCTTTAGAGAAAACTTCTGCAGCGTCTTCTTTAGATAAATAATTTATTTGCTTGACATCATCATTCAAGTTTAAAAATTTAATTAATTGTTTGTTTTCAAATTCTTTAGTTGTGTTTTTGAGATACACATTAACTAAGATATTCTCTTTAAAATAATTTTCAACTGATGATGATTTTAAATAAATGAATCCTATTAAAGATAACGTAAATAATACAACTGTATTTATAAGAAATATTGAAATAAGGTTACTTCTTATCTTTTTAGATTCAGTATTATTTTTGTTTTTAGCCTTCAAACTTTAGTAAAAGTAATAAACTAATAATAAATTAATTTTTATGTTAGTTAAATAAGTTCTTCCTTTGTGAAAATTAACTTTCAGTGAATTATAATTTCCTAGAAATAGAGAAAAAATGGCAAGAATTCTGGAAAACTAATAGAACATATCAAGTTGGTTTTTCTTCTAAACCAAAGCTATATGTTTTAGATATGTTTCCTTACCCTTCAGGTGCTGGTCTTCATGTGGG
The DNA here is from genome assembly GCA_902514615.1 of uncultured Bacteroidota bacterium. Classification (GTDB taxonomy): domain Bacteria; phylum Bacteroidota; class Bacteroidia; order Flavobacteriales; family Flavobacteriaceae; genus Marisimplicoccus. Next base: position 13,916 of record CABXRG010000005.1, on the reverse strand, counting down.
TCATCCCTTAGGATATATTGCCAGTGATATTTATTCAAGATATAAAAGACATAACGGATTTAATGTTCTTCATCCTCAAGGATATGATTCTTTTGGGCTACCTGCTGAACAATATGCAATTAAGACAGGTCAACATCCAAAAAAAACAACTGCGGATAACATTAATATGTATCGGAATCAATTAGATAGAATTGGTTTCTCTTTTGATTGGTCTAGAGAAATTAGAACCTCAGATCCCAACTATTATAAGTGGACTCAATGGATTTTCATTTTAATGTTTAATTCCTTTTATTGTCCTTTTGATAATAAGGCTAAAAGCATTAAAAGCTTGATAAATTCATTTGAAAAAGAAGGTGATAAAAAATTTAAAAGTCAACTTTCAGATCTGGGATATTCTTTTAATCACTCTGAGTGGGATGGTTTTAATCCTAAAAAAAAGTCTGAAATTTTAATGAATTTCAGACTTGCATATTTAACAGATGGTGAGGTAAATTGGTGTGAAGAATTAGGTACAGTTTTAGCAAATGATGAAATAATTAATGGAGTGAGTGAACGTGGAGGATATCATGTTTCAAAAAGAAAAGTTAAGCATTGGTGTTTAAGAATTAGTGAATATTCTGAAAGATTATTAAGTGGCCTTGAAAAAATTGATTGGCCTGATCCGCTGAAAGAAATGCAAAGAAATTGGATTGGAAAATCTAAAGGTGTGTCGCTAAATTTTAAAGTAGAAAATTCTAAAAACTCAATTGAAGTTTTTACCACAAGGCCTGATACAATTTTTGGAGTTTCTTTTCTAACTATTGCTCCTGAGTATAAAGATATTTCTGACTTATCATCACAAAATAAATTAGCCATTACTGAATACATAAGTGAAGTTTCTAAAAAGTCTGAAAGAGATAGATTATCAGATGTCAAATCTGTATCAGGTGTTTTTTCTGGATCTTACGCTATACATCCTTTTAATGGTAAAAAAGTACCAATATGGGTTTCTGACTATGTTATTGCAAGTTATGGTACAGGTGCTGTAATGGGAGTTCCTGCTGGTGATCAAAGAGATTTTGATTTTGCTAAAAAATTTCAAATAGATATACCAAATATTTTTAAAGATATAGACATATCAAATGCTGCTTTTTCTGAGAAGACTGGCTTTAAACTTAATAATTCGGAGTTTCTTGATGGTAAAGATTATGATGAATCACTAGAAATAATAATTAATGAAATTGAAAAAAAGAATATTGGAAAATCAAAAGTTCAATATAAATTAAGGGATGCAACATTTAGTAGGCAAAGATATTGGGGAGAACCTATTCCTATTTATTATAAAGATGGAATACCTCAAAATATTGACCCTATTGATCTTCCATTAAAACTTCCTGAAGTTGATAATTTCTTGCCAACTAAAAATGGTGACTCTCCTCTTGGAAATTCAAAATCATGGGCATGGAGTGAAAAGGACAAAAAAGTTACTTCCAATGATAATATTAATAATGTTGATACTTTTCCTATTGAACTAAACACTATGCCTGGATGGGCAGGTAGTTCATGGTATTTTTATCGATATATGGATCCATCTAATAATGAAAATTTTGTCTCAAATGATTCTCAAAATTATTGGTCAGATATAGATGTTTATTTTGGTGGTAGTGAGCACGCTACTGGTCATCTACTTTACTCACGATTTTATCAAAAATTCCTCTATGATTTAAAGTTTCTTAATAAAGATGAATATGCCAAAAAATTAGTGAACCAAGGAATGATTCTTGGAAACTCTGCTTTTGTTTATCGTAAATCAGGTACTTCAGAATATTTATCCAAAAATTTAATATCTGATTATAAAGTAGACAAAATTAGAATTGATATCAAATATGTTAATGCTGAGGATCAAGTTAATTTTGATCTTTTGAAAAAAGAGGATAGAGATTTCAAGAATTCTAAATTTATCTTAGAAAATGATAAATTTTTATGTGTGAGAGAGCAGGAAAAGATGTCCAAGTCAAAATTTAATGTTGTAAATCCTGATGAAATATGTGATCAATATGGAGCTGATACCCTAAGGATGTACGAAATGTTTCTGGGTCCTATTGAACAATCAAAACCTTGGGACACAAGAGGTATATCTGGAGTTCATTCTTTCTTAAAAAAGTTTTGGAATTTATTTTATAATGATAGTAAAATAAACCTTTCTGATGAACAGCCATCTAAAGAAGCACTTAAAACTCTTCATAAGACAATAAAAAAAGTATCAGAGGATATTGAAAAACTTAGTTTAAATACTTGTATTAGTTCATTTATGATTTGTATAAATGAACTAAGTTCAATGAAATGTAATAATAGATTTGTATTGGAAAATTTATTGATTCTTATTTCTCCTTTTGCTCCTCATTTTGCAGAAGAATTGTGGAGTCAACTAGGTAATACTAAATCTATTGTTGATGAAAAATATCCTGAGTTTGAAGAAGAGTATTTAGTTGAGTCAGAAAAGGTTTATCCAGTTTCTTTTAATGGTAAGACTAGATTTACCTTAAATCTTTCCTTAGATTTAAATCATCAAGAAATTGAAAAAGAAGTTTTATCTCATGAAAAAACAAAATCTATACTAGATAATACTATTCCTAAGAAAATTATAATTGTTCCTGGTAAAATTATTAATATAGTTATATGATTGATCCTGTATTTGAAATTGTAGGATTGACAGCTGCCTTTTTAACAACCTCAGCGTTTATTCCACAAGTTTACAAGATTTATAAAGAAAAAAATGCAGAGGGTATTTCTCTGACCATGTATATTATTTTATTCATAGGTGTGTTACTTTGGTTTATCTATGGAATTTTGATAGGTAGTTTATCTATAATAATAGCTAATGGAGTGACTGCATTATTACAATTAAGTATAATAATCTTTAAGTTAAAAAATTGATAATTTTTTCATCATCATATAGAGTTTGCATAACTTTACTAAAATAATTACATATGTTCTATTTCGATCCTCTTTATTTTTTAATAGTTGCTCCTATTTTTGCACTAAGTTTTTTCATTCAGAATCAGCTTAAGTCAAAGTTTAAAAAGTTTTCCAAACAACCACTATCTGCAAATCTTACTGGAAAAGAAATAGCAGAAAAAATGCTTAGTGATCATGGTATATATGATGTTAAAATAATTTCTGTAAAAGGTCAACTATCAGATCACTATAATCCTCAAAAAAAGACTGTTAATTTAAGTGAGAGTGTCTACAATCAGAGAAATACTGCTGCTGCTGCTGTAGCTGCTCATGAATGTGGTCATGCAGTTCAACATGCAAAAGGGTATGAATGGTTAAAAATGAGGTCTGTTCTTGTTCCCATGGTTGGAATAAGTTCAAATCTTGGTATATATATTCTTTTTTTTGGAATTATTTTGATGCAAACCTCACCACTGCTTGGAGAGAGTCTGGTTTCTCTTGGAATTCTTGCATTTGCCTCAGGAACATTATTTAGCCTTATTACATTACCTGTTGAATTTGATGCTAGTAAAAGAGCTATATACTGGCTTGAAAGAAAGAGAATTGTAAATCAAAGAGAACTTGTTCAATCTAAAGAAGCCTTAAACTGGGCAGCAGGTACTTATGTAGTTGCAGCTTTAGCATCAATTGCAAATCTTGTTTACTTATGGCTAAGATTTGGAAGAAGAAATTAACCTTTAATATATTTATCAATAGCCATTGCCATTGATGGAGACACCTCTGTTGGTGCCTTTATATCAATTCTTAATCCCTTAGCCTTTGCAGCCTCTTCTGTAGTATTTCCGTAAACAGCAATAAGAGTTTTATTTTGTTCAAAGTCAGGGAAGTTTTTAAATAAAGATTCAATTCCCAAAGGACTAAAGAATACAAGGATGTCATAGTATACATCTCTTAGATCAGATAAGTCACTGACAACTGTTTTGTAAAGCTGTGCTCTATCCCATGAGATTTCAAAAGAATCTAATGTTTTAATTATATCAGGGTTTAAACTTCCAGAAATAGGAGCCAAGAATCTTTCTTTATTAAATTTGATAAAAGTAGCTTCAAGATCTCTAAAGTTATTATTACCTACATAGATTTTACGTTTTCTGTAGACAACATATTTTTGAAGATAGTATGCTACAGCTTCAGATTGACAGAAATATTTAGTTCTATCTGGAACTTTAAATCTCATTTGTTCAGTAATTCTAAAAAAATGATCAACAGAATTTCTACTAGTAAGAATAACATTATGAAATTTAGAAAAATCAACTCTTTGAGCTCTAACTTCTTTAGCAGTTAGACCTTCTACGTGAATAAATTTCCTAAAATCAATCTTGACTTTATGCTTCCTAATCAGTGAAGAATAGGGAGAATTTTCATTAGTAGGCTTAGGCTGAGATATCAATATAGTCTTAACACTCATAATAAGATGTTTGGTTTAAAACAGAGATGAATATAACCATAACCAAGGGGCTAGTTTGAACGCACAAAGATACAAAATAAAATACATTATACTTTTTATTTCATGTTTACTTATATAACTAAGATATAACTTGGTTTGAAAGAAAAAATGAAGTCCTAATAGTGTAATTGTTGTTATTATAAGATAATTATAATCATAAAAAGAGTTTAAGTTGTAGACTGTAAAATTCAGTAGCATTAAATTTCCAATAATAATATTCACTATAAAATTTTTATAAAAAATCAATTTTAGTTTACTACTCAAAAACATACTTAACACATATTTTATAATTAAGAATCTTATAAAAATAGCGATGTATATAATTAGACTAATTTTTAAATAATCTTCAATCTGAATTAAAGTTAAGCCCTTTGTTTTAGCCACCCCTCCTTCAATAAGAGCTATTATATGGGTTATAATTACTCCTATTATAAGAACATAGAAGAATATGTAGAAATAATGTAAATAGTTAATTTTTGAAACACCAAGGTCATCTGAATTATAAGGATAGAAGATTTTACTAAAATGATAACGTGCACTTCTAAATAAATAAATTAATTTTACTCTTTGAAAGACACTAAATAAATAAAGTACTACAATATAAGTAAGCACATAAATACTGATTATTTCTTGACTTTGTATCATTAGTTAACTTCTGATATATAACAAAACTATGGAATAACTAGATAATAAAATGAAAGGCAACAGTTTAATTATTATACCGACTTATAATGAATCTGAAAACATTGAAGTTATTATTAATAAAATACTTCAATTAAAAGACTCTTATGATATTTTAGTTGTTGATGATAACTCACCTGATGGTACTTCAAGTATCGTTTCTAAATTAAAAAAAAAGTATTCAAATAGAATTTTTCTTATAGTTAGAGATCAAAAGTTAGGTTTGGGCTCAGCTTATATAAAGGGATTTAAGTGGGCATTAAGAGAAAATTATACATATATTTTTGAAATGGATGCTGATTTGTCTCATAATCCGAATGAATTAATAAATCTTAAAAATTTACTTATTAATAAAAAATCTGATGTTGCTATAGGTTCAAGATATTTGGAAGGTATTAGTGTAGTTAACTGGCCCCTTTCAAGAATTTTTCTTTCTTATTTTGCTAATCTTTATGTTAGAATAATTACGGGAATGAAAATTAAAGATGCTACATCGGGATTTGTAGGATATACCAATAAAGCTTTATTATCTTTAGACTTAAGCAATATTAAATTTAATGGATATGCATTTCAAATTGAAATGAAATTCAAATTATGGAAAAAGAATTTTAAATTAAAGGAGCATCAAATAGTGTTTGTAAATAGAATATCAGGAAAATCAAAAATGAATAAAAACATTATTTTAGAGGCTATTACAGGTGTAATTAAATTAAAGTTAGACTCATTATTTAAAACAAATGAATAAGCTTCTTATAAAAAATGCAACAATTATAAATGAGGGTAAAAGATCTTTACAAGATATCTATATTGAAAACGAATTTATAAAAAAAATAGGTGTAGGAATTAAATTGAATAATGAAGTTGAAACCATTAATGCCAAGGGATTTTTAGTGATTCCTGGTATGATTGACGATCAAGTTCATTTTCGTGAACCAGGTCTTACTCACAAAGGAAATATAAGCACAGAATCTAAAGCTGCAATTGCTGGTGGTGTTACCTCATATATTGAAATGCCTAATACAGTTCCTAATACTACTAGTATAGAGGAGTTTAATAATAAGATTAAAAATGCCTCAAATAACTCTTTTGCTAATTTCTCATTCATGTTTGGAGGAACAAATGATAATATTGATGAAATAAAAAAGATTGATAAATCAGAAGTTGCAGGAATTAAGCTTTTTTTAGGATCTTCAACTGGAAAAATGTTGATTGATAATCGTGAAGCTATTGAGAACATCTTTATGAGTACATCGTTGCCAATATCAGCACATTGTGAGGATGAACAAACCATTAAAGATAATACCGATTATTATAGTGATTTATATGGAGAGGATATACCAATAGATATTCATCCGAAAATCAGAAGTGAAAAAGCATGTTTTAAAAGTTCTGATTTTGCTGTTAAACTTGCAAAAAAAACAGGTGCTAGATTAAATGTATTTCATATTTCAACTGCAAAAGAGCTAGAACTATTTGATAATAAAGTTCAATTGAAAGATAAAAAAATAACTGCTGAAGTTTGTGCACATCATTTATGGTTTACGGATAATGACTATAAAAATTTAGGTTCAAAAATAAAGTGGAATCCTGCAATAAAATCAAAAAATGATAGAGATGCTTTATGGACTGCAATCAATAATGATAAAATTGATATTATAGCATCAGATCATGCCCCTCATACAGAAGAAGAAAAAAATAATAAGTATTTAAATTGTCCTTCAGGAGGTCCTATGGTTCAACATACAATATTATCTCTTCTGCAAAATTGTAATGAATATGGAGTTTCGATTGAAAAAATTGTAGAAAAAATTTCACATAATCCAGCAATTATATTTGAAGTACATAATAGAGGATTCCTTAGAGAGGGTTACTATGCAGATATTGTTTTAATAGATCCAAATACTTCTACATTTGTCTCTAAAGATTCACTTTTATATAAATGTGGTTGGTCACCTTTTGAAGGAGAAAAGTTTAATCATTCGATAAACAGAACCATAGTTAATGGAAAAGTAGTTTATGCTGAAGGAAAAATAAATTTAATTCCTCAGGGAAAAAAATTAACTTTTAATAGATGAAAAAATATTTGATATTTTTTATTTTGTTGTTGGGATGCTCCTCTGATGCTCCTATAAACTTAATAAGTGAAGAAAAAATGGAAAGAATTATTTTTGATATAATGATTTTGAATGCTTCTAGCAGTTATGACTTAAAAATTGATAATAACTTATTGAGTGATGAATTAATTTATAAAAAACATGATATTGATAGTTTACAGTTTTATGAAAGTGAACTATATTACTCTAGAAATCCTAAAATTCATTTTAATATTTATTCTAATGTGAAAAGAAGGATTCTCAAATCTATTGACAGTTTAAAGAATATTAAATGATGAAAGAATTTATTAAAGAATTAAAATGGAGAGGGATGTTACATGATGTAATTCCTGGTACTGAAGAGCATTTAGCGAAAAATAAAACAGTTGGATATATTGGATTTGATCCAACATCTGACTCATTGCACATCGGAAGTTTAGTGCCAATATTTATTTTAAAACATTTTCAAAATGCTGGTCACACTCCTATTGTGCTTTTGGGAGGTGCCACTGGAATGATAGGTGATCCATCTGGAAAATCTGATGAAAGAAACCTATTAGATAAGAAAATTTTAAAATACAACGAAAAAAAACTTAAGATTCAGTTTGAAAAATTTTTGGATTTTAATTCTAACATATCTAATAAGGCTGTACTGGTAAATAATTATGATTGGATGAGTAAATTTTCAATTATTGATTTTTCAAGGGATATTGGAAAACATATTACTGTAAATTATATGATGGGAAAGGAGTCAGTTAAAAAAAGAATTTCAAAAGACACAACTCAGGGTATGTCATTTACAGAGTTTACATATCAACTTATCCAAGGATATGATTTTCTTCACCTATATAAAGAAATGAGCTGTACACTTCAAATGGGGGGAAGTGATCAATGGGGAAATATAACTACTGGAACTGAGCTTATTAGAAGAAAAGAAAATAAGAAAGCTTTTGCTATGACCTGTCCATTGATAAAAAAATCTGATGGATCTAAGTTTGGTAAATCAGAAGGGGGAAATATTTGGTTAGATAAAAACAAAACCTCAGTTTATAAATTTTATCAATATTGGCTTAACATAACGGATGAAGATGCTGTTAATTACATTAAAGTTTTCACTTTCCTTTCAAAGGCTAAAGTTGAAGATCTTATTAAAGAACATAATAGAGATAAATCAAAAAGGTTACTTCAAAATCAAATTGCGGAGATTGTAACTATTATGGTTCATAGTAAAAAAGACTTAAATAATGCTATTAAAGCTTCCAAAGTCCTTTTTGGAAAGTCAAGCAAGGAAGATTTAGAATCTCTCGACAAAAACACTTTTAATGAAATATTTGATGGAGTTCCTAGTTCAACTATTTCTTTAGAAACACTATCAAATAAAATTGAAATTGAAAATTTATTAGCTACACAAACTAATTTTCTTAAGTCTGTAAGTGAAGCTAGAAGATCACTTGCAGAAAACTCTATTTCTGTAAATAAAAATAAAGTTTCAAGAACCTATAAAGTTTCAAAATCTGATTTAATTAATAAAAAGTATGTTTTGCTTCAAAGAGGACGAAAAAACTATCATTTAGTAATTGTTACTTAATTGTTTAGCAAACATTAAATTTTTAATTATTTAATCTTTTTAGTTGATTATTTATTAAATTATATCTGAAAACATGAATAAATCAGACATCAAAATTCTTTGTGTAGATGATGAGCCAGATATTTTAGAAATTTTAAAATATAATTTATCAAATGAAGGATATAAAGTTTCAACTGCTAAAGATGGCAAATCTGCAATTGAAAAGGCAATAATAATAAATCCAAATCTCATCATTATGGATGTTATGATGCCAAACATGGATGGTATTGAAGCATGTGAAAAACTTAGGTCAGATGAAAAATTTAATGATACAATTATTATGTTTTTAACTGCTAGAGGAGAAGATTATTCCCATGTTGCTGCATATGAAGCTGGAGCTGATGATTATGTAACAAAGCCCGTTAAACCTAAAGTTCTTATTTCAAAAGTTAAAGGTCTATTAAGAAGGTCAAATAAAAATATTCAAAGTGACACTAATGAAATTAATTTCTCAAATATTAAAATTGATAGAGAAAAGTATAAAGTATATATCTCGGACACATCAATAAACTTACCTAGAAAAGAATTCGAGCTATTATATTTACTCGCTTCAAAACCCGAAAAAGTTTTTAAAAGAGATAAAATTATGGAAATGGTTTGGGGAGGAGAAGTTGTTGTCGGAGACAGAACTATCGATGTACACATAAGAAAATTAAGAGAAAAAATAGGTGATAAACACTTTGAAACCGTAAAGGGTGTTGGCTATAAGTTTGTTATAGAATAATGAAATTTCCATTTAAAATCAAATCAAGTCCTCAAGCTTTTAGAGCATCTCTTTTCATTACAATTATTGTTTTTTTCTTAGAATTTATTTTTTTTCAATTTATTTCATCTAATTCAAATTATAGAAATGAAACTTTACTACTTAGTGTTCTATCGTTTTTAATTCTTTTTGTTGTAGTTAGAATAACCCTGGAAATATTTATTAGAAAATATGTTAGAATAGCTGTATCTAAAATCTTAAGTGAATTAAATCCAGAAATTGTCAAAGACTTTTCTGATAATAAAAATTTAGATATAATTGCAGATGAAATTATTACAAATGCTAAGGAAAGAAGATCTGAAATAGACGTTTTAAAAGATCAAGAAAATTACAGGAGAGAGTTCCTTGGTAATATATCCCATGAGCTGAAAACACCATTATTTACAATCCAAGGATATATATTAACTCTAGTTGAAGGTGCTATGAAGGATAAAAAAGTAAGAGAAAAATACTTAAAAAGAGCTGCTAAAGGAGTTGATAGACTTATTTCAATTGTTAAAGATTTAGATCTAATAACTCAATTTGAATCTGGAATTAAAACAGTTGATAAGTCTGATTTTAATATTAATGAACTCGTTGATAATGTTTTTGAGTTAATGGAATTTGAATCTGAAAAAAATAATATCACGCTTGAATATAAAAAAAATAACATTACTCCTGTAATTGTTCATGCAGACCAAGAAAGAATTCTTCAAGTTCTTACAAACTTAGTTGTAAATTCAATTAAATATGGTTGTAACAATGGGTATACAAAGGTAGTTGTTGAAGACTTTAATAAAGAAAAAGTAATTATTAAGGTAATTGATGATGGAGAAGGGATTGAAGAAGAGCATTTACCTCGTTTATTTGAAAGATTTTATAGGATTGATAAAAATAGATCAAGAAAAAAGGGTGGCTCAGGTCTTGGTTTATCAATTGTTAAGCATATTATTGAAGCTCATAAGGAGCAAATTTTTGTAAAAAGTCAAATTGGAAAGGGAACCGAATTTTCTTTTACTTTACAAAAACCTAAAACTTCTATTAATTTCTTGTGAGTAAATCAGATTTTTTTTCAAAAGTTTATGAAGTTGTTAAAACAATCCCTTCAGGAAGAGTTACAACATATGGTTTGATAGCGAAAAAAATTGGTGCAGCTTTAAGTGCAAGAACTGTAGGTTGGGCCCTTAATGCATGTCATAATGATTCGTCTATACCAGCTCATAGAGTTGTTAACAGGAATGGAATTTTAACTGGTAAACATCATTTTAAAGGGTTTGAATTGATGAGGCAATTGTTAGAAAATGAAGGAATTAAAATTGATGATGACAAAGTAATTGATTTTGAAAAAAAACTTTGGAAGCCCTAATAATTATTAAAATTTTAAGATTTAAAGTTATTACTTACTACTATATTTGTATCGATAAATTCATATGAAATTAACAAAAGTAAATATCAAAAAAACACTTGAAAATGTAAATATTTCAGGTTCTTCTGAAAATATTGTTGATTCAGGTATTTTAAAAAACATTCAAGTCTTTGGAGACCAGGTTGATATTGATTTAATTTTGAGCAACCCTACGCTTCAAGCGAGAAAAAAACTCGAAGTTGATATAATGAAGATTATTCATGCTGATATATATGAAAAAGCAAAAATTAACATCAATGTTAAAATAGAGAAGGTAGATTCTAAAATATCTTCTCAATCAAAAAAAATATTAGGAGTTGACTCTATTATTGCTGTATCTTCTGCCAAAGGTGGAGTTGGTAAGTCAACATTAACTATTAATCTTGCCGCCAGTTTAGCAAAGAAAGGTTGTAAAGTTGGAATATTAGATGCTGATATTTATGGACCATCTGTTCCTACTATGATGGATGTTGAAGGATATGTGCCAAAATCTATAAAGGTTAATGGTGAATCAAGGATTGAACCAATTGAAAGCTATGGTGTTAAAATTATGTCAATTGGATTTTTTACTAAACTTGACCAAGCAGTAGTATGGAGAGGTCCAATGGCTTCAAAAGCATTAAATCAAATGATTTTTGACACAAATTGGGGTGAGCTTGATTTTTTATTTTTAGATCTACCCCCTGGAACAGGAGATATTCACCTTAGTTTAGTTCAGTCTCTTCCAATTACAGGATCAATAATTATTAGTACACCTCAAAATGTTGCTTTAGCAGACGCTAGAAGAGGTATTAAAATGTTTCAACAAGATAATATTTCAGTTCCAATTTTAGGACTTGTTGAAAATATGGCTTATTTCAAAGCCGAAAATTCTCAAGAAAAACATTACATTTTTGGAGAAGCTGGCGTTAGGTATCTTTCAAAAGATCTTAATATCAATTTTCTTGGTGAGATTCCTCTTTTCAAAAGTCTTAGAGAAGCATCTGATTTTGGAAGACCAGGATCACTCCAAGAATCAAGTGAAATATCTGAAATATTTGATGATATCTCCAAAAATGTTGTTGAGCAATTACTAATTAGAAATAAAGAACTTCCACCAACTAAAATCGTTGAAATTACTAATTTAGTAGGATGTTCTGCAATTAAAAAGTAATGTCAAAACTAGAAAACAAAATATTAGAAGCTCTTGAAGAAATAAGACCTTTCCTTATCAAAGATGGTGGAGATATTTCTCTTGATTCAATAAAAGGTTCAACGGTAAAAATTAAACTTCATGGCGCTTGTGTTAATTGTAAGGTCAATCAGATGACCCTTAAACTTGGTGTCGAAACAACAATTAAAAAATTTGCTCCTGAAATAAAAGAAGTTAAATCTGTATTACCATTATCTAAATGATAAAAACTGAAATCTTAATTATTGGAGCTGGGCCTACAGGTTTGTTTACAGTATTTGAAGCAGGTCTTTTAAAGATGAGGTGTCATATTTTAGATTCTTTAGGTCAACCTGGAGGACAATGTATAGAATTATATCCTAAAAAGCCTATATATGATATTCCTGCATATCCTGAAATAATAGCTGGAGATTTAATTGCAAAGCTTTTAGAGCAAATTAAACCTTTTAACCCTACTTATACTCTTGGTGAAACTGCACTTACATTAAATAAACTTAAAGATGGTTCATTCATTATAACCACAGATAAAGGAACTAAAATTTCAGCCAAAATAATAGCAATAGCTGGTGGTCTTGGCACTTTTACTCCTAGAAAACCTAATATACCAAATCTAGAGAAGTACGAGGACAAAGGGGTTCTTTATATGATTAAAAATCCTGATCAATTTAAAGATAAAACTGTAATAATTGCAGGAGGTGGAGATTCTGCACTTGACTGGTCAATCTATCTTTCTGAAATTGCTCAGAAAGTTATATTAGTTCACAGAAGGAATGAATTTAGAGGAGCTAATGAGTCTGTTTCATCAGTTCAAAAATTAAAAAATTCAGGTAAAATTCAAGTTATTACTCCAGCTCAAATAACAAATCTGAGTGGAGATAATAAATTAGAGTCAGTTGTTTTAAAACATGATGGTGACGACTTGGTTATTAAGACTGACTATTTTATTCCACTTTTTGGTCTTGTTCCAAAATTAGGTCCAATTAAAGATTGGGGTCTTGAAATTGAAAATAATGCAATTAAAGTTAACAATAGTTTAGATTATCAAACAAATGTTAAAGGCATTTATGCAATTGGTGATGTCAATTCATACCCAGGTAAATTAAAGCTTATTTTAAGTGGTTTTCACGAAGCAGCAGTGATGTGTCACAGTGCATATTCAATACTAAATCCGGATAAAAAAAAATCACTTAAATATACTACCGTAAGTGGAATCGAGGGTTTTGATGGTACTATAAAAGAAGCTAAAAAATCAAAAATAGGTAGGATTGATTAGATTTTATTTATAAAATTATTGAAAGGATCTTTAAATTCAATGCCATTGTTAGTCCTTAAAATGGATAGTTTTTTAAAGCTTTCTAGCCCCCATAATATAAATTCAATAAAGAAATATCTGTCATTATCATCTAACTCTGGTAAATATCTATCAATGAGATATATCGCATCTTTAATTTCTGAGAGTAGTTCTTCATATTCATTATTTTTAAGGTTATCACTTATTATTAACTGTTTTTGAGAGAACCATTCTAATATTGAATCATATGGAGATTCCTCATCAGGTTTAGATAGTTTCTCAATCTTAGGAAAATATTTATTAAAAAGAGATTTTACAGCATCAGAAATTAAATTGTATGATACTTGTTCAGCTCCCTCTTCCTCACCCTCATACACAAGTTCAACTTTTCCATTTATAGATGATATCACTGAGTTAAAGTCTGACATTCTAATAGTAGTTTGTTTTTCATTATTTATTATCATT
>CABXRG010000004.1 GCA_902514615.1 uncultured Bacteroidota bacterium | reverse complement strand
TTCTAATTTGATATGGCTTTTCAGAATTTGGATTTTTTACACTTATAATTAGAGGGATTTTTTTGCTAAATCCTAAACTGTCTATTAATACATCATAGTTAATGCTTCTTTGTTGAAAATCATGTATACCATTATTTTTAAATAGATTAACGAGTCTATCTCGCTCTAATATCAGTTTGTCTATTGAAAAGTATTCACCATTTTTTAAAACACTCAACTTTTTGCTTGATTTAATTAATGAATCTATGTCTCTAGATTCAACATTAATTGAGATACTATCTATTAGATATCTATTTTTAGTACTTATATTATATATTATATTAGCTTGATTTTCACTAATTATTGTATCAACACTAACTTTTGAATCAAAATACCCATCATTTTTATAGTACTGCTGTAATCTTAATATATTTTGATTAACATCTATGTCATTTACTTTTATTGGGTCTTGACCTAAGTTTTTTAAAAACTCATTAAATGAATTGTTATATTTCTTAAGTTGATTTATTTGTTTTTCAGATAAGAGTTTGCTTAATCTTCTATATCTATTTGGTTTTTTGTAAAGCCATGATTCAAAATTTTGATCTGGATTATCACTTGCAAGATTATATATGAATAAACCAAATGGGTAACCAAAAATTTTATTAGTAGGGGAGTTTGGTTGAATAAGTACTTTTATTGGATCTCTTTTAATTATAGTATCATTAATCTTAATAATGTTTTCAGTAAGAATAGTATTCTCAAAATTTTGATAAATACTTGATTTACAACTATTTAGTAGAAATAGAATTGAAAGTAAATAAAATAAGGTAAGACGTTTACTAGAAGACAATTTTAATTTTTTACTAAATTACATTTTTTAGCTTACAAACTTCTTTGTCTAACTAATTCAAATATGACTGCAGAGAAAGCTACAGATACATTAAGTGAATCAATTTTTGAACTAATAGGTATTTTTATGACTTCACTAGATAAACTTAAGATGCTCTTCGAAATTCCTTTGTCTTCTGATCCCAGTATGAGTCCAACGGACTTTTTAAAATTAGCTTCATAGATAGTTTTATCAGCTTTTTCTGAAAGACTGATTAGCTCTACATTAATTGAATTTAAATATAACATAGCATCTTTTAGATTACTTACTCTTGCTATTGGTATTTTAAATACTCCACCGGAGGATGTTTTTACAACATCAGCATTTATAGGAGCAGAGTTATTTTGAGAAATGATTATACCATCTATATCAGCAGCAACACTAGTTCTTATAATTGCTCCAAAATTTCTTGTATCTGTTATACCATCTAATAATAAGTACGTTTTTGGAGTTTTTTCATCAAAAGTTGATGTAATTAAATCTTCTATAGACAATAATGATACTGGTGATAATATAGCTACAGCACCTTGGTGGTTTTTATCACTGTACTTTTTAAATTTTTCTCTAGGTACAAATGATGATTTTATATTTTTTCTTTCAAGAAGAATGATTAATGTCCTCAATAAACTACTTTGAGGAGAGTCTGATTTTAATAGGTATACCTTAGAGATTTCTTTTGAAGACTCAATAGCTTCAATAATACTTCTAATCCCATAAATTTCTACTTGTTTTTCCATATACGTATAAAAAAAAAGGAGGTTTAAAAACCTCCTTTTTATTAAAATAATTTAATCAAATTTAGTTACAAATATTAAGAGCTTTAAATCCAACTGCAGGACTTGTTCCATCCGATAAAGCAGTTTGACCGTTAGCACCATTTAAATCTGTCCATTCAACTTGATATGTTATTTCACTATCCCAATCACCTGATGTGAAAGCAATACCTACTGTTGAAGCTGATGCAGGTACAGTAATAGTTTTAGAAACGTCAGAACCACTAGCCATACCAATGACTGTAGTTACTCCGTCTACTGTAAACTCAACTGTTGCACCGTTCCAACCATCACCGTAGCTATCATTACCATTAATGGTATAGATACCTGCTACAGATCCAGTATTGTTAGCATCAAATCTACATCCAATAATTAATGGATATGAGAAAGGCGATCTAAAATATGACTGAGTCATTGACCCAGTTACTGATGATCTTGAATAAGATTTTCCATTAGTAAGATTCAATTGAAATCTTACATTAACAACATCATTACCACTAAAGTTAGAGATACCCATGGCACCTAAAGCTGCGTTTAGTGAAAGTGATACGTCAAATCTTGGAAGTCCTACAGGACCTTCTGTCATTGCTGATCTATCAATAGTTTGATATAGAACTTCAGCACCTGAATTGTATGATAAATACATTTCAACATTTTGAGTCAAAGCACCCGATTCTGGATCGTGTGGCTCAAATGTCCAGTTTACAACTGAAGTACCAGGTGTTGCTGCTTGAAATTCTCCGGATTGAGAAATTTGTCTAAGCGCTGCACCTTGTTCGTACTCACTAAGCATGTAGTCAGTCATCATCTCGTAACCACCATATTCTTCAGAACCGTAGTCTTTAGAACATGAAACTACAAGAGCAATTAAAGTTATATATATAAATAATTTTTTCATGATTTTATAGTTTTAGTCGACCGCTGGTCCGTTAGAGTTCCAAAATACTCTTCCTGATACATCAGATTTCTGAGTTACATTAGAGTTATTACCAGCAAAATTTTGTGGATACCACATAGATAAAGGGAATTGCCCTGGATCTGGTTCAATCATCGGTTGAAGGTTTTGTGGGTAACCATTTCTTCTATAAGAATTATAGTTTTCAATTCCACCTCCTTGTGATGCTATCCAAAATTCTTCTGCCCAAAGCTCAAGCTTTGCACCTAATGAAGAAGCTGCAGTCCAATCAGCAGCAAAATTTGCGATATAAGAATCAATTTTAGCTGCATCCATTGCTGGAGCACCTGCGATATCATCTACTTTATTCAAACTAGATCTTATTCCAGCAAGAGTTTCAGTAGTTGGATCACCACCTGTCATAACTGCTACTTCAGCATTCATGAAATGCATCCATGAGTTAAGTAATACAGGAGTAATTCCAAGTCCCTTTAATCCATCACCTAAACCTAGTGATTGGAAACTTGAGTCATCAAAAGCACCACCTGCAGGATAAACACCTGCTATAGTTCTTTTAAATCCATCTGGTGGAATACCTTCATCGTTTCCGTGATCTCTTCCCCAATACCCTTCGGTAAGGTTACAATATAGCCCGTAAGCTACTCTGTGTGGTTCAATGTAATAACCAGGTACACTACATTCTAAGCTTACCTCATCAACTGGACCATCTGTTCCAGGAGTTGCAGAAACTTGTCTGTAAAATATGTAGTTAATACGTGGATCTCTCATTCCATTTCTACCAACCATCATACGATTCATATACCAGTTTGACTGATATACACCTGCTCCAGAATTTGAGTAACTCTGACGATACATAGGATGTCTTGTGTCTGGGTTAACTTCACTAGTACCCCATTGGAATTGGAAATCATCTGAACTATCAGTAATATAGTTTGTGATTGCGTTATAGCCTGCATAATCTCCTAAATTTAAGAGAGCTTTTTTCTTAATACTATTAGCTGCTTTAATCCAACCAGATGCATCTCCACCATAGTACATATCTAACTGAGGAGAAGCTCCGCCTTGATTAAAGTTGTTAACAGCAGAATCAAGCATTGCTATAGCTGCATTATAAACAGATTGTCCTGAATCCAATCCTGGATTTAGATTTTCTGAACCTAATAATGCTTCTGTGTAAGGAATATCACCAAAGAAATCAACAAGAGTTAATAATGTATAAGCTTGAATAACCTCACCCATACCAATATAGTATGTAAGGCCACTTTCAGCAGCTAATATATTCATTACTCTTATATCTTCACCTATTTGTTGATATGCCTGTGACCATGTTCCCGAAAATGAATTCGGAGAGTACGCATCACGATACAATCTTTCACCACCTAACTGGTTAATTCTAGTTAATCTAGAACCTACACCACTTAATGAATTAACCATGTATGCAAAATCAACTTGGATTTCGTTAATAAATAAGTCAGCAGTCGCCTGTGAAGGATTTAGTGCATTAGGGTTAGAAGTTAGATCTAACTCGGTAGTTTCACATGAGCTTAATACTAGTAGACTAGTTAAAGCTAAAATTGAAATTTTGTTTAAAGTTTTCATAATCTTTTAAATATTTGAATTAGAATGTTAGTTTTAAACTTACACCGTATCTCTTAGCACTAACACCATTGAAGTATTCAAAACCAGATCCATTACCAACACCTAAACCGGCGATGTTTGGATCATAGTTTGTTCCTTCAGGAGTATTATAAGCATCATACCATAGGTTGAAACCTTGTGCAGAAACTGAAGCCGCTCCAAATGGAGTTTTATCTAGCCATTTTTTTGGCACGTCATAAGTAAGTGAAACTTCACTTAGTCTTAAAACACTTGCATCCCAAGTTCTTAATTCGTCTGGACCTACAATAAGGTTTCCGAAATAAGTAGTTGCGTTATCAATTTGTTTATTGTTTACAGAACCATCAGAAAGAACACCAGGTAATATATATGGTAATTCTCTATCAACAGTATCTATAGTTTGACCTCTACCAAGTAGAGTCATCATATAACTTGAGTACATATCACCACCAATTGTAGCGTTAAATAGGACGTTAAATGATAAGTTTCCATATGTAAGCGTGTTCGCAACGTTTGCAATGAAATCAGGGTTAGAGTCACCAATTAAAGCATATTTATTAGTCTTATAGTTGGTGTCGTTGTTACTTGTATAACTACCTGAAGCATCAATTAACGGCGCACCTGAGGCATCTCTACCAACAGAAGTTCCAATCATAGACGTTAACGGTAATCCTACAATAGCAGCATTTCCTCTTGTGCTGTATCCAGCATAAACAATTTGATCAGTATCTTGACCTAGATCTTCAACGATTGCTTGGTTAGTTGTGTAGTTTAAACTAGTACTCCAGTTAAACTTATCTCCTCTAATCCAATCAGCGTTAACATCTACTTCCCAACCAGTTGCATTAATCTTACCAATGTTAGTTCTTGTAGAAGTATAACCTGTGGAAGGATCTAGTGGTTGAGATATAATTAGATCTGTAGTTGATCTATTAAAGTATGAAACCTCAGCAGATAACCTATTATCTAATAAATTAGCTTCAACACCAAACTCTAGCTCAGAAAGTAACTCAGGCTTTAAAGCTGTATTACCTAATGCTGAACCAGTTGTGTTAGAAATAACATCACTACCGTCTATCTTAAATCCTTTAGTTTTTAAGTTAAGGGTAGATGCGATAGGATATCCTGTAGGATATGTCGCAGAAGTACCATAACTAGCTCTAACTTTCAAGAAATTTATTGGTAAGTTACCAAAGTCTAAAACTGAAGTTGGAACAAAAGATATACTTGCAGAAGGATATGTTATAGATCTATTTTCTTCTGATAGGTTAGATACCCAGTCAGTTCTAGATGCTAAAGTTATATACAAGTAATTTTGATAATCTAGAGACGCTTGACCGAATACACCAAGTACGTTTCTTCTAGAATAATATTCAATTTCTTCTTGAGAATTAAAGTTATAATGTCTCAATACATTAAATACATTTTGTCCAGTACTTCTTGCACCATTTCTATCATATTCTCTTGCGTTAGATGTAGCACCAGCGTTAAATGTCATAGACCAATCACTATCAAGTTCGTAATCTCCGTTAATAGTTATTTGGTGGTTAAATATAGTAGCTGTATTATTCCACTTTTCGTAGAAACCAGATTGTGACTCAACACTTCCGTCAACACCACCTTTATTTTGGTAACTGGTATTGTCTTCACTATATACATCATAACCATATCTATATTGTACATTTAAATTATCAGAGATATCATATGTTACTGTAG
Organism: uncultured Bacteroidota bacterium; assembly: GCA_902514615.1. Taxonomy (GTDB): domain Bacteria; phylum Bacteroidota; class Bacteroidia; order Flavobacteriales; family Flavobacteriaceae; genus Marisimplicoccus. The sequence goes on along the minus strand of CABXRG010000004.1, from coordinate 67,514 downwards.
CACCACCATAAACTCTATGAGTTGCTTGCGCATCTCCAGTATTATTAACAGTCCAAAGTGGATGTTGAATACCATTTGAAGACCTATAGTATATAGATGCTCCTGTTATAGGATGTTCATAAGGTAGTTGAGCTATACCAACAGATCTTGGAGTAAAGAATATGTACCCATATAATGACGATTCAGCTGCACCACCACTACCTCCGGCAGCAATAGGTGGAGTTTTAAAGTCAGTGAATGAATAGTTCATTGTTCCGTTAACAGTAATTTTATTTGACAAAACAGCTCTACCTCCAAAACTTATATTGTTTCTTCTTAGAGTGTTTCCAGGAGTAAATCCTTCGTCATCTAAATTACCATAGTTAACATTATAAGACACTTTTCCGTCATCACTTTGACCTCTGAAGTTAATGTTTGTATTTACAATGCTTCCAGGTTGGAATAAGTCACCAACACTATCATAAGGCTTCCATTCCCATAGAGATTCTTCTGATAAACCTAATAAAGGAAGAAGGTCTCTTGAAAGGAACCTAGCATTTAAGTTACTGTTGTATGGGTGTTTTAAGAATCCAGGCTGACCTGAAACTGCACCGTTAATCTGAGATTGTTTACCCCATCCAGCTGGACCTTGTTCGTCGAAACTTGGTCCCCAGTTAGAGTAGTACCAACCAAAGTTTTGGTTAAAACCATTACCATACTGATTTTGATATTCTGGCTTCATAGCAAGCTCGTTAGAGAAGTAAGATGTGTTTACAGTTACCTCATTTTTCTGAGCATTCATACCTGAAGCAGTAGTACCGGACTTAGTAGTGATTAAAACTACACCGTTTCTACCTTGCGATCCATAAAGAGTAGCCGCAGCTAATCCTTTAAGAACGTTAACAGATTCAATATTATTTGGATCTAGATCTAGGAATCTTGACGAACCATTGTTTCCTGAGGCAAAACTTCCTTGTGCGTTAGTATCACTTTGGAAAGGTACGCCATCAACAACAAATAAAGGTTGGTTTGAAGAACTAAAGGTACTTAAACCTCTAATTATCACACTTGTTCCTGATCCAGAAATACCACCTTGATTTGTTACCTGAACCCCTGAGGCCTTACCAGAAAGAACACGCGCAACATCACCAGACGCTCTGTTCTCAATTTGACTATTGTCAACTTCAGAAACAGCATATCCTAGTGCACGTTTTTCTCTTGTAATACCTAAACTGGTTACGATAACTTCTTCAAGTTGATTACCTAGGGAAAGACTCACATTAATGACGTTGCCTGATCCAACTGCTATTGCAGATGTCTCATAACCAACAAAACTGAATTCCAGAGACTGGCCTTCAGATGCATTAATAGAAAAGTTCCCATCGAAATCAGTGGTTACACCAGTAGTTGTACCCTGAACTAGAACAGTAGCTCCCGGTAAAGGAAGACCGTCAGGATCAGAAACAACACCAGTTACTGTCTTCTGAGCAAACGACAGTTGTGTCGTTAGCAAGAAAACCACTAGTAATCTGAATAAGCTTTTCATACTTAGTTATTTAGTTATTAATAAATTTTTGTTAAAATTTTCTTAAATTTTCGTAAATGCTAAGTTACATCAATAATTCACAAAAAAAAGGAACTTCTAATTTTAATTGAAAAAAAATTAACAAAAACAAGATTTTTTTTACTAAAAGGAGATTATATTAAGAATATGTTAAAAAAAAATACCAAATATTGTGATATTCTCAGAATATTTATAAATTCTCTGCGAATTCAAAAATTTTAATTATTGAGCTTAATTCACTTAATTTAAGTTTTTCAGATTTGATAAATTTCTTAACCTTATCAGAATTAGAATTAAAGTAGTTTATAATAGACTTCTTACTTTGCTTAAGTTTAATTGGTGTGTCACCGTTTGAGCTTATGTAAAGCTCTTCACTTTCAACGTATCTAGGCGGGAAGGAGTTTTCAAGAGATGTTCTTGCAATTTTAGCTTCCATGAAAGTTTTCTTTCTTTTTAAGTATAATTTATCATTTTTACCATTATAAATTTTTACTAGATATCCAATGAATGCATTTCCAGATTCGAGTCTATATGGAAGATATTCATATCTCTCACCGTTGATAAGAGGAATAACATCTGCACTTTTGAGTAAAATAACATCTGTTTCGCTTTGATTTTGTGTGTCAGCCATTTCAATCTCATCTCTAAATGCGTTGTATCTCATAAAACCTGTGTCATTAAGCTCTTTACCAAAATATTCAAGCTTAGCAATTCTAAAATTTTTATCAAAATAATGACTTCCCTGCACATTCAATGGTTGAGCATTTCTTGGTGATCTGTTTCCAAAGTCAATTAAGGCTTGTTGAGCATTACCAGAAATTACTGTTGTTCCAGCCTGCGCATTAATAAATAAAGCTTGCAAAATAAAAAATAAAGTATAAAACTGTTTCATGCGGTGTATTTTCAGGGCAAACTTAATTATAATTATTAAAAAATTGGATAATAAACGCTAGTATTTAACATTTAATTAATTCTTATATGAATTAGAAATCTATTAATTGAAAAAGTTTAAAAATCTTGATCAAATCAAGCATGATTAATCAAAAACATCAATTTGATTATTTAATAAATCCTCTAGATTTTCTTCTTCTCGTATTTTCTTTATTTTACCATCATGTATACATAGTTCGGCAGGTCTTAATCTACTATTATAGTTACTAGACATGTTAAATCCATATGCTCCTGCGTTTTTAAAACAAAGAATATCATCCTTTGAAATTTTAGAAATCATTCTTTTTTTAGCAAAGGTGTCTTTTTCACATATATAGCCAACAACTGTATACTCTTCTTTTTTATCATTAAGATTTGATAAGTTAATTACTTCATGATATGATTTGTACAGAGTAGGTCTTATAAAGTGATTAAATCCAGAGTTAACCTGAGCAAAGAAGTTATTTTTTGATTTTTTGATGTAATTAACTTTGGTAATAAAGTAACCGGAATCGCTTACTAAATATTTTCCTGGTTCTAAAATAAGTTTTAAATCTTTTCCTGTAATATTCTTATACTTTTGATATTCTAGTTCTACTACTCGGGCATAATCTTTAAGATTGGTCTTTGTATCTCCTAAGAAGTAAGGGATCTTAATTCCTCCACCTAAATCAATACTTTCAATATTTTTAAATTTAGTTGCAATTGAAAATATTTTTTTAATTCCTTCATCAAATTGATTGTTTTTAGTTATATCACTGCCTGTATGAATGTGAAGGCCGGTGATTTTAATTTGTTTTTTTTCTTCCATTTTGATTAAATCCGTGATAAATTCTTCAGGAATTCCAAATTTAGAATTGGAGTGACCTACGCTAATATTTTCATTCCCTCCTGCATATATTCCGGGATTAATTCTAATTGAAACAGGATGATTAGAATACCGTTTTGAAAAATCTTGTACTGATTCAAAACTGTCAAGATTTATTTTTACTCCCAACGATTTAGCTTCAAGAATTTCAGAAAAACTGACCCCATTAGGGGTGTAAAGAATTTCATCTATGGAAAATCCGCATTTAATACCAATTTTAATTTCCTCTATGGATACAGTGTCAAGACCTAATCCAAGATTTTTTATAAACTTTAATATGGAAATATTTGATAAAGATTTAGATGCAAAATGAATTTTATAGTTGTCTATATTTTTAAATGCATTTTGAAGTTTATTGTATTGACTTTCAATTATTGATAAGTCATAAACATATACTGGAGTCCCAAAATTTGAAGCTGCCTCTTGAAGTTTTTTGATATTCATAAAATGAATTTAACACTAAATATAAATCTGATTTTAAATAATTCAAATTTCTTAAGTTTTGTAGTTATATTTGTCGCCATGAATTTACACGAATATCAAGGGAAACAATTACTAGAAAATTTTAATGTATCAATTCAAAGAGGCTATGTTGCTAATAATCCTGACGAAGCTGTAGAGTGTGCAAAAAAACTTTCAAAAGAAACTGGAACTAATATTTTTGTAATTAAAGCTCAAATTCATGCAGGTGGAAGAGGTAAGGGGGGTGGTGTAAAAATTGCGAAAAATCTTGAGGATGTTAAGAGAATATCTTCAGACATCATAGGTATGAATCTTATTACTCCTCAAACTTCTAAGGAAGGAAAGCTTGTCAGAAAAGTTCTTGTTGCTGAAGATGTATATTATGATGGAGTTTCTGAAAGAAAAGAATTCTATATTTCTGTTCTTCTAAATAGATCCACATCTAAAAATATGATTGTATACTCAACCGAAGGTGGTGTTGATATTGAGGCTGTGGCAGAGAATACGCCAAATTTAATTTTCAATGAGGAAATTGATCCAGGTTTAGGAATTCTTCCTTTTCAAGCAAGAAAAATTGCTTTTAACCTTGGTTTGGAAGGATTGGCATTTAAAAATATGACTAAGTTTGTTTCAAATCTATATGATGCATATGCAAAATCTGATGCATCTTTATTTGAAATAAATCCTGTATTGAAAGCATCGGATGATAAAATAATAGCTGTCGATTCTAAAGTTACCATTGATGAAAATGCTCTTTTTAGACATAAGGAATATGAATCAATGCGAGACTTAAATGAAGAAAATCCTGTTGAAGTAGAGGCTAGAGAAAATGGTCTAAACTATGTTGACTTGGATGGTAATGTTGGATGTATGGTAAATGGTGCAGGCCTTGCAATGGCTACAATGGATTTAATCAAACTTGCGGGTGGAGAGCCTGCAAATTTTCTTGATGTTGGTGGAACTGCTGATTCTGAAAGAGTTGAAAAAGCCTTTAGGTTGATTTTACAAGACACTAATGTTAAAGCAATATTAGTCAATATCTTTGGTGGTATAGTTAGGTGTGACCGTGTAGCTGAGGGTATCGTTTCAGCTTATAAAAATTTAGATAATATTAATGTTCCTATCATTGTTCGACTTCAAGGAACTAATGCAGATAAAGCAAAAGACATAATTGACAGTTCTGGATTAAATGTTCTTTCTGCTACAGCTTTTGATGAGGCAGCAAATAAAGTTCAATCTGCCATCAACTGACATAAAGTCACCTTTTTTTTATTTTTTCAGTCATTTTGACATAATTTATTGAATGGTATTCTATTTGACTATTATTTAATGAATTTATAATTCAAATTGTTTAACTAAAAAATAAAATTATGAGAATAGTAAAATATAATAACAACAATGTTTTTCCTTCATTAATGAAGGAGTTTTTTAATGATGATTTTGAGTTGAATCCAATTAATAGAAATCATTCTGTTCCATCAGTTAATTCAATCGAAAATAATGATTCTTTTGAAATCGATTTAGCTGTGCCAGGGATGAAAAAAGATGATTTTACAATTGAACTTAATGATAAAGTTTTGATAATATCATCTGAGAAAGCAAATACTAATGAAAATGATAATGTAAGATTAAATGAATTTAATTATTCATCCTTTCAGAGATCATTTAGAGTTCCAAATACTGTAGATCTTGATAAGATAAAGGCTATTTATAAAAACGGAATCTTAAAAATTAAATTACCAAAGAAAAAGGATAGTATCACTAAACCCAACAGAGTAATAGATATAGCATAAACATTAAGGTTAATAATCTGTAGATTAGGTGCACTATGTGCACCTTTTTTATTATAGTTTCTTTTTTAAGAAATCTATTTTATCTCTTAGATCAGCTGCTTTTAAAAAATCAAGCTTTTTTGCAACAGATTCCATTTCTTTTCTAAGTTCCTTTATTTTACTTTCTATTTGATTTTTACTGTGATAGCTCTTGATTTCCTCTTCAAAATCTTCAAAAGTTGTGCTTATAATTTCTTTGGACTGCTCAAAAGTATTACTAAATGCTTTTTCCATTTGTTTAGGAACAATATTGTTTTCAATATTATACTCCTTCTGTTTTTTTCTTCTGTATTTAGTTTCTTTGATAGTTTTATTCATACTATCTGTTATTACATCAGCATACATTATTGACTTTCCATTAATGTTTCTAGCTGCTCTACCAACAGTTTGAATTAAAGATCTATGACTTCTTAAAAAGCCTTCTTTATCTGCATCTAGAATAGCTACTAAAGATACCTCAGGAAGATCTAATCCTTCTCTTAATAAATTTACTCCAACTAAAACATCAAAAATTCCTTTTCTTAAATTTTGCATAATTTCAACTCTGTCAAGAGTATCAATATCGCTGTGGATATAGTTAGCTCGAATTTTTGATTTATGAAGAAATTTTGTCAATTCTTCAGCCATTCTTTTAGTTAAAGTAGTTACAATAACTCTTTCATCTTTATCAACTCTTTGAAGTATTTCTTCAATTAAATCATCAATCTGATTTTCAGATTTTCTTATTTCTATTATTGGATCAAGAACTCCAGTAGGTCTAATTATTTGTTCAACTAATACACCTTCAGATTTTTTTAGTTCATAATCTGCAGGTGTAGCACTTACATACAATACCTTATTTTGAATATATTCAAATTCTTCAAATTTTAAAGGTCTATTATCTAGGGCAGCAGGAAGTCTAAAACCATATTCAACTAGATTTTCTTTTCTACTTCTATCTCCCCCATACATCGCATGAACTTGAGGAATAGTTACATGACTCTCGTCTATAACCATTAAGTAATCATCTGGAAAATAATCCAATAAACAGAATGGTCTAGTACCTGGTTCTCTTCCATCTAAATATCTTGAGTAATTTTCAATTCCAGAACAATATCCAAGTTCTTTGATCATTTCAAGATCAAATTCTGTTCTTTCTTTTATTCTTTTAGCTTCTGTACCTTTTTCAATTTCATCAAAATACTTTACTTGTTCATCTAAATCAAATTCTATACTATTAATAGCAGATTTAATACTTGATTCAGAGGTTACAAATATCATAGCTGGAAAAATTCTTAGATTTTCAAAATCTTCAATTTTACTCCCAGTTAAAGGATCAATTGATTCTATACTTTCAATAGTATCACCAAAAAAATTAATTCTGTAATAAATATCTGAATAGCTTGGATAAATATCAACTACGTCACCTTTAACAGAAAAACTACCCCTGTTTAGCTCATTTATTGATCTTGAGTATTGACTCTTCACAAATAAAGTTAGAAGTTTTGAGATTTGAATTTCTTCATTAACAGATATCTGAATAACATGTTTTTTAAATTCACTTGGATTTCCAATTCCATATATACATGAAACTGATGCTACAACAATAATATCATCCCTTCCTGAAAGTAATGATGAAGTTGCACTTAGTCTGTATTTTTCAATTTGCTCATTAATTGATAAATCTTTTTCAATGTATAAACCGGATGAAGGAATATATGCCTCAGGCTGATAATAATCATAATAGGAAACAAAATACTCAACAGCATTATTGGGAAAAAAACTTTGAAATTCTGAGTATAGTTGAGCAGCTAATGTCTTATTGTGAGCCAATACAAGTGTTGGTTTTTTCAACTCTTGAATTACATTTGCAACAGTAAATGTCTTTCCAGAACCAGTTACACCCTGAAGAGTCAAATGATTGTGGTTACTATTAAATGAATCAAGAATACTCTTTATTGCATTAGGTTGGTCTCCAGTAGGTTTAAATTCTGATGTTAGTGAAAAACTCATTTAATCTAATAGGTTATCATCGTAATCAATATCTTGGTTAGTTTTATCAGAACCATAAATATCCAAAGGTGCAGTTTTAGGAACCTTTCCTACAGAATTTACACATTTGTATTTATCCATTTGAACAGATTCATCAAGATTATATAATTCAATAAAAAAGGTCCAATAATTTAAAAAGTCATAGATATAAATAAGCTTATCGCCCTTTGTAATAAAAAAATTAGAAATAAGAGTATTATCCATGATTTCATCTTTATCATCAATTTTAAAAATTTTAATTTCATCCAATTGCTCCCAATTTTCATTTGAATGATGAAATGTTGAAATCTCTGTTGAATCAAACCCGAACTCACTTGATATAATTTTACTGAACTCAAGAAGTGTCGTGTCAGAATCAGTGACTATATCTCTGAGAACATCTTCCTTAACATTTAATATTATTCTAAATTTTAGTTGCATTTGTTTTTGTATTATATAGTGATAAAAAATAAAACTGTAATCCAATAATCAATGTTGAGATTAACAAGTGTATTGGTTGAGATGTGAATGGAAAATGGAAGTAGTACATAACTATGCCAGATAGTATTTGAAGAAAAATTAATGCGTTAATTAAATAAATAATATTTGATTTTAAATTAATTTTTTTGATTCTAAAAAAGATTATACTATTTATAATTAGAATTGCCCAAGAGAAACTTCTGTGAAAATTAAAAGTACTAGTAATATTTTCAATCCATCTATGGTTTTGATTATAATTAAACACTTCCATTTGTATATCAATAAATTTTCTAACCTCAGTTCCAGTAAGTGTTTGGATAATTAATAACACTATTGAAATTAATATTAATATTGAAATGTTTTTAGGTAATACAGGTGGCTTTAATGGTTTTGATATCGCTAATATTAAAAATAGGATGAATAAAAGAACTATAGCCATTAGCATATGGATTGTAATAGTACTTGCAGTTAAATTACTGTCAACTACCGTTTTGCCTAACCAAGCTTGAAATAAAATGGCAATCAATGATAAAAAAGATAAAAAAGTAATAATTTTTTTTCTTTTAAGGAACTTCAATGAGTTGATAAATAATATTAGAACAGATAATCCGGCTAATGCCCCAATCAATCTATTGATGTATTCAATCCATGTATGATAAACATTAAACTTTGAATAATTATGCTTTGTATATTTTTCCCAGTTATGATTATTAAATTCTTTTTGAGATTTAAAGTTATCAACTGCATAAAACAGACTCTTATTTAGAATAATTATTTGATTCTTATTATATTCATAATTAGACTTCCAATCTAATTGAGATCTTTCTGTAGGTGGTATTAAAAAGCCAAAACATTTAGGCCAATCAGGACATCCCATTCCACTCCCAGTCATCCTAACAATACCTCCAGCTAAAATAACTAGATATACTATTATTATAGAAATAGTTGTAAGATTATATATTCTCTTCATTTTTTAATCCTATTAATTCTCCAATTTTGATCATTAATTCAAATGCCTCATCATAGTCATTAAGAATGTCACCATCAAGAATAGCATTTTTGATTTTCTCCTTTATAATTCCTATTTCTTTACATGGTCCAATATTGAAATTTTTCATTATGATTTCTCCAGTTATTGGAGGTTGAAAATTTCTTATACTATCTCTTTCCTCAACGTCTTTTATTTTATTTCTAACAACCTTAAAGTTATTTTGATACTTTACAGATTTTTTAATGTTTTTGGTGGTTATATCTGCTTCACAAAGAGTAAGTAAATCATCAATTGAATTTCCTGAATCATAAATTAATCTTCTGACTGCTGAGTCTGTCGCTATATCTTCAGAAATTACAATGGGTCTAGAGCTCATCATAACAATCTTTTGGACATATTTTAGGGTTTCGTTAAGTGGAAGATTAAGTCTTTTAAATATAGTTTTCACCATTTTTGATCCAATATACTCGTGACCGTGAAAAGTCCATCCAATTTTGGTGTCAAATTTTTTAGTTGGTGCTTTACCAACATCATGAAGAAGTGCGGCCCATCTAAGCCAAAGATTATTTGTTTTTTCTGATATATTATCAACTACTTCAAGCGTATGATAAAAATTGTCTTTGTGTTTCTGTCCTTCAACTTCTTCAACACCCTTTAAATCAATTAGCTCTGGAATTATTTCCTGTAAAAGCTTCATTTTTTCAAGATTTTTAAATCCTATTGAAGGTTTATCACTCATTAAAATTTTATTGATTTCATCTGAAATTCTCTCTGGAGAAAGTATGTTTAGTCTATAAGAGTTTTCTATTATTGAATCTATAGTATTCTGATCAATTTTAAAATTTAGTTGACAAGCAAACCTAATTGCTCTAAGCATCCTTAGAGGATCATCAGAAAAAGTTTTATTAGGTTCTGTTGGAGTTACGATAACCTTTTTTTCTATATCACTTAGTCCTTTAAAGGTATCAACTAACTCTCCATATTGTCCCTTATTTAAAATTATAGCTAAAGTATTTATAGTAAAATCCCTTCTTAACATATCATCCATAAAGTCACCAGGTTCAACACTAGGATTTCTGCTATCTTTTGAATATGATTCCTTTCTAGATCCAACAAATTCAATTTGATAATCACCATGTATTATCATTGCTGTACCATATCTTTTAAAAATATTTACTTTTCCTTTTGGATTGATTTTTTTTTGAACAGATTTAGCTAAATCAATGCCTGACCCAACACACATAATATCAATATCTTTTTTTATTGATCTATTTAGAACTAAATCTCTCACAAAACCTCCCACTACATATGTTTCAATATTTAATTCATCAGCTGAATTAGATATAATCTTAAAAATATCAAGATCAAGAGAGTTAAATATGTTTTTTGAGTATGATTTCATCTTAATGTTATAAAACTTCCATCTTCTTTTATTCTTAAAATTCTTGATGTAACAAAAGAATTTTTATTTTTTTCATGTTTAACTATGTAATCAACTTTGTTTTTTATTTTAGAATTTATTTCACTAAAATTTGAAGGAATTTTATCCTTGGATATATTAGCTGAAGTTGATACGATAGGTCTACCAAAAGAGTCTATTAAATCAATGCAAAAATCATTGTTAGGAACTCTAAATGCAATTGAATTCATTTCACCAGTTACATATTTTGAAATTTTCTTAGGATTTTCAAAAATAAATGTAGTTGGCAATTCTTTGGAAATATCTTCAAGCTCATCAACTTTAACCAGTGAAGCATACTCTTCAATCATTTCAAAACTTGAAGCTAAACATATCAAGGGTTTATTCGGGTTTCTTTTCTTGATTTTAAAAATTTTTTCAACAGCAACATCAGATAATGCATCACAACTTATACCCCAAATTGTATCAGTTGGACATAAAATTGTTCCTTCTAATTTTAGGACATTTAATGCATTTATGATTTCGTTATTCAATTTTTGATAATTTTACACGTAAAAGTATTGAATTTAATTCTAAAGGCCTTTAATTAAAATATTCAAAAAGTTAGAATCTTGTTAAATAACCAGAATACAAAATACATTGGAATTGATTACGGAAAAAAGAGAACAGGTATATCCATATCTGATTATAATAAAATTATTTCTTTTCCCTTGGATACAATTGAAACAGATAAATTAATCATTTATTTAAAAGAGTTAATTCCAAATGAGAAAATTGAAAGAGTAATTATTGGTAAGCCACTAAAATTGAATAATCAAGTACATAAGCTGGAAGATGACATAGTCCTATTTATTAAATCTTTAACATCTATCTTTCCTGATATTATAATTGACAGGATTGATGAAAGATATACTTCTAAAATATCTAATTTAATTGTTAGACAATCTGGCATTAACCAAAAAAGCAGAATGAATAAATCAATTATAGATAAAATTAGTGCATCTTTGATTCTGGAGTCTTATCTAATTAAAACAAATAAATGATTGTCCCAATTGTTGCATATGGAGATCCAATTCTTAAACTAAAGGCAAGTAAGTTTAGCTCTAGTGAGCTCAATATTTTAAAGCCCTTGATCGATGATCTTTGGGAAACTATGTATAATGCAAGTGGAGTCGGAATTGCAGCTCCCCAAATAGGAATTTCAAAAGCAATTTTTGTTGCTGATTTTTCTTATTTTAAAGATGAAGAAAATTTTAATGATCAAGAATTAATAAATATGAAACAAGTATTTATTAATCCAAAAATTATAAGTGAGACAGGTGTTAATTTTGTCTATCCAGAGGGTTGCCTTAGTATTCCTAATATATCAGAAAATGTAGTGAGGAAAGAAAAACTTAAAATTAATTTCTTAGATGAAAATTTAAAACCTCACCAAATGAAGTGCTCTGGTATAATAGCAAGGGTTATTCAACATGAGTATGATCATCTTCAGGGTACACTTTTTACTGATAAGCTTTCCTACAAAAAAAGAAAATTACTTAAACAGGAGCTTAATCTAATATCAAGTGGAGATATTGAAGTAAAATATAAAATGAGATTCCCTAACAAAGAGTAAATTAAACCTTGTTAATTTGATTCAACCTTCCTCTCCAGAATGCAATTTTCTCATTAAATGACTCAATTTTAGTTGAAACATTCTTAAACAATGGGTTATCACTACTTGAGCTAGAGAAAAATTCTAAATTATTTTGAAATTGGTTTGATTCATCTTCAAGATCTGATATTTTACGTTTAATAAACTGAATTTTTTTATTTAGCTCCCCAGAATCAGATTTTGATAATTCAAGCTCAAAATCAAAAATTAAATTATTTTTTTCTTTTGGTTCTATTTCTAATGATTTAATAGTAGATGATATTTTCTTGAGTAGATTACTGTTAAGAATATTTGAAGAATTCTTATTAAGTTGCTCCATTTCATTCCATTCTGAAATCATTAAGTTAAATGTTTCTTTAATTTCTTCAACAGTATATTTCTTTTTTGTGAACTTAATTTTATCAATAAACTTAGACTTTTTATCGTATAACTTTTGTTCATCAACGTTCAAATTAATTGCACCTGATTTTAAAATATCATAGTATCTGTTAACTAATGGTTTAAACTCATCCCATAAAGAATTAGAAATTTTACGTGGAAGATATCCTACTTTTTTCCACTCTTCTTGAATCATTTTAACTCTACCAGAGTTTTCAGCAATTTTATTTTTTTCAATAATATTTTTAACTTCTTCAACAAGCGCTTTCTTTATATCTATGCTTTTCTTAAGTTCTTTTTTCTGATTTTTATAAAAATCATTCTTGGCTGTGTTAAAAGCTTTAGTCGCTATTCTAAAGTCATTCCAACTCTTTTTATTCTTATTTTTTTGAAGATTTTTTATGTTTTGAAATTCAACTTTTAATTTTTCAAAATCTTTAATTCTATTTTGCCAATCAGAATGGGAACTTGGCATCGATGAGGTAAGCTCTCTCATTTTAACAATCACATTCTGTTTTTTTTCAAAATTTACTTGTTGAACACTTGAAATCTCTTTCTGAAAGTCTTGTCTTTTAGAATGAATTTTATGAGAGGCTGTTTGAAATCTGGACCATAAGTCATCACTATGTTCTCTTGCTACTGGACCTAGTTCATTCTTCCAAAGCCTATGTAAGTCATTAAGGTCTCTTGAAGCTTTAATTATATCATCAATTTCATCTAATTTTTCAGCTCTTTCTATGATCTTTAATTTCTCTTCATAATTATGTTTGTAATCAAGATCTCTAAGATCACGGTTAAGATGAAGAAAGTCATAGAATTTTCCAACATGGTGTCTATAAGTTTCCCAAATATTATTTCTTTCTATAATTGGAACTTGGCCTGTATTGTGCCACTGTTCTTTAAGAATTTTAAATTTTGAATATAAACTATTAGGATTTTTATCAACAACTATTAGTTCTTTAATTTTAACAATTAATTCTTGTCTTATTACAAGATTTTGCTGTTGGTTTGAACTTAATTCGCTAAAATATTTTCTCTTTTTATGTGAGTAATTTTTTAGTGTTTGAAAAAATGTCGATTTGAGTAATCTTGATTCTTCAGATTCAGAATCTGTCTTTTTTAGTGATAAATTTATTTTAGACCTTAACTCTTCAATTTCTTTTCTTTTTTGAAACCACTCTTCAGAATTTATAAAATCAACAAAAGAAGTGATCAAATCTCCCAGATTTGTTTTGCTGGCTTTATTCTTTGTCTTTTTTACTTCAGCAACTTTTGATTTTTTTACTTTTTTAGATGTCTTTTTTGAAGAAGATTCTTGACCACCATATTGCTTCACCCAATCCTTGTACGCCTTAGTCCTTTTGTCCTTTGGCATTTCAGGTATAATTTTAGAATCTGTTTCTTGATCACCATATTGCTTCACCCAATCCTTGTACGCCTTAGTCCTTTTGTCCTTTGGCATTTCAGGAATTATCTTTTTAACTGGATCCTTAGAATCCGATGAAGACTTTTTCGATTTTTTATTCGAGTCTTTCATTAAGTTTTATTTGAAATTATTATTTACTAAAATTAACAAAAAAAAATTGCAATCCTATTTGAATGTTTTTGTCCATAATTCAAATGACTTCTCGGCTTGAAATCTTAGCATTTTGGAGCCATTTAAAGTTTTACAGCCTATCTCTTTACCTTTTCTCAAAAAAAGAGTTTCAGATGGATTGTAAACTAAATCAAAAAATATACATTCATTATTAATTAATTCATAAGGTAATTTAGGAGACTCATTTACTTTTGGAAAAGTGCCAATAGGTGTACAGTTAACAATCAATACTTTATTTAAAAAATTATCTTCAATAAGATTTTGATATATAAGATTGGATTTTGATATCCGTCTTGATACATGATTATAAGCAATACCATTTCTTTTACAGAAGTAAGCAACTGTTTTGGCTGACCCACCAGTGCCAAGGATCATAACACTGTCTATATTTTCTATTTTATTTTCCTTTAATGATTTCTCAAAACCATATATATCTGTATTGTAGCCAACTTTTTTTCCATTTTCAAAACAGATAGTATTTACAGAACCAATTTCTTTTGATTGTTCTGATATTTTATCTAAAAACTCAATAATATTCTCTTTGTAGGGTATAGTAACATTTAATCCACTAATATTTTTTTGATTAAAAACACTCTCAACCTGATCAATAGATTTAATATCATAGTTTTTGTAATCATAATCAGAATATTTTTGATTAGAATTAAATTTTTCTGAAAAAAAATTTCTGGAAAATGAATACTCTATGTTTTTTCCAATTAAACCGAACTGTTTTTTATTTTTCAATGTTTCGAGCGAATCTTTCTAATAAAACTACAAACAAAATACCAATAAAAAGATAAAATAATGTAACCCAAGTCTCGCTTAGTGCTAAGTCTGGAAAGAATAAAGATGTTTCACCATTTAAATCCACATTTTTCCAGGGCCAAACACCTAAAAGTGAACCAGCTATAAAACCAACTATAATTGATATTGTAATAGATTTAAAGTTTTTTAATAAACTGCTTAAAATGTTTGAAAAAAAGATCAATCCCAATACAGATCCAGTAGTGAATAATATTAGAATTTTTAATAGATATAGTCTTTCAGGATCATTGATAAATTCAAAATTAAATGAAATTATCTCAATTAATGTGAAGTAAAGAGCATTAACGGAATCTACCATTATTAGAGTGTAATTTCCCATAAGAAGTAGGAGGTATGAGCCAGATAGTCCTGGTAATATCATCCCCGAAATAGCAATTACTCCCGAAAAGAAAATTATCAAATTTGAATCTGCCAATTGAATATTATCTGCAAAACTTATCAATAAACCGATTAATAATCCAATAATTATTCCCGTAAAAGTTTTAATATTAATTTTTTCTAATTGATGATAAATCACATAAAATGATCCAAGTATCATTCCGAAAAACATTCCAAAAACATTAACCTCATATTCTTGAATTAGTTTGTCTAAGATTAGCGATACCGTAAAAAAACTGGCTATTACTCCTGAAAAAATAATAGTCAAAAATTTGCCATTAATTTCTAAGTAAAAAGATTTAAATCCTTTAGTAAATAAAATTTTAAATGAATTAAAATTAATTTTTTTAATAGAGTTTATAATGTCCTCATATATTCCTGTAATAAAAGCCACAGTCCCACCAGAAACTCCGGGAATTTTATTGACAGCACCCATAGCAAGGCCCTTAAGAAAAAGTAAAAAATAATTACTTAGCATCTTTTTAATTTAACAAAAATTAGACTAATAAGGTCTTGTTTTCTGTGAATTCTGGAAATGATTTGATTAATTTTTCTGGAAGTTGACAAGTTTTTTTACCACTTTGATAAAAATAAATTGCTTCATTTAATTTTCCATTTTTTAATAAACAACCACTAATTGTGAAGTCTAAAAAAGCTTTGTTTGGGTAATGTTTCTTAGCTCTTAAACTTAATCTTAAAAGCTCTGTCCATTCCTCAATTTCAATTAAAGATCTAAGTAAACCCTTCCATACCTTCCATGGTAAGTTTTCTTTGAAATCTAGAATTTGTTTATAGAACTTTACAGCTGCTCCTATATCATCTGTTTCTCTGGCAATTATTGCGTTTAACTCTATTATCTTAATACTATTGTGATTATTATTAAGTGCTTTTGAAGCCAGATACTTAGCTTGTCTCAGATTTTTATTTTTTATATAATATTTTATTAGATATATCCATGCTTTTTCATTTCCAGGCTCTTCTCTCACTGCATTTTTAATAAAGTCTAGAAATAATTTCTTATTATTTATTTTTCTATAACATTTAGCTATTCTAAAGTATATGTAAGAATTTGGTTCACTTAATTCTATTGACAGTCTAAAATTTTCTAGTGCTTCATTAAACCTTCCAATCTTTTCTAATACTTTTGCCTTTTCTATATATGCTGAAACAAATTGATCATCAGATATAATTGCAAAATCAAAAGCTGAGACAGCTTCTTTAAACTTTTCTTGTTTGTTGTATATTTTTCCAATTTGATGCCATGCAATTTTGGAATAAGGCCTTTTTTCCAATACAGAACTTAATTCACTTATTGACTCTTCTATCATTCCTAAATTCTCATAACAAAAGATAAGATTATACAAAGACTGATAATCTTCGTTATCATAGTCTAGACATTTTTTAAAAAATGGAATTGCAGACTCAAAATCTTCTAATAGAAGAAACTCCATTGCTATCATATTCCATATCTCTAATTTATCATCTATGAATGTTAGAGCTCTTTTTAAAATATCAATAGCCTCTTCACTTAAGTTGTTTTTAGAGTAAATAGTTGCTTTTTGTAAGTAAACTTCTCTATTCTCTGGATCAATCTCTTCAACAAAGTTTAGTATTTTATATGCATCTTTATAATTAGAATTGAAAATGAGTAATTCAGAGTTTAATAGCATTAAGTCTATATTATTGGGATGTTGATCTAGCCCCATTTTAATAGCTTTATCAGCGAGAGAAAAGTTAGCTTGATCAATATAATGATGAGAAATATTGATGAAGTCAGAAGAATCAAAGTAAAAGACGGTGTTAGTCTTCAACATTTCCTCAAATTTTATTATCGAATTACTTATGTTACTCAAGAATAATTTTTATTCTAAATTACTCATCTCATAAACTCATATTTATCTGAATTAAAATTATTTTCAACAAAGTAGTTAACATCTTAGGTTATTCAATTTCAACTATTTCCAATTTTTTATCTGCTTCGCTAAATAAATCTCTAACATTATTTGGTTTTTCTTCCTCTCTCCAAATGAAACCAGGAAGCCTCATCTCATTTAAAATTATATTATTCTCAGATACAACATTACCATCGGGTGTTTTATAAAAAGAAACCTCAGAAATTTCATTATTTGAAAATTTGATGAGAATTGAACTTGCAAGAGTCTTATTCATGCCAATGAATTCTGCATCATCAGAGTACATATAATACAATAGTGTACTGTTTTTTACAATTAATACATTATCTAAACTTCCATCATTAAAGTAACCATCAAGCTTTTCGCCTTTGATTTGATTGAATCTACCATCAACTAATGAATCTTTTTGACTCATAAAAACATTTCCTCTAATAATTAGCGAATCAAGTTCTTCTGAAATCATATTAGATTTTAAGAAAATTTTATCTCCTATTATTTGATTTTTACCAAACCATATGACCGGATTAAGTTTATTCTTTTCTTCATCTGTTAATCTCTTGGTAAACTTAGAGCTTTTAGGTTTTTTTAATAATTTAATTAACCCAGTCTGTTGATTAAAATGAATTGAATCAGACAAACCTCTTACATCTGATTTTAAAATTCTTACATCATAATATCCCTTTAAAATCTTGTTTTCATCTGGTCCGGTGATTGTTATTGTATCAGAATGAATATACAATGAATCATTTTTAATTATATTAACAGCCAGTGCATTTCTTGTAACAATCGCAGAATCTTTTTCTTTGAAAATTTCGCCATAATGACCTGTAATAATAGATTTATTAATAGTATCATTAATTTTTATATTATAGCTTGCAGATGCATATGATTTCTCATTTTCAAAGAAAATACTGTCTCCATTAATAATTTTTCCATCGTAATTAATAATTGCATCATCTCTAAAATATCCTTTTTGATTACTAGTGTCATAAAATCCATTTTTACATAATATTGTATAATCAGTACCGGTTATTAATGTCTTATCATTAAAGTATGTAAGATTTGTCTCAGTGTAATATTCCAATTCTTCGGATTTTACATTGTACTCAGGATTATTGATTACTACATTTGATTTAAAAATATATTTTTTTGGATCCATGTAGTAAGTTCCAGATATGCTTTCCAATACATTATCATTATCAATTACTCTACCTTTTGAATTATAAAAAGCAATGTTTTTTATTCTATCTAGGTATAGTGTATCGGTTTCAAGTTTCATATCTGGCCTTGTTAATTTAACATTGCCATATGCAAAAGCTTTTTTTGAAACACCATCATATTCTAGGAAATCTGAGGTAAGGACTAATGAATCTCCTTGATTAAAATTTACCTGACCATTAGCTTTAAATGAGTTTTCGTTAAAGTAATAATATGATAGGTCAGATTCAATTCTAGCCCCATCGTGAAATAAAATCACTCTTAAATCATTATCTCTCTGTAAAATATTCGCTCCGGGATATTCCTGGGAATTTCTAATAGATTTTCCTGCTTGTATTATTTCAATAGTTCTTTGTTCTTGTCCATTAACTGAAGCTACAGTTAAAAAAAAGATTATAAGAAACTTCAAATGACTCATCTATTTCTGTAGATTGTTTGTGTTCGATCAGGACCTACAGATATCAAATTAATAGGAACATCAACAAATGATTCTATATAATCAATATAGTCAATAAGTTCATTGGGCAGGTCATCTTCATTAGTTACAGCAGTTATGTCTTCGCTCCATCCATTGAACTCAATATAATTTGGAGTAATATCTTTTGATTTAATATCATATGGGAAGAAATCCACTTCCTCTTCATCTATTGTATAAGAGGTACAAACCAATAATTTTTCAATTGAACTTAATACATCAGATTTCATAATATTTAACTCTGTAACACCATTAATTTGTATTGAGTATTTAAGTGCAACAAGATCTAGCCAACCACATCTTCTGTCCCTTCCAGTTGTAGCACCAAATTCATGTCCAACCTTTCTTATTTTTTCACCAGTTGAGTTAAATAGTTCAGTAGGAAAAGGGCCAGAACCAACTCTTGTAGTATATGCTTTAAAAATTCCTCTAATATTTCTTATTTTGTTTGGAGGAACACCAAGTCCTGAACATGCACCGGCTGAAGTTGTATTGGAGGAAGTAACAAATGGATAAGTACCAAAGTCAATATCTAATAAAGAACCTTGAGCACCCTCAGCTAGAATTTTCTTTCCTTCACTGATTGATTTATTTAAATAATTTTCACTCTCAATTAGTTTAAAAGATTTTAAACATTTAATCCCTTCAAAAAATTCTGCTTCTAGCTGATCAAGGCTTATATCAACTTTTTCATTAAAATTTGAAATGAGATTAAGATGTTTTTCTTTTAAACTATTATACTTTTTTTGCCAGTTATCATCAATTATATCCCCAACTCTTATACCATTTCTTCCTGTCTTATCCATGTAAGTAGGCCCTATACCTTTAAGAGTTGATCCAATTTTTTTCTTTCCTTTAGATGCTTCTGATGTAGCATCAATAATTTTATGTGTGGGCAAAATTATATGAGCTCTTTTTGATATGAATAACTTACTTTTTAGATCAATATTAAATTTTTTTAATCCGTTAATTTCTTTAAGAAAAATACCCGGATCTATTACTACCCCATTTCCAATTACATTGATTGAATCCTTATTAAAAATACCAGATGGAATTGTATGTAAAACATGTTTATGACCATCAAATTCTATTGTATGACCAGCATTTGGACCTCCTTGAAATCTAGCTATGATATCATAATTTGAAGTGATTGCATCAACTATTTTACCCTTTCCCTCATCTCCCCATTGAAGGCCTAATAAAAGATCTAAAGACATAAATTATCTATTTTTTTTTCTTCTTGCTTGTAGCGTATAAATATAGTGAATGATCTTCAATATCAACATTAAAAATTTCCTCAATATCTTTTTTAATGGATTGAATTCTGGGATCGCAGAATTCTTTAACTTCACCAGTGTCAGTAATAATTATATGATCATGTTGATTATTAAAATAGCATTTTTCATATTGAGAAAAAGATTCACCAAATTGATGTTTTCTCACTAAACCACTTTCAAGTAAGAGCTCAATTGTATTATAAAGAGTAGCTCTACTAACTCTGTAGTTTTTCTTGTTCATTTTTTCATATAACGAATCAATATCAAAGTGGCCTTCTATAGAGTAGACTTCATTTAGTATACTAAATCTTTCAGGAGTTTTTCTATGATTATGGTGATTAAGAAATTTTGTAAAAACTTCTACGACCTCATCATTATTTTTTTTCTTCTTAAAAATCATCGTAATTATTTTCTGGATACTTTTTCAACTCCATCAATAGAAGTAAGTTTTTTTAATAATTTATTTAAAATTACTTTATTTTTTACTTCTAAATTTATTATTCCAGTAAATGTTCCGTCATGAGTTTCAAATGATATTTTACTCATATTAAAATTCATAGAGTTCGATATTACAGATGTAATATTATTCATAACTCCTAAAGCGTCAATTCCACTAAGTTCTATTTTTGCATTAAATTCATGATTTTCAGAATCAATCCAATTAGCTGAAATAACTCTGTATGCATAATTAGATCTTAAAGAAATTGAATTTGGACAATCTTTCTTATGAACTTTTACTCCATCT
Source organism: uncultured Bacteroidota bacterium (assembly GCA_902514615.1). Classification (GTDB taxonomy): domain Bacteria; phylum Bacteroidota; class Bacteroidia; order Flavobacteriales; family Flavobacteriaceae; genus Marisimplicoccus. The sequence goes on along the minus strand of CABXRG010000004.1, from coordinate 46,518 downwards.
TTAACTGAGACAAAACCGAAAACTTTATCTCCCGGAATAGGGTTACAACAGTTAGCCATTGAATATTTAAGCATCTCACTCTCTTTTCCAAATACTAATTTGTCAAACTTTATTAGATCTACTGAGTCTGCTATTTTATCAATTCTAGTATTATCAGATCCCATTCTTCTTCTGAAGTATCCTAAATAGCTATTATAGTCGTTTGCAAAACTTTTAATTTGTTTATTATCAATTGATCCATTTCCAATTTTATAAAAAAGATCATTACTAGCATTGATTTTAAAAAATTTCATCATTTGGCCTGAAACCTTATCATCAAGTTTTATTTTTAACTGCTTAAGCTTTCTTTCTAGCATTTCTTTTCCATCAAGAGCTATTCTCTTTTTTTCTTCATTTAAAGAGGATTTAATTTTTGATTTTGCTTTTGAAGTTTCAACAAATTCTAACCAGTTTACATTAGGCTTTACGTTTTCAGAAGTAATAATATCAACTTGATCTCCACTTTTAAGTATTCTACTTAAAGGAACTATTTTACCATTAACTTTTGCCCCCCTGGTCTTAATTCCAATATCTGTATGTACATGAAATGCGAAATCTAGAGCAGTTGACCCACTTTTTAAAGATTTTAAATCTCCATTTGGAGTAAAGACATATATTTCCTTAGAATAAAAGCTAAGTTTAAAATCTTCTACAAAGTCCACAGCATGATCATTTTCATGATTTAATACATCTTGAAGCTTATTTAACCAAAGATCAACTTCATTTTTTTTAGATTCTTTATGTTTATATCCAAAATGAGCTGCATATCCTTTCTCTGCAATCTCGTTCATTCTCTCTGACCTAATCTGAATTTCTATCCATTTATTTTTTGGACCAACAACAGTTAAGTGAAGTGCTTCATATCCGTTTGTCTTAGGAAGCGTTATCCAATCTCTTAATCTAGTTGGGTTTGGAGTAAAATGATCAGTTATAATTGAATAAATTTTCCATGCAACAAACTTTTCATTCTTTGGTAATGATTTATAAATAATTCTAATTGCAAAACGGTCATATACCTCATCAAATGAAATATTTTTATTTTGAATTTTATTGTGAATAGAATAGATAGATTTATTTCTCCCTAAAATTGAATATTTAATTTTTTGATCATCTAAATTTTTACTAATTAAGCTTTTAAATGAATCAACATATTTTTCTTGATTAACAAATTCTTTGTCAATTTTATTTTTAATTAGATTATACTTTTGACTATCCAGAATCCTTAAACTAATATCTTCAAGCTCATTTTTAATGTTATATAATCCTACGCGATGAGCCAATGGAGCATATATATAAATTGATTCAGAGGCCATTTGATCTTGTTTAGCCTTAGATAGAAAGTCAATTGTCCTCATATTATGAAGTCTGTCGGCGATCTTAATCAGTATAACTCTTATATCATTATGTAGAGTAAGAAGCATTTTGCGATAGTTCTCAGCCTGAACTGAATAATCTTCATTTTTTTTTAAGGTGGAAATTTTTGTTAGACCATCAACTATTTTTGAAATTTCTTTCCCAACACTGTGATCTAAATCATCTAGAGTTATGACAGTATCTTCAACTACATCGTGAAGAATAGCTGATGCTATTGATACATAATCTAGTCCAATATCTTCTGCTACAATTTTAGCTACTGCAATAGGGTGGTAAAGATAAGGTTCGCCAGATTTTCTTTTTTGTCCATCATGAGCATTGTAAGCTATTACCAATGATTGATAAATTATCTTTTTTTCTTTAGATAATATTTTTTGATAAGAACAATCAATTAACTCATCATAAAGATTGGATATTTCTTTTGGTAATATTTGATTTTCAACTAACACTCGTAAATTTTAAGTTAAATAAATTTACAAATAATAATTATGGATTGAAAGTGTTATTATTATTGAGAATTTGAATATTTATTTGAATATCTTCTCCATAATCTAGTTTGGTGAGTTTCTAGACTAAGATTTCTTCCTGATATAAAAGCGTGAGTTACATTATTTGACATAATATCTAGTGCATCACCTTTTGATATAAATAGTGTAGCACTTTTACCAACTTCTAGTGTTCCAAATTTATTATCAATTCCTAATATTTTTGCAGGATTATGAGTTATCATTGATAATGCTACTTCTTTATCTATTCCAAAGCTTGAGAAACTCCCTGCATAGAAAGGCAGATTTCTAGTACTAACTCTATCCTGGGTAGTTCCAGTTGGATCAATAGCTACTAGTATTCCACTATCTATTAATTTTTTTGCTAGTTTGAATGTCTCCCTTGGATCCTCATCTGTAGATTGAGGTAACCTATATGGTTGAGTAACTACTACTGGAACATTGTTTTCTTTAATAAAATCAACTTGATTTAGAGAGCCTGTTCCTCCTACAATAACAATTTTATCGATTCCGTATTTTTTTAAGAAAGTAATCCCATCTACTATTTCTTTTTCGTCATCAGCATTTAGGTAGATTGTTGTGGATCCTTCAAAAATACCTTTCATAGCTTTAGCTTTAAGATTCATTGAATTAGTAAGATCAAAATTAGCTTTAGAACTATCAAAAAAATCTTTTAAATTTTGAACCTGTTTGCTGTAGTTAGTATTAGCTTTCAGTCCCCTGTCTTCACCTAACCACCATCTTCCAAATGTGTATGGGCTAGGCCAGTTAACATGAATACCTTGATCATAATCTACTACTGCATCTTCCCAATTCCAAGCATCTAACTGAACTATAGATGAACTTCCAGAAATTACTCCACCATTAGGAGCAATTTGAGCAAGAAGAACTCCATTTGGTCTCATGCTCTCTACAGCTTTTGACTCTGCATTATAAGCAATAATTGATCTAATATTAGGAAGATATGTGCCTGATTCGTCATCATCTACTGATGCTTTAACAGCATCTACTTCAACTAAACCTAAATTAGAATTCATTGCTATAATTCCTGGATATACATGATGATCCTTTGCATTAATTAATGTATCATATTTTTCACTATTCGAATCAGTAAATAGATCCAAGGTTGCTTTATTCCAATCACCCCCAGTAGAAGCAATTAAGTCAATTTTTCCATTTGTGAATCCAATTACACTATTTTCTAATACTTCTCCAGTTCCAGTGTGAGTAGTTGCACCAAATATTAAAATTGATTTCTCTTGAGCAGGGGCAGGTGTTTGCTGTGAAAAAATAAGGTTTATAAATAGGATATTTATTAAAATAATTTTTTTCATAATATTAAAATTCTGTTGTTTCACAATTAACTTCTTTTTGAGCTCTAGGGTTTGGGTATTTTAAATTAGCACCCGGTGAGTTTTCATTAAACATTAGTTTAATTAAATCAGCTTTTTCTTTCCGAATATCATTTATCTTATTTTCATGTTCATCTTGATCAAAATATAAAGCACCATCTACAAACGTTTTTTCAGTCTTAGTGTATAGAGACATTGGGTGACCACTCCAGACAACAATATCAGCATGTTTACCAACCTTAAGACTTCCAACTTTATCATCTAAATGAAGTAGTTTAGCAGGATTAAGAGTTACAAATTTCCAGGCATCTTCCTCAGAAACTCCTCCATATTTAACTGCTTTAGCAGCTTCCAGATTTAATCTTCTAGAAAGCTCTGAGCTATCAGAATTAAGTGCAACTGTCACTCCTGCATTATGCATAATAGCAGCGTTGTAAGGAATTGCATCATTTACTTCATATTTATAGCCCCACCAGTCTGAAAAAGTTGATCCTCCAACACCATGTTCAGCCATTTTGTCTGCAACTTTGTATCCTTCTAATATATGAGTGAAAGTATTTATTCTAAAATCAAATTTTTCAGCTACTTTCATCAACATATTTATTTCACTCTGTATATATGAATGGCTAGATACAAATCTATCTCCCCTCATTATCTCCCAAAGAGTTTCCATCTCTTCATCAAATCTTGGTTTTTCAGTCGAAATTTTTTGCCTTTTATTTAGTGCATTGTATTTAGTCCATTTTTCCGCATATTCTTTTGCTCTGTCAAAATGATCAACAAAAATTTGTTCAACTCCCATTCGTGTTTGAGGAAATCTTGAACCACTCCAATTAGATTGTTTAACATTCTCTCCAAGTGCAAATTTTATAAATGGATCGGCATCCCTAAAGAACATATCATTTATTTCTGACCCCCAACGAAGTTTGATAATAGCAGATTGACCACCAATAGGATTTGCTGACCCATGAAGAACTTGTACTGTTGTTACACCACCCGCTAAGTTTCTATAAATATTTATATCATCAGGATTAATAACATCCATAATTGACACTTCAGCAGAAGAATTGTGACCTCCCTCATTTATACTTGAAGCTCCCATGTGTGAATGTTCATCTATTATTCCAGATGTAATATGTTTACCCGTAGCGTCAATAACTTCAAAATTTTCAGGTGTCTTAAGGCCTTTTCCTATAGAAATAATTTTACCCTTATCAATTATAATATCAGTATTTTTTGCAATCCCCAATTCTTCATTTGTCCATAGTGTTGCATTTTTGAAATGAATTGATTTGCTTACTGGAAGCTCTTTTATACCAAACCCAACATTAGGATATGTTACATTTGATACTATAGATGCTTTAGATTTTGAGTAATTCTTTTTTTTCGATTTTTTTTCATTATCAATATTTTCATTAGTTGTTTTAAATGAAAATTTTAAATTATTAAAATCAGAACCGGTTCCATTTAATTCTTTACTAGAAATAATTTTAGAAGAGAGTTGAGCAAAAGACGATTTTCCATTGATACTATCAAAAATAGTAACATCAAACCAGTCATCAATTAAAGTCGATTTTGATTTTATATCTAAGGAATCTTTTTTAATTTTTGTCTTTGGACTACTAATGCTGTTTGAAATTTCAATTATATATTTACTGTTATTTATTTCAACCGTGTAACTGCCATCAAAATTAATTTTATTAGTATTTTTTATAATATGTCTTTGCCCTTTGACCCAATTTTCATTGATAACAGTTTTGTCATCAAATAATGGACCTGAAGTAACTAATAAATTCGCTAAATATCCTTCATCTAGTTTACCAATTTCAGTATCAAGATTAATAGATTTTGCTGGAATTATTGTTAATGCTTCGATTGCTTTCTTCTCACTTAAGCCATATTTTATGGCTTTTCTAATGTTTTTTAAAAAATCTCCTTTGTTTTTAAGATCTGATGATGTAATAACAAAATTTATTCCATTCTTTTCAAGAATTGATAGGTTAGCTGGAGCTTGTGTCCAATATCTAAGTTGATTGATTGTAAGTTTCTTGTTAAGTTGAGAATTTGATACATTAAATGCTTTTGGGAAATTTACTGGGATTATAAGTGTATTATTAAATTGCTTTAACTCTCTTACATTTTCATATTCTTTTCCAGAACCTTTAATGGCAAAATTCAGATCAAACTCATTTGATAATTTCGCTGCTCTTAAAACATTTAGCTTATCATTAGCATCAAATAACTTAGGAAGTTTTACATTTTCTATTAATGCTTCAAGTGCTAAATCTTTTGTTTCAGAATTTCCCTGAGAATACCAATCTGCATCGTAATGTAATTGTCTTATTAATGCAATGGCTCCCATAGTTGAACTAGGGTATGATTGATTTGATTTTAAACTTCTAGAAAAAGAATAATGTTCAGCAGTTTTTTTTGAAATTATCCTGTAAGATTCATTTTGTTCATCAATTAAACCTAATGTAAAGCTAGTGCCTCTGTGTACTCCATCACTACTGTGAGAGTTTATAATTCCAAAACCAATATTACGTAGTGCTTTAGCTTCTCTCTGATCATAATTGTAGTCAGCTAGACTGTTATAATCACTTAAGATATGATCATTCCAATAATATCCATCTCTTTTGGGTTCATATTGAGAACTTCTGCTAAATGAAGATCTTTGAGGTTTTTTAATTCCAAATGAAGAGTGAATTTCAATAAAAGATGGATAAATATATTGCCCTTTTAAATCATGAATTACACTATTTTCTGGTAAGTCTAGATTTTGTCCAATCTCTAAAATTTTTCCATTTTTAATTATTAGTGATGCGTTATTAATTATGCCACCACTCGAATAAATATTTGCATTGGTTAATACATTATATTCATAATTCTTTGTTTTGACGCCATCATTAACAATAAAATAGTCTTGACTGTATAGTCCACTTGTAAATAAAATGAACAATAGAATAAGTCTTTTCATGTAGTAAGTTTTTTTATTTTGACCTTTCCTTTTGAAGAAAGTTTGACTAAATATAATAATTCAATTGAATATTTTGCTTAATTGTTCATTTTGATAATATGCGATTATATAATTTGAAACTTTATTATAGGACATAATTCCAGCTTTTTGATCATTTGATTTTAAATAAAAATCATATATATAATTAGTGATTTTATCAAAAATATTATTAGAATATCTATTCCAGAATTTTGATCTTAAATTCATATCATTTTTAACTTTCTCATCTAGTTTTTGGATGTAGAGATTAATTTCCTCTGGATGGTTTATGTTTACCTCATGTAATAAATTTGTAAGTGCCATAAAATATCCTGAATACCTGATATATGGATCTTGATTGTTTATGGCTTTAGAAAAGGCTATGAAACTAGCTTCAGCTTCATCTGCATACCCTTTTTGATGTGCCTGTTCATGATAAATCACAACTGGAATATCAACAATAGGAATATCGCCAATAAATACAGCTTCGGATGTAAAAGGTATATAGTGCCCTGAAACTCTTTGATAAAGATAAATATATGGAATAATCGACTTTTTTATATTGGAATTTGAAGTATTAGTCAATTCATAAATATTTGACGAATTTATTTCTATATCTAATAAGGAAACCTCTTTTTCAATTTGACTTATTACTTTTTTAATTGTAGAATCTAGCTCTACAAATTCATAATCAGATTTAATTTTTAATTCTTCAGAAATTGAAGTTCTAAAATAATTTAAACCCCAAAATGAATAAAAGATAAAATAGGTAACAGAAATAAATGAAATTAAGTTTATAAGGTCATTAAATCTGAATGAAAAAGCTTTATAAATAAAATAAATAAATGATAGGACAATAGAGATGTATAAAACTTCTCCTATTGGAAAATTTATACCTGAAAAAATAAATGAATTAACCTTAAAAATACCTTTATAAAAAAAGTCAACATAGTATTCATCAATAATTGATGGATTATTTCTAAGATAGTTGACTGCTAAAATTTGAGGTATTAATGAAAAAGCAATAAATATCCTAATTCTCAATGAAACCTACTTAATGTCAACTAACTCTACATCAAAAATTAATGTAGCATTAGGTGGTATTACACCATTTCCAGCACCTACAGAACCATATCCGAGTTCACTTGGAATTACTAAAGTTGCTTTTGAACCCTTATTAAGCAATTGCATTGCTTCATCCCATCCTCTTATGACCTGTCCGACACCACATGTAAATTCAATTGGCGCTCCACGAGTAAAAGAAGAGTCAATTTCAGATCCATCAACCAGTTTTAATGAATAATGAACTGATAGTAAATCGTTAGGTTTGGCATTAGGCCCTGTTCCTTTTTTAGAAATTTTATATTTTATACCACTTTCAGTTTTAGTCATCCCTTCTGTTAGGTCTTTGATTGACTCAGACTCAGACTCAGCCTTTAAAATATCAGCTTCACTTTTGTTGGTTATGTAGTTCTCAAAAATATTTGGTGCATTAAAATTTTTTGCATTTTGACCTACTCTTATAATCTTTATGTTGTTAATAATATCATCTTGTTCAACCTCGTCAACAACTTCTTGTCCTTTATTTACTTTTCCAAAAATGGAATGTTTCCCATCTAACCAAGGGGTCTCAACATGAGTAATAAAAAACTGACTACCATTTGTTCCTGGACCAGCGTTAGCCATTGATAATATTCCTGGACCATCATGTTTAAGATCAGGACTAAATTCATCATCAAATTGATATCCTGGTCCTCCAGATCCTGTTCCAGATGGATCTCCACCTTGAATCATAAAATTTTCAATTACTCTATGAAATTTTAAGCCATCATAATATGGTTTTCCAGATAGCTCTTCATCGACTACTGGGTGGTTTCCTTCAGCTAGTGCAACAAAATTTGATACAGTAGTAGGTACTTGCTCAAAATATAATTCTACAATTATATTTCCTTTTGATGTTTCAATGTCAGCGTACAATCCATCTGATAAATCAGAGTTATTCATATTACAAGAGTTTAAAGTTAGTATTGAGATTAAGATTAAAAAATTCTTATTCATAATTTTCGTTTAAGTATTGTTTAATATCAGCTATAAATTTTTTTTCAGTTTCTATTAAACTTAATTTAGATACTCCACCTGATGCATGTTCATGACCACCTCCATTAAAATATCTTGAAGCAAATATATTAACTTTAAAATCACCTTTAGATCTAAATGAAATTTTTATTATTCCTTCATCTTTCTTCTCTATAAAAAGAACAGAGCAAAATATGCCTTCAACACTTAATCCAAAGTTAACAAACCCTTCGCTGTCTCCTTTTTTAAAGTCATTTATGATTTGGTCATCTTCAGAGATTGATGAGTAGAGTACTGGAAGTTCATCTATTTTTTTAAAATTACTAATTGTAGATCCCAGGAGTTTCAATCTTTTAAACTGAAAGTTATTATGAAGTTTTTCAAATATCTCTGTTACATTAACGCCATGATTAATTAGTTCTGATCCAATTTTTAATGTTTTAGAAGTTGTTGACGGAAATCTAAAAGATCCTGTATCTGCAACTATTCCTGTATATAGACAAGTTGCAATTTTATTATTTATTTTTTTATTATCAAACTCATAAATAAAATCATAGACCATTTCACATGTTGAGCTCATATTTGAATTAGAAATCATAATATTTGCATAATCATCTGGATTTTCATGATGATCAATCATAATTATTTTAGCAGATGATCCAGTTATTAAGTTTGATAAATTTCGAGCTCTCCCTAGACTATTAAAATCAAGAGTAAAAATTAGATCGGCATCTCTAAATAAAATTTCAGACTTGACTTTATCATTTTCATAAACAATAATTTCTTCTGATCCTGGAAGAAAATTTAAGATCTCTGTGTATTGATTGGGTGAAACTACACTAACATCATTTTTATCCTTAAGGAAGTGATAAAGAGCTAAACAACTTCCTAGCGCGTCTGCATCTGGGCTACTATGAGGGATCAATACAATATTTTTCTTTTCTGATAAAAGATTATTGATATTATTTAAAATTTCTTCATCCATAAGTGGGCTAATATAATATTATATTGAAAATTAAAATAAAGTAATTCTTAAAACTTTGAATAATCATAGATATTGTTAAATTTGCCGCATGAACTCAAACAGAACATTTACAATGCTTAAGCCTGACTCAATAGAGCAGGGAAATATGCTTCCAATATTAAATATGATTCAAGATGCAGGTTTTAAAATTATTGCACTTAAATATAAAAGAATGAATAAAGAAGAAGCTGAAAAATTTTATTCAATTCATTCAGATAAACCCTTCTTTGATGATCTTGTAGGTTTTATGACTCGTGGTCCTATAATTGCTGCTGCTTTAGAAAAAGATAATGCTGTTGAGGAATTTAGACAACTTATTGGATCAACTGATCCTAATGAAGCTATGGATGGAACAATAAGAAAGAAATTTGCAAAGTCTAAAGGTGAAAATGCTGTACATGGATCAGATAGCAATGAAAATGCATCTATTGAAATTGATTTTCATTTTAATTCAAATGAAATTTTTAACTAAGCTCTAATTCTTTTATATACTCTTTACCTAGTTCTTGATTTATTAGATTAATAACCTTTGTTTTTTCAAAAGTTAGTTCCTCTTTTAAAACAGAAGATTTTAATTTAACATAAAGCGTACCCTTCTTATAGTAGACCTTGAATGTATATTTTTGAATATTTTTACCCATGGTTTTAACCCATGCATCTTGGACTTTAACATTATCAATTCCAATCCTGAAATGTTTTTGAGAAAAAACATCTTCTATTGCTTTTGAAAGATTTTTAATTTCTCCTCTTTTACTCATTATTCTTTATTTTTTCAAGATCAAATATTTCTTCTTTATTCTTAGATTTAGAAAGAGCATCTTTAACTCTATCAATGTGTGTGTCTGTGATAAAAATTTGACTAAAATCCTTCTTTTCTAGAATTTGAACTATTTGTCTTACTCTTTCTTGATCTAATTTATCAAAAATATCATCCAATAGTACTATTGGAGAATTTCCAAATTTTGTTTTGTAGTAATCAAATTGCGCAAGCTTTAATGCAATTAGAAATGATTTTTGTTGACCCTGACTTCCAAAATTTTTTATTTTATTATTATCAATGGTAAAATTAAGGTCATCACGATGAATACCCTTTGAAGTGTATTGTAAAAACCTATCTTTAGATAAGCTTCCATTTAGAATTTCAGAAAAACTCCCAGAATTTAAATCACTTTTATAATTTATATCTACTAATTCATTTCCTGAACTAATATCTAAGTAGTATTTCTTAAAAATTGGAATAAATTCTGTCATAAATTTAGATCTCTCCTTATAGATTGGAGTTCCAATACTAATTAGTTGTTGATCATACGATTCTATTGTGTCTTTATCAAATTTCCTATTAATAAAAAAGTACTTTAAAAGAGAGTTTCTTTGAGTTATTACCTTGTTGTAATCAATCACCCGCTGGAGGTACACTTTATCTATTTGACCTATTACTGAGTCAATAAATTTCCTTCTCATTTCACTTCCCTCAGTAATTAGATTTCTGTCATGTGGAGATATAATAATTAAATTTATTAACCCAATATGGTCTGAAATTCTTTTGTATACTTTACTATTTCTTTTTATTACTTTTTTTTCACCAATTTTATAATAACAATGTATATTTTCATTTCTGTCATCAATTTCAAAATCTCCGCTAATGGAAAAAAAATCAGATCCAGTTTTTACGTTTTGTGATGTTGATGGGTTAAAATAACTTTTTGTAAATGCAAGATGATAGATAGAATCTACTATATTGGTCTTTCCAATTCCATTTTTTCCTATAAAACAATTGATCTTTTTATTAAAACTTAGCTTGAACTTTTCAAGATTTTTATAATTATCAATTTTCAGTGAATGTAAAAACATAATAAGTATTCAAAATAAAACATTAATTTTGGGATTCAAAAAATTATTATGGCAACATTTAACAGAAGAGGATATAAAAAGAGTAAAAGTAATCAAACTCAAAAGGGTGAAAAGAGTCAAACTGCTGAAGTTTTTGAGTCACTAGACTCGACTGCAAATAAATCAGAACAATGGATACTAAAAAATCAAAATATGATTTTTGCTTTTATTGCAGTAATATCTATTTCAGTTCTTTCATACTTAGGATACGAGAGACTAATTTCTGAACCTAAAGAACAAGAAGCAATTAGTGAGCTTAATCAAGCACAATACTTCTTTGAGCTTGCGTTAGTTTCTAATGAGTCAGATTCGTTGTTTAAACTTGCATTAAATGGTGGAGAAGGGAAATATGGTTTTTTAGATATTGTTGATGAATATTCAGGAACAAAAGCTTCTAATTTAGCGAATTATTCAATTGGAATGTCTTACTTAAATCTGAAAGAGTATGATAATGCTATAATATATTTAGAAAAATTTAAATCTGATGATATTCTTCTTAAATCAATATCGTTAGGAACTATTGGTGATTGTTTTTCTGAATTAAACCAACCTGCTGAAGCATTTGAGTATTATCAAAAAGCTTTTAAGCATAATGAAAATATTTATACTACACCAAAATATTTATTTAAGGCTGCTTTAATTGGTTCGGAGATAGGTAAATATAAACCTGCGATTAATTTTCTAAATAGAATTAAAGATGAGTTTCCAGACTCTTATGAATCTTCTTTAGTTGAGGTTCAACTTGGTAGAATTGAAAATTTAAATAATTAATATGACAACCAAAAAGACTGGAAAATTTGAATCCAGATCTATCATAATTAATAAACCTACCGAAATTAAGATAGCCTGTGTAGTCTCTGAGTGGCATAGCGAAATTACTGAAAGCTTCTATGAAGGAGCGCTAGCTAAATTTAAGCAATTAGGGGTTTTAGAAAAAAACATTGAAAAAATATATGTGCCAGGTGCTTTTGAATTAATTTTTGCAACAAATAATTTAATTAATAAAGATTATGATGCAATTATCTCCATGGGTTGTATAATTAAAGGTGAAACAAAACATTTTGACTTTATATCTGCTGCTGTTGTAAATGGTATCAAAGATCTAAATATCAAATCAACTATTCCTATAATTTTATGTGTTTCAACTGATGATAATATTCAGCAATCAATTGACAGGAGTGGTGGTAAAATGGGAAATAAAGGCTCAGATTCTGCAGAAGCAGCATTAAAAATGATTTTAATTAATTCAAAATAATATTTAATTGTTTAAGTTAAATAAAAACAGAAGATTCAATTATACACCTAGATTTTTTAAAGGAAAAGAGGATGTTTCAGTAAACTTTGAATCAAAATTTTCTAAATATAGAGATTCTTATAACTCTATTGATATGGGAATGAATTGGAGTGATCAAAGAGATAAAATGCGTAATACTCGAAATAGAGGCATTAATCTTACACTGATTCTAATTGTCCTTTTTTTAATTTTGGTATTTTTATTTATCATTGATTTTGATTTAACAATTTTCTACTCCAATTAATGTCTGATATAGTTAAAATTTTACCCGTTGAAGTATCAAATAAAATTGCTGCTGGAGAAGTAGTTCAGAGACCTTCGTCAGTTCTAAAGGAATTATTAGAAAATTCTATAGATGCAAATTCTAGTAAAATTAAAATCATTATAAAAAATGCAGGAAAAAATTTAATTCAAGTAATTGATGACGGCGATGGTATGTCAATTAATGACATGCATTTGTCTTTTACAAAACATGCTACCTCTAAAATTAATAAAATAGAAGACGTTTTTTCAATATCCTCTATGGGATTTAGGGGAGAAGCTCTGGCTGCTATTTCTTCAGTCTCTATGATAGAGATGACATCAAATAAAGAGCTAGATAATGATGGTTATTTTATTGAGATTAATGGTGGTAAAATAATTAATGAAAAGGAATCTAATGTAGAGAAGGGTACTTCAATTAAAGTAAAAAATATTTTTTTTAATGTTCCAGCTAGAAGAAATTTTTTAAAATCTGATTTTGTCGAACTAAGACACATAATGAATGTTTTTCATAATGTAGCTATTTCTCACAATGAGATTGAATTTTCATTTATAAATAATGATGAAGAGATTTATTATCTGAAGACAGAATCTCTAAAAAAAAGAATAATTTCAATTTTTGGAGAAAAAATTAGAGAACATCTAATTCCAATTAATGAAAATACTCAGATAGCAAATTTAAATGGTTTTATCTTAAAACCTGAGTATGCTAAAAAATCTAGATCAAATCAATTTATTTTTGTAAACAATAGATCTATTAAAAGTCAGTTTATTAATCATTCAATATCCTCTTCTTTTGATGGGCTATTAAGAGATGGTTATTATCCTGGGTATTTTTTATTTATAAATATGGATCCTTTAAAAATTGATGTTAATGTCCATCCAAATAAAACAGAAATTAAATTTGATGATGACCAGAGTCTTTATTCTATAATAAACTCATCTGTTAAGCATTGCCTGGGTATGTATCAAATTAGTCCTGTACTTGACTTTGATAAAGACCCATCCATGGATATATCTTATACCCAGATTAATACAGATCCAAAAACACCTAGTATTGAAGTTGATTCAGAGTTTAATCCTTTTAAAATATTTAATGATGAAAATTTTGTAAAAAAAAATTCTGATATTTCATCATCTATTAACCAATCTAATATATTTGAGGAAAATGATATATCCTCAAAAATATTTCAAATATTTAATAAATATATAGTAAGCACTAGTACTTCATCGCTAATTATAATTAATCAGAATTTAGCTCATCAAAGAATTCTTTATGAAGATTTTTTAAAATCAATTTTTGAAGGCTCTTCTGAATCACAAAAACTAGTTTTTCCAATTGAAATATCGTTGACAAATGCTCAATTAGTTTTATTTAATAAAATTGAAACAGAGTTTGACTCTTTAGGTTTTGTATATGAATTGTCTAATTCTTTATTAATTATTACTTCAGTTCCAGTCCAATTAGAAAACAACTCAATTGAAGAAATAATTGATGATATTCTTGATGATGAAGACATCTTTGATAAGTCAAAAAACCTTAGTTATTCAGATTTTTTTGCAAAAAAACTTTCAAAAAGCTCTTCAATTAAAACTGGTAAAAATTTAAATTCAGATGAACAAGAATTCCTTGTAAACCAACTCTTTTCATGTAAAGAGCCAAATTTATCTCCTGATAATAAACAAATATTTATTACTTTAAATAAAAACGATATAGAAAATAGATTCTAATGAGTAGACTAAGTGAAATTGTTAAACATTTAATAATTATAAATGTTATATTCTTTATTGCATCTATTGTTTTTGGTGAATTAATGTATGATTTATTTGCAATGCATTATCCTGGAAATTCTGATTTCATTGTATGGCAACCAATAACTCATATGTTTATGCATGGTGACATTACCCATATTCTTTTTAATATGTTTGGCCTTTGGATGTTTGGAACTCCATTGGAACAAATGTGGGGTAAACAAAAATTTATTTTCTTTTATTTATCTGCTGGATTTGGTGCAGTTTTAGTTCAGACCTTAGTTTATCATTATGATGTTATGTCTGTTACACAGATTTTAATAGATAATGGTTTGACTAATACTGATGTTAATACCTTTTATAAATCGGGAAGACTTAACACTAGTATTATTCAATCAGTTGGAGAAGAAAGACTATATTCTGGTATTCAGTCCTTTAAAGCTGTGATGGTTGGTGCTTCAGGTGCATTATATGGAATTTTAGTTGGCTTTGCAATGTTGTTTCCTAATGTTCAGTTAATGTTACTTTTTCCTCCTATTCCAATCAAAGCTAAATATCTTGTTCCACTTTTAATTCTATTTGATTTATTTTTTGGATTTACTTCATATTCAGTAGGCCCTATTGCTCACTTTGCTCATATTGGTGGAGCAATTACTGGATTTCTAATGATGTGGTATTGGAAAAAAAATCAGTTTAATGACAAAAGATGGAATTAGGCTACAAATACTTTTTGAATCAACCAGTATTTAAAAAGATTATAATTATAAATATTATAATCTTTTTATTACCACTTGTTTCGAATACTTTTCTTTTTTTATTTGGTCTTAGTCAGGTAAGCTTACTGCCATTCTTTGATCTACATCCAGAATTTAGTAAGATTTTAATGAGTCCTTGGACCTTAATATCCTATTCCTTCTTTCATATTGATTTTTTTCACATTTTATGGAATATGATTATTTTATATGTAGTATCTGACTATTTTTTATCTTTTCTTAGAACAAATCAATTTCTTCAAATATATTTTTATGGAGCTATTGCTGGTGGTCTTTTATTTATTTGTTCTTATAATATATTCCCTGTTTTTGAAAATTCATTCACACCATTGGTTGGATCATCAGCTGCTGTTTACTCTTTATTAATATTTGTTTGTTCATATTTCTCAAATACTTCTGTTAATTTATTTTTTCTAACTGCTAAGCTTAAGTATATCGGTTTGTTTTACGTTTTATTGAGTTTAATTCAAATTCCTTTCAGTAATGCAGGAGGTAATATTGCTCACCTAGGAGGAGCATTGTATGGCTTCTATTACTCTATTAATTTTAATTCATCAAATTCAGTTTTTGATTTAGTAGCAAATTATTTTGATAAGTTTTTATCAAAAACAAATAATAAAAAAGATGATCAAAAAATAATTGATGGTATACTTGATAAAATTAGTAAATCAGGTTACGAAAGCTTAACTAAGAATGAGAAAGAATTACTTTTTAGAAACTCAAATAAGAGTTAATTATCCCTTCTTCTTTTAACAAATTGAAATAGTTGCCAAATTACTATAAAGATTAAAAAATGAGGTAAATACGATCTAGGTTTACCGTTAAATCCAATTGTAGTAAAAACTCTATCCCATCTAAAATTCCAGTTTTCAATACCGTTGAATAACCCTTCTATACTCATCCATATAAAAACAGGTTTACCTAGAACATGATCAAAGGGAACAAATCCCCAAACTCTTGAATCTTCAGAATTATATCTATTGTCTCCCATCATCCAATAGTAGTCTTGCTTAAAGATATATTCTTTTTTGATTTTGCCATTAATTAAAATATCTTCTCCTTCAACCGCTAATTCATTAAATTCATAGTCAGTAATAACCTTTTTATATAAGGGGAGTGTATTAATATTTAATTCTATTTTTTCACCAGTCTTTGGAATATAAATAGGCCCTAGTTGATCATTATTCCAATTAAATCTTCTGTTATTTGGAAAAAAATTTGAATTCAAAACTGCTTTTCTTTCTATTGCTCTATAAATAGTGTCAAATTGTTTAGAATTTTTAATTTTTATTGCATCTGTATGAGTTAAACTTAATTCTTTCTCCTTATCAATTATTTCTCTTATATCAAGACCTAGCTTACTGACTAAATTTATAGGGATACCCTTGTCATTAGTATAAATTAGATATTCATTTTCACTAGTATTAGAAATATTTAAAATAAATTTTGATATCTCTGTATAAGTTTCATTTGATAGATTTTTTATTATGAATTTTCTTATAAAACCATCAATTTGAAGGTTGATTAATTTACTTGACGAAACACCTTGGTCTGATTTAATCAAATATGTAAATAGTGGTTTTGCTCTATCTGGTAAAGTATTTTTTTTACCATTTAAATAAACGATACCATTTTTTATTTCTAAAGTGTCTCCTGGAATACCAATGGCCCTTTTAACATAATTAGATTTTTTATCTCTTGGCTTAATTACTCCTTTTTCCTTTACAAAAAATTTTCTTACAGTATCTGCAGGCCAATTAAAAACTACAATATCATTATTTTTTATTTCTTGGAACCCTGGAATTCTAATGTAAGGAAGCTGTGGATTTTTTAGATATGATTTAGATTTAATTATTGGAATTGTATCATGAACCATTGGAAAAGAAATTACTGTGGATGGAATCCGTGCACCGTAATGAAACTTGCTAACTAATAAAAAATCACCAACTCTTAATGTTTTTTCCAATGATCCTGTTGGAATTACAAATGGCTGTATTATATAATTATGAACAATTGTTGCAAATACAACAGCCCAAATTATTGACCCAAAAGATCTCTCAAAACTTGAAAAAGAAATTTCACCTAAATACTTTGTCTTTTTACTTACATAGCTAATGTAATACACATATAAACCAAGTGTAGCTACTACTAAAATTCTATCAAGTTTAGACTTATGATTAAACATTTTAATAAACTCTATCCATATTACAGGAATCATAAGTAGATTAATGACAGGAATGAAGACAAGGATAGTCCACCATCTAGGTCTATTAATTATGTCAAGACATTTTATAATATTATAAATTGGAATCAATGCTTTCCATCCTGAAACTTTGGCTAGATTGAATAGTTTAAATGATCCACCAAATATTATTAAGTTGGATGATAGAAATAATATTAACCATTCGTTTAAATTCATATCAATCTAGTTTAATTTTAAATTTAATTCCTGCACTTTGTGAATAATCGAAATAATCACTTTCGATATATGGGCTAAAAGAAAGATCTTCGCTTACATTAAATTGGAGTAAGTGTGCTCCAACATTAGCATCAATAATATTAAGAACATAAGTTCCAATTAAGAACATAAATGAAAAATCCTTATATCTTCTATGAAATTTCATCCCTTCTAGTAATTTTTCAGTTTCTGGTATTATATCAATGTACTCATCATCAAAATACCCAGAAAGTCTTCTTTTATAGGCTGTCCTGTATTTGTTCATCTCTTTATTATTAAAGTTATAATAATAGGCAGAAGCGCCTAGTCCACCATATATAATAGGTACCATCCAGTATCTCCTAGTGTAAACCTGGCCTAAACCTGGAATCACCGATGAATAAAAAGCTGCTTTTGAAGGAGTTAATGGATCATCTATTAACCTCTGTTTTCTAAGGCTAATATATAATGAATCAGTTTCAATTTGAGCATATGTGTTAAGCGAGAAACAAATTATTATTAAAAAAGCTAAGTTTTTCAATTTGATAATTTTTTTAATATAGAGTATAACTCATTTATATTCTTAAAAGTAGTTGAAAGTGAAACTTTACCTTCTGAATTTTCTTTTAATTTCACTTTAGATTCAAAAAGTTTTTCGAATTTATTTGTGACATCAATATAGATTTTTGAGACATCAGAACTACCATTTGAAATATTTGATTTCTTATTACTTCGAACAATATTTTCAGTTTGTCTAACTGAAAGTTTAGATGAAATTATTTGCTTGTAAATATCTAGTTGTAATTTTTTGTCATCAATATTAATTAATGCTCTTCCGTGACCCATTGAAAGAAATCCATCTCTAATACCAGACTGAATTATTGGATCAAGTTTTAAAAGTCTTATATAATTTGTAATTGTTGATCGGTTTTTTCCAACAAGTCTTGAAATAGAATCAATATTCAAATTGTAATCATTAATTAATCTCTCGTATGTTAGCCCTATTTCAATTGGATCAAGATCTACCCTTTGAACATTTTCAACTAAAGACATTTTTAAAATATCTGTATCATTGTCTACTCCCTTAATATAGCATGGTATGGATCTTAATCCAGCTTTTTTTGACGCACGAAATCTTCTTTCACCAGAAATTATTTCATAATTACCTGAATCGATTTTTCTGACTGTAATAGGCTGAATTATTCCAAGATCTTTAATAGACATTGTGAGATTATCTATTTCACTAGTATCAAAATTTGTTCTTGGCTGATTAGGGTTAACTTGAATATTATCAATATCAATTTCCAGTGAATTACTAATTCTCTGTATATCATTTTGATACTGGTTATCATCTGAACTGTTTAATAAAGCATCTAATCCCCTTCCAAGAACTCTTTTTTGTTTTTTATTAGACATTTATATTTTTTTTAATTACCTCATTTGCTAAGGAAAGATAATTTTTTGTCCCTTTTGATGTTACATCATAAGTTATAATATCTTTTCCAAATCCAGGAGCTTCACCTAATTTAATATTTCGTTGAATAATTGTGTTAAAGACAATATCACCAAAGTGTTTTTTCACTTCTTCAACAACTTGATTAGAAAGTCTAAGTCTAGAATCAAACATAGTCAGTAAAATACCTTCTATATCAAGGTCTTCATTATGTATCTTTTGGACGCTCTTTATTGTGTTTAGCAATTTACCAAGTCCTTCTAATGCAAAATATTCACATTGAATAGGAATTATAACAGAGTCAGAACTTGTAAGTGCATTAAGAGTAATTAGTCCTAAGGAGGGAGCACAATCAATGAGTATAAAATCATAAAGACTTTCAACTTCTTTAATCTTTTCCTTTAATTTATACTCTCTGTTCTTTTCTTCAACTAGTTCAATTTCAACTCCAACTAAATCAATACTAGATTGTATTATATCCAAGTTTGGAGATTCTGTTTTTTTAATTACTTCAGAAATTTCCATTAAACCTGAAAGAACTTGATATAATGAAAATTCTTTATCATTTGGGTCAAATCCTAAACCTGATGAAGCATTTGCTTGAGGATCAGCATCAATAAGTAAAACTTTTTTTTCAAGTACTCCAAGAGAAGCAGCAAGATTTACAGATGTAGTGGTTTTACCGACTCCTCCTTTTTGATTAGCTATTGAAATTACTTTACCCATTAATTATTCCTTGTCAGATTCATATTCAATTATGAATATGTCTTCATTATCTTTTTTTAAATTATATTTTTCTCTTCCATAATGTTCTAAGCTATCAATATCTTCCAGCTTACTAATAAGTATTTGATCTTTATTGATTTCTTCAGTAAGAGCATCTTTTCTCTTTTTGAGTTTCTTTATTTCCCTATTTAATTCAGCGTGAATCAAGATTGAGTTAGTGTCAAGAAAGGTCATCCAAAATATAAAAGCACCTAAAATAAGTAAATACTTGAAATAGCTTTTATTAAATAAGGAAATTAATTTCTTGATAAACTCTTTCATTTAAATATTAATTAGGTACTATCTTAAAAATTCCTTCACCCTCAACACTTATAATTACAAAACCATCAGGACTAATATTAACATCTCTTACTCTTCCAATCCTTGGAAATAATTTCTCTCTTTTAGTTATACCATCTTCATTAAACTCTAATCTTTCAAGATATCTTAAGCTTAAGGATCCAACAAGTAAACTTTCATTCCAATTAGGGTATTTATCAGAATTAATTATTGCCATTCCTGAGGGTGCAATTGATGGTATCCAATAATAAAATGGATCAATAACCCCTTCTAATTTTTTGTTTTTTGTGATTTCGCTTCCGCTATAATTTATTCCATATGTAGCCTTTGGCCAACCATAGTTTCTATATTTTAAGGGGTCTTCATTAGGTCTAGGTTTATTTATAATATTTATCTCATCACCCCCTCTAGGTCCATGTTCATGAATCCAAATTTCACCCTCGTTTAAACCTTTTATAATTCCTTGTGGATTTCGGTGCCCATAACTCCATATAGCTTTTTTGGAACTATCAACATTATAAAATGGGTTAGAGTTAGGTATAGATCCATCTAAATTTAATCTATATATTTTACCTCCATCTAATGATACATTCTGGGGATTAATATCTCTATTTCCTCTATCACCAATTGTAAAAAACAAATAATCCTTAGTTACTAAAATACTTCCACCATAATGCCTTTCTTCGGTTGAGTCTGGTGAGGCATTATAAAGTAGTTTTAATTTAGATAATTTATTATCTAAAAAAATTGCAGAATAAAGTGCTGTATTTGATCCATTTTCTGATGAACTTATATTTGCTGTAATATAAATTTTATTATTATTTTTAAAATCAGAGTCAATAGCAACATCAAAAAGACCTCCTTGTCTTGTAACGATAACTTCAGGAGTTCCCTCTACAACAATTTTCTCACCGTTAGATACATGATATAAAACTCCTTTTTTATCAGTTACTAAAAAAGAATTATTACTTGTAAAGGTCATCCCCCAAGGAATATCAATACCATCAACAATTTTTTCAAGACTGTATAAATCCTTATTAAAATCTTCAATTGGCGGGTAGTTTACTTTTTGAGAACAAGCCAATGAGACATTTAATAAAACTAGCGTATATATTAGATAAGTTTTTTTCATAATTAACTCGAATTTAAAATAAATTAATCACTCAATGAAGTTTTTCTTAAATCAACTCAATTAAACTTACATTTTGATAGTTTCTTTTAAGATAATCAAGGGTTTCCTCCATTAATTCTCCCATAGATTTACATCTAATAAAGGAATTTTCATTAGTGAATTTAAATATTTCTTTTTTTAGATTCTCTACCTTATCAACTGTGCTAATGGTGTCTTCTTTCATTATATTAATAAGGTGTTTCATTCTATCGTCTGAAATTATTAATCTTCTTGAAATTGTAGATCTTTCTTCAATCTTATATTGAATAATGGAGTCTGTTTTTAATTTATCTTTTACTAAGTCCATCATTGGTTTATTCTCTTTAAAAAATTGAGGTCTATAAACAGATAATTTACCTTCATATGATTGTTGATCAAAATCAATTGCTCTTATTTTATAAATTACCTGATCAAAGTCATGAATTGGAATTACAACATAATTATATGATCTCATGTCACCAAGAAGTCTAATCATGCACCTCTCATTAAATTTTACATATTCTTTTGCTATTTGAGATTTTTGATATTCAGAGCATTTTGGTAAATAATCTTTAATGAAAATATCTCCTGGTATTCCTGCTATATGTTCTTCAATTAAAGATGAGTTGTTTACTAAAAAGTTTAGATTTCTTGGAGAAAGCATATGCTCAAATTCAATTCCATATACTCTTGAAGCATCAGTTTTTTTTACATAAAAATATGTGAAGTTATCGTTAACAATATTTCTAATTTTTACTCTGAAGGGTTTTGAGTTTCCAAAAGTGCAATAATCTACTGAATCTATATTTAAGTATGGAATAGATGATGAATTTCCATCAGAGTGAAGAAGGGTATATATTATTTTAAGATTTTTATCAATTTCATTTCTTTCACTTTCATTATACAATAATCTTACCCATAATGTATCCTTATTATTTTTATCATAAATATTTATTGAATCAGAATATCTTAATAAATCATCATAAGAAATAACGTCGTCTATCCATCTATCATGTTGTCTTAAAAAATGTTCAAGTTTTTTAGAAATCAGATAAAAAGGCTTTTTCTTTGAAATTAATTTTTTTTCAATTGACATTATCTAAAGATACAATAAACCTTAAAAATTATAATTCCTTGTTTAAGCGTTCTTAATAAAAAAAACCAATTAATTGAAATACAATTAATTGGTTTAATTATGTCGGGGTGGCAGGATTCGAACCTGCGACCTCCGCGTCCCAAACGCGGCGCGATAACCGGGCTACGCTACACCCCGAAAAATGAGTTGCAAATATAAGCTTAATTAATTTTTAGCCAAATATTTTATGCTAATATGAAATCACTCTTAGCTGACTGGTGACATAATTTTAATATCATTATATTTTATTTGACCTCTGATAACAGATGATATAGTAGTCATTAATGCATTAATCACAGGAAGTTTTAGTTGACTTTTCGAATATATCATACTTATTTCCCTAGCTGGAGAAGGATCCTCAAATGGTATTATGTTTTCTAAGTTTTTTTGAGATAAATTATTGGAATGTAAATAAGGAATAATTGTCATCCAAGGACCATTATTTGATAAATTTATCAATGTTTCAAAGCTTCCGCTTTTCAACTCGTATTGTTTATTTATGTCTTCAATAGAACATAAATTTAAAACCTGATTTCTAAAGCAATGTCCATCCTGAAGAATAAGTAAATCACTATTTGATAAATCACTTAATTCTAACATTTTGTTACCAGATAAGAAGTGATGATCTGGAACATATGCTACAAATGGTTCATAATATAGGGGTCTTTCAATTATATTATTATTATCTAGTGGTGTAGCAGCTATTGCGCAGTCGATAGAATTATCTTCTATTTTTTTATTTATTGTTTCAGTATTAAGTTCTTCTATTTTTAACTCTACGTTCTTATGTTTTTTTGTAAAAATATTTAAAAATAGAGGAAGCAGAGTAGGACTTACAGTTGGAATAATACCAACCTTGAGTGTACCACCTATTATACCTTTTTCTTCAGAAATAACATCACTCATTCTTGAAGATTCTTCAACAATTTTCTTTGCTTGTATTAAAACCTTATTACCAATCTCTGTTACTTGTAATGGTTTTGTTGACCTATTAAAAATTAAAACTCCAAGTTCTTCTTCAAGCTTCTGAACTTGCATGCTAAGCGTAGGTTGGGTGACAAAACATTTATCAGAAGCAGTAGTAAAATTACCATGTTCTGCTACAGCTAATGTGTATTTTAATTGAGTTATAGTCATAAGTTTTTTTTATTATTTACCAAAACTAAATAAAATATTGTTATGTAAAATTAAATAAAATGTTAAATACAAATAGATCATATGTATTTATATTTGATTATAATTTTATGGTTTGAAAAAAAACATTCTTAACCAGTCTATATTTCTAAAGAGAATTACAATAGCTTGTGTTGGACTTTTAACTCACAGAGCCTTCAGAAGCAAGAAATTTGAAATAATAGGTTCTGAGAATCTTATTAAACTTCCTGATAATAATGTTCTATTTGTAAGTAATCATCAAACTTATTTTTATGATGTAATAGCTATGCTTCATGTTTTTAATTCATCTGTCAAAGGAAAAATTGACTCTGTTAAGAGGCCTAAATATCTGTTTAATCCAAAAACTAATGTTTATTTTATTGCTGCTGTAGAGACAATGAAAGATTCTTTACTTTCAAAAGTTCTTGCTTATGCGGGAGCAATTTTAATCCAAAGAAGCTGGAGAGATTCTGGTGAATCTGTTGAAAGAGAGGTAAGATCTCAGGATCCTAACAATATAAAACTTGCTCTCCTTGATGGTTGGGTTATAACTTTTCCAAGAGGAACTACTGATAGTGCTAAACCTGTAAGAAAAGGAAGTGCACATATTATTAAAAATAATGCACCTATTGTTGTCCCAGTGAAACTGTCAGGGTTTAATGAGGTTTTTCAAAGAAAAGGATTAAAAGTTTTAAACAGAAAAAAACCATTTTCTATGGAGATTTGTAAACCCCTTAGTGATGGTGTTTATAAAAAATCTGTTGATGAAATAACTAGTGATTTAGAAAATATTATTAATTAATTTCATAACACCCTAATCTCATTCCAGCAGCTCCTGATGGTTGTGAAATTAGATCATCGCTCCCATTGTGAATTATTACGGCTTTGTTTAAAATGTCATTTTCACCTTCACACTTTATACACCAAAGGTCAGTGCTAAATTTTAACATACCATGTCCAATTTCATCTATTTCAAAGTTTCCGACATCTCCAAGATGAAAGCCTAAAGATTCTCCCCATTCTCCATGTTTCTGATTAGTTGGATTCCAATGACCACCTGCACTTAGTCCATCTTCTGATGAACAGTCCCCATATTCATGAATATGAAGAGCCTTAGTACCTGCTTCTAATCCAAACATATGAGCTTCCAAATAAACTGAGTCATTTTGTTGAGTGAATGTAATTGTTCCAGATATATTTGAATTGTTTATAGGTACAATTGTTTTCTTAATTGTTATAACTTCTTCGTTATTACAGCCTAATGAAATAAATAATAATGAAATTATAATTAATTTTGTATAAGATGAATTCATCCGGCAAATTTAAAATTAATTATGTTTAAAAGAAATTTATTAAAAGTATATGTTTTATTATGGTTTGTAACTGGCTGTAAAATTTCATACAATACCTATGATTTTGATAAAAGTCCAGAAATTGTCAAGCCAAATTATAGTGATAAAAATAGTTGGGCCGTTTTACCTGAAAATATCCCAGAAGAAATTTCGGTATTTAAAAATGACAAGAAGAAAAAACAAGCTGATGTCTTTTTTATTTATCCAACTTTAATAGACAGTAAAAATCAAAGAGAATGGAACTCTGATATATGGGATGAAGATATTAGAATGGATGTAATAAATAGACCTGTTAAATATCAAGCTTCAGCATGGATAGAAGCAGGAAATCTCTATGTTCCATTCTATAGACAAGCACACATTAGGGTGTTTAATGAAAAATTTAGAGAAGATGGAGACAAAGCTCTGGATCTAGCTTATAATGATATCAAGGAAGCTTTTTCTTATTATTTAGAAAATTTTAATGAGGATAAACCATTTATTATTGCTTCTCACAGTCAAGGAACAGTCCATGCTAAAAGACTTATTTCAGAATTTATTGATGGTAAAAAATTGCAAGAAAAATTAATTGCAGCTTATCTAGTTGGAATTAA
This sequence comes from uncultured Bacteroidota bacterium, assembly GCA_902514615.1. Lineage (GTDB taxonomy): Bacteria > Bacteroidota > Bacteroidia > Flavobacteriales > Flavobacteriaceae > Marisimplicoccus. The sequence goes on along the minus strand of CABXRG010000004.1, from coordinate 20,842 downwards.
AGTATTTGAAGACGAATTTAAAAATATTAAACCAATGAATTCGCCAGATGAAACAGGTGGATTTGTGACATGGAATACTTTTAAGTTTAATAAATATCCAAGAAAAGATAATTATGAAAATTGGTTTAAGGGAGGTGTGACGACAAATCCAATAACTTGGGATGATTCAAAAGAGACAAAAAAAGATTTACACAAAGGTTTACTTTTTAGAGATTTAAAAATATTTTCACAAAACATTGATATAAAACTTATTGACGGAATAGTATGGTCTTCACTTCCAGACGTACCAGGTAAAATACTTTTAAAAACTGTTAGAAGTTATCATTTTGCAGATATTAATTTATTTTGGGTAGACATCAGGGAAAATGCTCAGCTTAGAGTGAAGAATTGGTTTAAGAAAAACAATTAATACCTTATTTATATTATTAATTTTTTATTAACTTCAATTTTATAAAATTCTAATTATGTCCTCAGCAAATAAATCCAGAAGAAAATTTATTAAAAACTCAGCATTAGTATCATCATTGTTTATAGTACCTAGACATGTCCTAGGGGGAACAGGTTTTACAGCCCCAAGTGATAGGTTAAATATTGCAGGAATTGGTTTGCATGGAAAAGGTAACTCTGATATATTACATGCTAGTGTCGGTGGAAGAGAGAATGTTGTAGCTCTGTGTGATGTACACCAGAATGCTTATGGAGCTCAAGTTGCTGCAGAAAAGTTTCCAAAAGCAAAATTTTATACGGATTTCAGAGAAATGTTGGAGAAAGAAAATCTTGATGGAGTTACAATTTCTACTCCAGATCATACCCATGCTAATATTACTAAAGTTGCAATGGAAAAAGGTATACATGTATACGTGCAAAAACCTCTTACCCATAATGTTAAAGAAGCAAGAATGCTTACAGAATTAGCAAGAAAACATAAAATAGTTACTCAGATGGGTAACCAAGGTGCTTCCAACCCAGAACAAGTAATGATTCAAAAGTGGATTAAAGATGGAAGAATTGGTAAGGTATCTAAAGTTTACACATGGACTAATAGACCAGTGTGGCCTCAAGGTGTTGCAATGCAAGTCCCTGACCCTTCTCAAAAACCAGAGGGTATGAATTGGGACTTATGGATTGGACCTGCTAAAAACAATGGTTACACTCCTGGTCTTCATGCTTTTGATTGGAGAGGTTTTTGGGATTATGGAACTGGAGCTTTAGGAGACATGGGATGTCATATTATGGATGTTCCAGTAAAAGCCTTGGGTCTTTTTGAGCCATTTAGTATTGAGGCAAGTGTTTCTAATTTACCTTACGCTAAAGCATTTACTCCTTCACCTTTAATTGAAGAAGCTTGTCCATCTAGTTCATATGTTACATATAAGTTTAGACCATCAGACATAAATGATTCAGAAGTTAAAATGATATGGATGGATGGTGGTATTCGTCCTTCTCATCCAGAATTAATAACAGATAAAGATGACATTGGTGATAATGGAGTATTAATGATAGGAGAAAATGGTTTAATTTGGAGTGATAACTATGGAATTAATGCTAGACTTTACATTAATGGACAGGATGGTGTTGTTGATCAAGGAAAAATTTCTGAGATTAACTCAGTTGAATTTGGCCATCAAAGTTATTGGATTGATGCGATAAAAGATGGATATGGTAGTGATAAACATAACAATCTTACTTCAAACTTTGATTTTGCAGGACCTTTATCTGAAGTAGTTTTACTTGGAAATGTAGCAATTAGAAGCAGTCTTCTTAAAAGATCTCCAAGAAGCAATGTCTTTATTGGTAAAAAACAATTGATGTACGATAGCAATAAAATGATAATCACTAATCTCGATCAAGCAAATCAATTTTTAACAAGAGAATATAGAGAAGGTTGGGAACTTTCTTAAAGATCCATATTTATAGAAATAATAACTCTTCTGTTTTTCTTTCTTTCACTTAGTGGAATGTTTGCATAATTAGGTTTTTCCTCTCCATATGCCTTAAGTTCAAGTCTTGATTCGCTAATGCCATCCTCAGTTAGTTTGTTTTTAACAGCATTTGATCTTTTATCTGAGAGAGCTAGATTATAATCAGATTCTCCCTCTGATGAAGCATGACCATCAATATTAATTTTAACGTGCTCATATTTAGTAAGAATCTTACTAAGATTAGTAATAGTTAATTTTTGACTTTCATCTAATTGGTAGCTATCAAAATCAAAGAAAAATTCTGAATAATCATTTAAAAATGTTGACAGGGAACTAGGAAGTTTTGGACATCCATTATATTCTTTTGATCCGGCTTCATTTGGACATCTGTCATCAATATTCGGGATACCATCGTTATCTAAATCAGCTAATTTGCAACCGCCATTAGATTTTGGTCCGGCTTCATTTGGACAATTATCAACATTATCATTTAAGCCATCACCATCTGAATCAGGGCAAGGTTGTCCATTTATTCCAGCTTTTTGAGGGCAAGGATCCTGAATATCCGAGATTCCGTCACCATCTGAGTCGGGACATCCATTCATTGAAATAGAGCCTGATATATTAGGGCATTGATCTTTTTCATCTGGAATTCCATCACCATCTGAGTCGGGACACCCGTTTAATTCAACTAAACCAGGATGGTCAGGACAGTGATCTTTCTTGTCAGGTACACCATCACCATCTGAATCACCTTTTCCAAAATTAAACTTTACGCCAACTACATGCTGAAGATTACTATATGCATTTTTTTCATCTAAAGACTTATAACTTATGCCTGTATTAAGAGCAATATTTTTAGAAATTTGAAAATCAATTCCTGCTCCAAAAGATGGCCCATAGGAAGTATTTTTTGAACCAAAACTAACATCTCCTTCTCCAAAATTAACTAGACCATATCCAGCCGAAATATAAGGATCAGCTTTTACACCTAGAATTTTAGAATCTACAGGGATACTATATTTTATTATTCCATCTAACGAATAATAATATAGATCTTCATTTGATATTTCAACATCATTATTAGAATAATTAATTCCTACCGAAAAATTATTAAAAATATACCTTGATAAACTTAGTGATGGAAGCTTATAACCACTCTTCTCAGAATCATCAGGATTTATGGAATTTATTCCAACTCCAAATAACCATGGATTTTCCTCATTCTGACTATAAACTGATCCAGAAAAACATAAAAATATGGCTAAGGAAATGATGTGGTTTTTCATGTTAGTATTAAAATATGAAAAAATTTTGTTAATACATAAGTTTGAATTATAATTATGAAAAATTAAAGATGAGTAAAAAAATATCTGTTCTAGTAATTGGTTGTGGTAATATGGGCGCATCACATGCAACTGCCTATCATAACCATGATGGTTTTGAAATATGTGGTCTTGTGTCTAGGGGTAAAAGTAAGGAAGAGTTAAATGAATCTCTAAAATCAAATTATAAGTTATTTGAAAATTATAAGGAGGCTATACAAGAAACAAATCCAGATGCAGTTTGTGTCTCAACTTATCCAGATACACATGAAGAGATTTCTTTATTTGCTCTAGAGAATAATTGTCATATTTTTCTTGAAAAACCAATTGCAGCTGACTTAAATGGTTCTAGAAAAATTATTACTAAAGCTGAAGAAACTAGTAAGAAACTTGTAGTTGGCTACATACTTAGGCATCATCCTATATGGAAAGAGTTTATTAAAGAAGCAAAAAAACTAGGAAAACCTGTTGCTATGAGAATGAATCTAAATCAGCAAAGTTCTGGTGAAACATGGGATGTTCATAAAAACTTATTGGCCTCTTTAAGTCCTATAGTTGATTGTGGTGTTCATTATTTAGATGTCATGTGTCAAATTACCCAATCAAAACCATCAAGTGTATCTGCTATAGGGGTTAGATTGTCTGATGAAATACCAAATGACAACTACAATTATGGTCAACTCCAGATAAGATTTGAGGATGGGTCTGTTGGATGGTATGAAGCAGGATGGGGTCCTATGATTAGTGAGACTGCTTTTTTTGTTAAAGATGTTATCGGTCCGAATGGTTCTGTTTCAATTGTTTCAGATGATGATACTTTTAAAAAGGATTCTGATAATCTTGAGAATCATACTAAAAATAATTGTTTGAAGATTCATAGCTCAGAGCTAGATGAAAATAAAAGATTTATTTCCCCTAATAGAAAAATTGTATATGATGAGGATCCCTCTCATCAAGATTTGTGTGATTATGAACAGGAATATTTTTATAAATCAATTATTGATGATATTGATTTGAAATCACATATGGAAGATGCCTATAAAAGTTTACAAATTGCTTTAGCATGTGACCAAGCGGTTAAGACTTCTTCTACAATCAAATTAGACTAGAGAAATCTTTCCTTTATCTCCATTATAATAACAATTGCTAATATTAATGCTAATGTTCCAATAAATATAGCTCCTACACCCATAATTTTTATTTCAAATTTAATACTTTTTTATTATTAGTATTTAATTTAATTGTATCATTTACTAAGTGTACTAATTTTTAGTAAAATATAAAAAAATAAATTCTTATTTTACTCTTTATAATAAGTATTTTTTTTATAATTATTAAATATTAGATCATTAATTGTGTTTTATAAAGATTATAATACGTATATTTGATACATAATTATTTAGTACATGATTATTTCTTATTATCAAACATCTGATAATTTAAAAGCTCAAAAGTTCATCGATAAGGAAAATTTTTATTTGGACTTTTGTTCAAGTGTTATTCCTTTTAACAAGCGTGATAAGGGGTCTTTAATTTTAGCTTTAATTAATCAAAAAAAAATCACTAAGGTTATAGTTCCAAATATATCAGTACTCGGTAGAAATCAAATTGATGTTTTGAATACTATTGATTTTCTTATTAACAATGATGTGTCATTGTTTTCTCAAGATGAAAGATTAGAGACTATGGATGAGTATGGTAGAGTGAAACCTGATACCATTTTATTTTTGAATCTATTTAGATCTCTTGCAAATATGGAATATAATAATCGTACAGAATCTCATCGATATGGTATACAGCAAGCTAAAGATCTTGGACGATATAAAGGTGTAGGAGGTAGACAATTAGATTCTATTGAAGAGTTTTTTGATAAACCTAAAAATATTAATATCCTCAGACATCTTAAACGTGGTGAAAGTATTAGACGTACCGCTAAATTAGTAGGGTCTTCTCCTGGATTAGTTCAAAAAGTTAAAAGATGGGCATTAGACCATAATAAGTTGGAAAATTAAAGTAGCTTTATGTAAACAAAATAATTATTATGAAGAAAATTTTATTAATTGGGCTATTTGGATTGATTCTTTCATGTTCAAATGTTCAACATCCTGATTTTGCAGCTAATGTAGAATCAGCAAAAACTTTATTAGAACTTCAGGGTACAGAGGCTGATCTTCAGGCTCAACTTGACTTAGTTCATGAAGATTTACAATGGCAACCTGCCTTTCACGGTTCTCCGCAAATAGGTAAAGAAGCCTTTGGTGAATACTTAAAAGGATGGCATGATGCTATGGAAAATGTGGTTTATACTCCCGTAAACTGGTTGCCTGGTGTGTTAGCAGATACAGGACTTCCTGATGGCAGTGTTAGATCTTATGGAAAATGGTCAGGTGTTCATACCGCAACAGGTAAAAGCTGGGAGCTAATTAGTTACCATACATGGGATTTTAAGGATGGACTAATTATTTCAGGTGGAGACTATTTTGATGCTGGCGGATTGCTAGCTTCTCTTGAATCTGACGAATCAACTGAATAATTAAATCTTTTAAGATTATAATAAAAACCTTTTCATAGAAATGTGAAAAGGTTTTTTTATCTTCATTGCTTAAATCAATTTAAATTAAAATCATGAAAAAATTTATACTAATTGCAATTTTTGGACTAATGATATCTTGTTCAAATGTTCAGCACCCAGATTACGCTGCCAATGTTGAATTAACAAAGCAATGGATTGAAGTCTTTGAAACACAAAACTTTGATTTGCTTACACAAATAACATCAACTGAAGTTGATGCAACATCTCCAATTTATGGTCAAGGTCAAGTAGGTTATGATGGTTACATGGAAACTGGTAAATTCTATACTGGTAACTTTTCAGATGTAACATTTAGTGATCCTGTTTTTTTACCTGGAGTTGATAATGAAACTTTAATTCCTAATGGAGGGGTAAGAATATACGGAACATGGTCAGGTGTTAGTAATGATACAGGCAAAGAGTTCTCTGTATTAGCTTATCACTGGTTTGAGTTTGAGGACGGTAAAATTATTAGTACTGGTGACTTTTTTGATGCTACTGGTATGATGATGGCAGTTGCTCCAGATCAAGAATAATTAAATTATTTAACAATTAATAAAACCTTTTCATAGAAATGTGGAAAGGTTTTTTAATTAATGCAACCCATGCTTCCTCCATCAACTCTAATTGATGCTCCATTTGTCCCCGATGAAAGTGGACTAGCAAAATAGACTATAGTGGTAGCTACCTCTTTAACATCTAAAAATCTCTGTATTAAAGAAGTGTTTCTTACTTCTTTAAAAAAGCTTTGTTCTATTTCTCTGGAAGTTTTACTTTCTCTTTTAGCTGTTTCTTGAAGGAAAATTTTTGATCCTTCGGAAAGGGTCGAACCGGGAGTTATAGTATTAACTGTTACATTGGAACCTTTTGTAAGTTTAGCTAGTCCACTTGAGAAAACGTTAACAGAGGCTTTTGACACACTGTAGCTAAGCAAATCTCCCGGAACAAGGCTAGAGCACTCAGATGAAATAAATAAAATCCTACCCCAGTTTTTTTTTAACATCATCGGAAGAAAGTGTTTGGATAATCTAACACCGCTCATTAAATTAACTTTAAAGTGATCATCCCAATCTTTAATTGTTTCACTTTGAAAATCTTGACCTTTAAAAATACCTACGTTATTAATTATGATATCTATGTCATTAGGAATTCTATTAATTAGATCATCTATTTGATCATCATTAAGAAAGTCTGCAACTATTCCGCTAACATTTTTGTTGTCTAGCTTATCAATAGCATATTTAACACTTTCTGAAGTTCTTCCATTTATTATGACAGTAGAGCCTTCTTCGAGAAAAAGTCTTGCTGTTTCAAAACCGATTCCTTTAGTAGATCCAGATATAAAGACTTTCTTATCTTTTAAACCTAAATTCATTTATATTAATTTTTACCATTTTTCCAACCCTAGGATTTTCTTACCAAGTGGCGATAGATCTGCAGTTTTATATTTTGTTTGCTCCCAATTTCTTGGATCACCAGGAAATGCGTATCCTTCAGGTGCAATTCTATTTCTCCATGAATTAACTCTCCAATTAACTAAATCTTTATTATCCTCTTGTGCAGGCATCATTGATATATATTGAGCAATTCTAACTTTGTCTTTTGAGTTATTTGGTCTTATACCATGTGGTTGGGTGCTGTTAAAAATTAAAAGATCTCCCGCTTCAAGAGAGACTTTAATTATCTTGTCCTCTAATCCTTTAGTGTTAGGTTGAAACCTATCTCTATCTTCAGGTTGAGATAGTTTCCAAGTATCATAGTTCCTGTATAGCCATGGAATACACTGAAAACCACCCATATCTTGTTCAGTTTGATCAGATAAAGCTAAAACACCTTGAACATTTTGAGGTTTTGTCTCAGGATCATAATCCCAATGAATAAATCCTTTGTAGTCAAACCCGGGTCTCATAGGAAAATTTAAATTGGCTCTATCTATTGTTGTCCATAGTTTTTCAGTACCCCAAATATCAACAAACGAATCATAAATCCTTTGTGTTTGACGATTATTCCATAAGTGCTGGTTATTATAAACTTCAACCATTCCCGTTCCTGCTAATTCTTTCATTTCCATTTCAGCTCTTGCTTCTGAATACCATGTAGAAGGTTCATTTGGTATTTTATCATCAAATTCCCAAATAAATTTTGCAGTTTTGTTTGCTTGTTCTTGAGATACTGCATTTTTAATTATTACATAACCATTTTCAATCCAAAAATTCCATTGATCCATTGTTAAAACTCTAAGTGAGTCTGCGGATGCTTGAGTTCTAAGTTTGTAGACACTACTTTTTGCAGTAGATGGATTACCTGGAATCTCTTTGTGTTGATTATCTATCATTCCATTTATTTAATTCGTGTTACAGTTCACTTAAAGATAAAAAAATCATGTAAATTAATAGTCTAAATTTTATCAAATGTCAAAGTTCGATCGTAGAAAATTTATTAAAACTACTTCATTATCAGCAGCTTTCGCTTCAACCACTAGTTTATACTCATCTAATTCAAGAGTATCTGGTCAAAAATATATGGGTGATTTTGCCGCTCCTAAATTAAAAAACATTAAAGCTGCATTTATTGGTGTTGGTTATAGAGGAAAAGGACATCTTAAGTTATTTGCTTCACTTTCAGGAACTGAAGTTGTTGCAATTTCTGATTTATATGAAGAAAATATTGAAAAATCTTTAAAAATTCTAACAGATTTAAATAAACCAGTTGAAAAAATAAAAACATATTGGGGTGGAGAAAATAAATGGAAAACTATGTTAAAAGAAGTTAAACCCGACTTAGTTTTCATTTCTACCAATTGGAAAAATCATGGAGTAATGGCTGTTGAGACTATGAAAAATAATGCTCATGCTTTTGTCGAAGTTCCTCTTGCGCTTTCTATCAATGAATTATGGGAAATAGTTAATACATCAGAAAAATATAACAAGCATTGTATGATGATGGAGAATGTTAATTACGGTAGAGAAGAGCTGATGTTCTTAAACATTATAAGAAATGGACATTTAGGTGATCTTCTTCATGCTGAGGCTGCATATATTCATGATCTTAGATTTCAAATGTTTGAAGAAGAAAGAGGAACAGGTTCATGGAGAACATTGCAATATGAAAAGAAAAAGGGTAATCTTTATCCCACACATGGATTAGGTCCGGTCTCACAGTACATGAATCTTTTAAGATCTGAAGATAATTTTAAAACAATTGTTTCTTTTTCAACTCCAGCTATGGGTCGTAAAAAATTTGCAAATGAAAATTTTTCAGAGAATCATAAATGGAATGAACTAAATTATCAAAATGGAGATCTAAATACATCTATAATTAAAACACACCTTGGAAGAACTATTATGGTTCAGTGGGATGAAACCAGCCCAAGACCTTATACAAGACTAAATCTAATTCAAGGAACGAAAGGAATATTAGCAGGAGGACCAACTAGAGCAGCCTTTGATAGTGGGTTTGAAAATTTTACAGATGGATCTCATCAATGGATAAAAGATGATGGAATTAAAAGACTCTACGAAAAATATGATCATCCTCTTTATAAAAGATTAAATAATAAAACTAAAGATTCTGGTCATGGAGGTATGGATGGAATAATGATGTATAGAATAGTTGAATGTCTTCAAAATGGAACTCCATTAGACCAAAATTTATATGAGGGATGTTCTTGGAGTGCATTAATAGAGCTAACCTCAAATTCTGTTAACAATAATGGTGAGCCTCAAGAATTCCCTGATTTTACGAGAGGAAATTGGGTTAGTACCAAACCTTTTGATATTATCTCTTAATGATAGATAAAATTGTTTCACGAGCTCCTGGAAGAGTCTGTTTGTTTGGTGATCATCAAGACTATCTTAGTCTACCAATAATAGCAACAACTATAAATAGAAGTATTGAAGTCAATGCAACTAGAAATAACTCTAGATATTTTAAGATATTTAAAAAGGATTTAGGAGAGTATGATGATATAAATATAGACAATGAAATAGATCAAAACGAAACGGATTTCTTAAAGATAGCAATACGAGTTCTTAGAGATTATAATTGTATTCCAGATAAAGGTTATGATATTATAATATCTAGTAGTATTCCAATTAATTCAGGTCTTTCAAGTTCTTCAGCTCTAATAATAGCTTGGATAAACTTTCTTTTGAATACCTTCTCAACTCGAAAAGTAAGTGCAGAGTTACTAGCAGAGATTTCTTATCGAATAGAAGTTATAGAGATGGGTAATTCAGGTGGAAAGATGGATCAATACACCATTTCATATGGAAAAACTATTTTTTTAGATACATTAAATGATAAAGTTACTCCATACGATCATGATCTTTGCGATATGATAATTGGTGTTTCAAATCAAGAAAAAGATACTGAGGGGCTATTAAAAAAATTAAAGACTAATGCTTTAATTTCAATTAGTTTAGTTAAGAAAAAGTTTCCAAAATTTGATATATATAACCCTTTAAGTTATGATTTAGAAAATTTTTTAATAGAGTTAGATGAAGAACTTAGACCATACTTAAAAGCTGCTTTAGGTAATTATAAGATTACATTAAATGCTCAAAATGAATTTAACAAGTCATTTTTAAATATTGAAAATATTTCAAAACTAATGAGCGATCATCATAGTTTTTTAAAAAATGATTTAAAAATTACTACACCTGAAATTGATCATATGATTGGTATAGCTAAACAAAATGGATCATTAGCTTCTAAAATTGTTGGCTCTGGTGGAGGTGGATCAATTGTATGTTTATCTAACAATAAAAATACTTCAATGAAAATACTAAATGAATTTAATAAAATTGGAGTTAAGGAAGCTTTTATTGCAAAAAGAGGATCCGGTCCTAAAATCTTTATAAATGAATAGTATTCCTTTAATAATAATGGCGGCAGGCGTTTCATCAAGAATGAAAAAATCATCTATAACTAAGGATATGACGCAGAATCAAATTAATCAGTCTAATTCAAGAGTGAAAGGTTTTATTCAAGTAAGTGACGCGAAGGAACCTCTTATATTTTATCTTATAAAAAATTCATTAAATGCCGGTGTTAAAGAATTTTATATCATAGTGTCTAATGATTCTAAAGATTTTCAAGAATATCTAAAATCTTTAGAGAATAGATTAGGTATAACTATAAATTTTGCAATTCAAGATTTTTATGGAAATTCAAAACCATTAGGTACTTCAGATGCAATTTTTCAGACAATGAATCAACATGAGGAGTTAACAAAAACTAGATTTTTAGTTTGTAATTGTGATAATTTATATTCAGTAAAAGCAATCAAACTTCTATTAGATGAATCTAATTATAACTCAATGATAGCATATGATTTTGAATGTTTAGAATTTTTAGATGAAAGATTGTCTTCTTTTTCATTGTTAAATATTGAAAACAATTTTCTTTCTGAAATCATAGAAAAACCCGATTTGGAATTAATCAGAAATCACTATCGAAAAAAATATGTAAGTATGAATATTTTTTCCTTCAAAGGAAGTGAAATATATAAGTACTTAAAAGATTGTCCAATAAATATAAAACGAGGAGAGAAAGAAATTGCTACTGCTCTTCAAAATATGATATTAGATAATAAAAAATCAGTAATTGCTTTTCCACTTTGCGAGCATGTACCTGACTTGACATTTAAGGATGATTTAGAAAAAATCAATAAATTTTTAAATTAAAATTAACTTTCAAAACTAACCCTAAAATTCTCTAAGTATTATATTTGCTAGGCAAATTCTATAATTATGAAAAAATATTTTTTATCATTTTTAATCTTTTCTTTATCCTGTGATATTTCTTCATCTAAACCGATAAATAATCCAGATCCAGTATTTTCAGTAGACAATCAAGATTATAAAAACATGAGTAAGGCATATTTTGCATCTGGATGCTTTTGGTGTGTAGAAACTATATATGAAAGTTTAGATGGTGTGAAAGAAGTCTATTCAGGTTATGCAGGTGGTACAACTGTAAATCCTAATTATTATCAGGTTATGTCCGGTAAAACAGGCCATGCAGAAGCTATTGAAATTATTTATGATAGTAATAAAGTTTCTTTTGATACTCTTTTAAAAGTATTTTTTGATTCTCATAATCCTACAACTCCAAATAGGCAGGGCCCAGATTATGGTACTCAGTATAGATCGATTGCTTTCTACAGCGATGAAGATGAGCAAAATAAGATTAAAAACTATATTAATTTTCTATCAACAAGTTCAATCTTTGGAAAGAAAATTATAACAGAAATAAAAGAAATTGATCAATTTTATTATGCTGAGGAATATCATCAAGACTATGAAAAGAAAAATCCTAACAATCCATATGTCCAAAATGTTTCAATTCCAAGATTTAATCGTTTCAAACAAAAAGCTTCCAATTACATAAAGGTTAAAGATGATCATTAGAAAACTTATAATTATTTCAATTTTTATATTGTTCAATTCATGCTCTAAAGATGAAGTTTTAACTGGAAAAAATTTATGGGAATCTTTAAATATTTCAAACTATGAGATGACACAGCAAATATCTTGCTATTGTTTTGGAGAGTATATATTGCCCAAATCTATCGTGGTAGAAAACAAACAAATTAAAACAATAAACGGTCTAAGTCCTAATCAAACACTTGGATACGAGTCTTTTTACACAGTTGATCAAATTTTTAAGTTTATAGAATCAAAACTTGAAGATAAACCTGAATTTCACGATATTGAATATAATAGTGAATATGGATTTCCAAACTATCTTTTTTTTGACATGTCCAAAATGATAGCAGATGAAGAAATTAGTTATTATATAACAGAATTTAAAATAACAAAATGAATTATCAGGTTAGAATTCAAAAAAATAAAGATTTTCAAATTTTAGAAAATAATTTACCTATAATTAAAGGCACTAGACCCAAGTGGTATTCAAGCTTGATATCATTCTTCTTCAATAATAAAACTTATCAGATAAAAAAGAAAAATTTCTGGAAAAGTGAATACGAAATAACTGCAAGTGGTAAAAAAGTTGGTACTATATTAACTAGAAGCATTAAAAAACCAAGAGGAAACTTTATTCAGGTTTATGAAAATAATTCAGTCAAAAATGAATATTCTATGATTTCTACTACAAAAACTATTTTTGGATATGCTAGAGTGTTTACATTAATGAATAACGAAAATGAAGTTTTAAAAATTAATTATAATTGGAAAAAGCATTCATGGAGAAAATACACGGAGCAAATTTCTGTTGACATTATTGATATTCAAGAAGGTTCTCCAGAGCTATCAGTTTATTCTTTATACCTGATGAGAATAATTCAACAGCAAGAAGCCGCTGCTAACAGTGGAGGAGGAGCTATGATGCATGGTTAGTATTAAAGATATATATGGAAAAAAATATCTAATATCTGACTTAGATAATTTCAAAAAACATATTATAGATTACCATACGCTCAATGGCAAGCCAGACAACAGCATTCATGAAGAAAATGGGTATTATTTTAAAGTTGACCATGACTTTGTAGAAATTTTACAGAAACTAAGTTAACTTTATGTGTGTATGTATAAATTTATCTTCTTTTTTCTCTTTTTAGTCTCATGCTCCGACATTTTATATAATCATGATGATACAATGTCTATGCTAATATCAAAAGAACTAGTTGTTGAAAAATTTGGTGATCCAACAGAGATTACAAAGACAAAAGATTATGATGAATATTATTATGATTTTGGAGTTTTTGAAGAAAGAGTTAATTATTTTGATCCCCAAATATCAACAGTTACTGCTCAGCCAAAAGTAAGTGAAATTGAAAATGAATTTCTTCCTCAATTTAGAATTAAGGTTTCAGCTAAATATGTCAAGTTTCGTTTGGTAGGAGATAAAGTAATTTATTGGGAAAGTCAAAATGTAAACTTTCCTACTAAAAAGAAATAATTGTTACTTTATAGTTTCTGCTATTTTTAAATATCATAACGTATCTAGATTAAATTAAGCCCAAATTTTTTAATTTTGGAATTATAATTATTAAATGTCTATACAAATATTTTCAAAGGATAATCAGGCTAATGGTAACTTCAATTATGGAGGAATTTTAGAGAAAAAACCAATTGGCTTTCCACATGATGGGGGACAATTAAGGCCTTATTCTAATCTTTTTTACTGGGCTCATGCATGGGCTCCAGGTATTGATAGCACTATTGGTCTTCACCCACATAGAGGATTTGAAATTTGTAGTTTTATAATTAAGGGTGAGATTGAGCATTATGATACTCTACTTGATAAATGGATTACTTTAAATGAAGGAGATGTACAGGTTATTAAAGCAGGAAAAGGTATTTCTCATTCTGAAAAACTAAAATCTGGATCTGAAATATTTCAAATTTGGTTTGATCCTAATATACAAGAGTCTCTGTATGTTGAGGCTAGTTATAATGATTTTAAATCTAAAGATTTTGCTACAGTATCAACTAATGGTGTTGAAAGAAAAATTATTTCAGATAGTAACAACCAAATTGAGTTAGACTCTTATGGTATTCAAATATTTGAATTATCCTTTGACGATGGTAAAAATAATCATGTAATACATGAAGATTGTTATCATTCTATTTTTATTTTATCGGGAAATTTAAGTATTGGTGATAAATTATCTGAAAAAGGGGACTTTATAATTATTGATAAAGAAAAAACCTTACAGTTAGACACAAAGAATAATTGTAAAGTTTTTGAAATTATTTCACCAATTATACCCCCTTATAAAACATATTCTGAGGTTCACAGGATCAATTGACTATAACTACTTTTAAATTTCTTTCTTTGAGCATTTCAAATAATTCTTCAACTGTTCCTTTGGATTGCATAGAAACTCTAATAAATCCTACTCCAAAGCTAATATAAGCAGATGTGCTATTCTCTGAGTTTATAAATACTTGAGGTAGTTGACTCCATCTATCAGGTCTTTCATCTTCGTATGTTCTTTCAATGTAAGCATTTATAGAGCCATAATCATATACATCCTGGGTGATTTGTGGAACTTCTATTTCGAAATTGGCATATTGTTTATCATCAGATATAGTATCAGGTTCAGACGGCACTTTTAGAGTAATTATCTCATTTACAGAGCCATTGTTGATTACGTCAGATGTACCTGTAAAAGAGCATCCAGAAATTAAAAGAGACATCGATATTACATAAAAAATATTTTTCATAATTATTTAGATAAGGTTTATAATTAAGAAAGCCTGACTCACAAGTGAATCAGGCTTTCTAATTCTTTAAGATTGATTGAATTTTATTTCAATGAGCAGTTAATTTTACTGCTTTTGTCATTCTTAAAGAGTTTACAATTTATATTCAAACTTGCGTTTAAAGTGGAAGTTAATTAGGTTTCCTTTTCTAATTGTTTTATAAAAGTATAAATCTATTTTACAAAAACAAATTTTTACTTTAAATTGTTAATAACTTTTATCAAATCACTGAAAATCAATAATTTATGATAAAAATTAGCAATTACAACATGCGCAATCACATGATTTTGTACAATTACAGTCTTTACAATTACAATACATGATTTTAATTTATCTAATAAATATAAGAATGTTAATCTAGGATAATACTTTTATAATAACTTTCTAGTGCTTTTTTATAAGCAACAACAAATTGATAGAATCTATATTCTTTCAAATTTCCAAATCTGTTAAATTCATCATAAGTCTGAAATTGATATTTTTTTAATCTTTTATCAATTATATTTTGAACTTTTTGGACATTTTTAAAAATAAGTTTTTTTGAAGAACCACTGCTAAATTTATCTTGATAGTAGTTGATTATTATTGTTATTTCTTTAGGAGAGAGTTCTGTATATTTTTTTGGATTACTACAATTTATCTTATACTCTTTATAGAGCCATTTATGATCTTTATACAAACCATTTAACAAACAGGCCAGAAATATATTCATTAAAGTCTAAATTATAAATTATATATATATTTTTGCATTATCTCGGGCAATTAGTTCAACTGAATAGAACAGAAGATTACGGCTCTTCAGATGGGGGTTTGAGTCCTCCATTGCCCTCAAATTTTTGAATTTGGATTTTTTAGGAATTTTATTTGGAATAATATTATTATCTCATGGTGGTGACTTGCTTACAAAGTCATCAGTTGATATTTCTTTGAAGTTTTCTGTTCCAAAAATTATTATTGGAATGACTATAGTTTCATTCGCAACATCAGCTCCAGAATTAATAGTAAGCTTAAATGCTACTCTTGATGGGTTCCCAAATTTTGCAATTGGAAATGTTTTAGGGTCTAATATTGCTAATATAGGTCTAGTGCTAGGTATCATTACTATTATTTATCCTATAACACTTAAACAGAGATTTTATACTTCTGATTTTCCATTACTTATGATTTCGACCTGTTTATTTTACTTTATTATTTATACTGGTAATCAGATTTCCAGTACTGAAGGTTTTATACTACTTATTTCTATTACAGCTATATTATCCTATCTTTTTATTTATCAAAAGAAAAGTATATCAGAATTTTCAGAAAATTATGATAGAACTAAAATTTCAATTTCTAAATCATTTTTATACATAATCTTTAGTGGTTTTTTATTGTGGTTAGGATCTGAAACCCTTATTAAATCAGCAATTTCAGTTGCTAATAAATTTGATATTTCACAAAGAGTGATTAGTATTACAATGGTAGCTATCGGGACGAGTATTCCAGAGCTAGCAGCTTCTGTTGTAGCATCATTTAAAAAACAAAATGACTTATCAATTGGTAATTTAATTGGTTCTAATATCTTTAATTTATTAGTGGTTATTGGAATTACTTCTTCAATCTCACCAATATACGGAATTGAAAGTAGTACTATTTTTAACGATATGTTATGGGTTGTTCTATTCTCGGCAATTATTCTGCCACTTGCTTATATAGGTAGGAGAAATGTTCTAACAAGAAAAAAAGGAATTATGTTATTAGTGTTATATCTAATATTCATAATCCCTTTGTTAGTGTAGTTAAAATTTATACGCTTTTGACAGTTTTTATAATTCTGGCTGCAACTTTATATGGGTCAGCATTTGAAGCTGGTCTACGATCTTCTAACCAGCCTTTCCATCCGCTTTCTACTGTTCCAATTGGAATCCTTATTGAAGCCCCTCTGTCGGAAATACCAAAACTAAATTCGTGAATTGATTGTGTTTCATGTAAACCTGTTAGTCTTTCTTCATTAAATTCACCATAAACTTCAATATGTTCTTTAGTTAACGGTCTAAACGCTTCACAGATTTTTTCATATGTAGCTTTATCACCACAGGTTCTTAATGTGTTATTTGAAAAGTTTGCATGCATACCTGATCCATTCCAGTCACCCTTAATTGGTTTTGGATGATACTCGATATAGAAACCGTAATCTTCAGTTAATCTATCAAGCAGATATCTAGCTACCCATATTTGATCACCAGCATTTTTTGCACCTTTAGCAAAGATTTGAAATTCCCATTGACCTGATGCTACTTCTTGGTTAATACCCTCAAAGTTTAATCCAGCTTCAAGACATAAATCTGAGTGAACTTCTACAAGCTCTCTTCCATGAGTGTTTTTTCCACCTACTGAACAATAATACATTCCTTGAGGGCCGGGGTAACCTCCCATTGGAAATCCTAGTGGGAGTTGTGTTTCAGTGTCCATTATAAAGTACTCTTGTTCAAAACCAAACCAAAAATCATTATCATCATCATCAATAGTTGATCTAGAGTTTGATAAATGTGCTGTTCCATCAGGGTTTAATACCTCAGTCATTACTAAATACCCATTTTCTCTAGTGGGATCAGGATAAATAGAAACAGGTTTTAATATACAGTCAGATGAATTACCTTCTGCTTGTTGTGTTGAAGAGCCATCAAAGCTCCACTCTGGACAGTCTTCAATTTTACCACTAAAGTTATTTACTACTTTAGTTTTACTTCTCATATTAGCAGTTGGGGTGTAACCATCAAGCCATATATATTCTAATTTAGATTTGCTCATTTTGTTTTTTTTTACGAACGTAATTTAATTTTTTTATAAAAATTTTGATTATTGAAAAGCTGATTTAAATCTACTTTTATTAATCTGACATTTAAAGCTTTGAAAATTATCAATTTCATATTAAATGAATTAATTAATTGAGAAAAATTCAGATGCTTTAACTGTAATATTTCTACATTTCTAAATTAGATTAAAATGAAAATTTTGAGCCATTTGATAAATGAATTTTATTAAAAACTTATTAAGATTTTTTTTTGATAACTTTACCCTGAAAAATGTCAAATAGATACAAATTAAGAGGAGTTTCTTCAGACAAGGAAGATGTTCATAATGCTATTAAGAATCAAGATAAAGGCCTCTATCCAAAAGCTTTTTGTAAGATTCTTCCTGATTTGATTTCAGAATCTAAAGAACACGCTTTAGTCATACATTCAGATGGGGCTGGAACAAAGTCTTCTCTTGCATACATTTATTGGAAAGAAACTGGAGACTTATCTGTTTGGAAGGGAATTGCTCAAGATTCAATTGTTATGAATCTTGATGATGTTGCTTGTGTAGGTGCTATTGATAATATGGTACTTTCTTCAACTATAGGAAGAAATAAAAATAAAATACCTGGAGAGGTTATATCTGCAATCATTTCTGGTACAAACGAATTGCTTTCTTATTACAGAGATCATGGTATTAATATTCACAGTGGAGGTGGTGAAACTGCTGATGTTGGTGATTTAGTAAGAACTATTATTGTTGATTCGTGCTTGACAGTGAGAATAAAAAAGGATGAAATAATAGATAATTCTAATATTAAACCAGGTAATGTTATTATTGGACTTTCTTCAACAGGACTTTCTGCATATGACAAAGAATATAACTCTGGAATTGGTAGTAATGGTTTAACATCTGCCAGACATGATGTATTGTCTAAATATGTTAAGGATTTATATCCTGAGTCATTTGATCCTGAAGTTCCAGATGATTTATCTTACTGTGGTTCAAAAAAAATAACTGATAAACTTGAAAATTTTGACCTTAATATTGGTAAGATGCTTTTATCACCAACTAGATCTTATGCACCTCTTTTAAAAATGATTTTTGACAATATAGGTAGAAACAAAATAGATGGAATAATTCATTGTACAGGAGGAGGACAAACAAAAATTCTTCATTTTATTGATAATCTTCATATTAAAAAAGATAATCTCTTTGAAATTCCACCAATTTTCAAACTTATTCAGGAAGAGTCAAATACAGATTCAAAAGAAATGTATAAGGTTTTTAATATGGGGCATAGAATGGAGGTGTATACGAATCCTGAATATGCATCCGAAATAATAAAAATTTCAGAATCAGTTGGTATAAATGCTAAAATTATTGGAGAAGTGTTTGAATCAGATCATAAGAAATTAACAATTCAATCAGAATTAGGTAATTTTGAATATTAGACAGTCATAATATGCTATTAGAAAAAATTGAAATAGTTGAAAAAAGATATGATGAGATATATCAAATGATTAGTAATCCTGAGATTATTGCTGATCAAAAGAAATATATTCAATTAAATAAGGAATTAAAAGAACTTAGCAAACTTGTAGAGACAGGTAAACTCTATAAAGATGCTGTAAGTCAAAAATTAGAGGCAGAGGAATACTTGAATTCATCCGATGATGAAGACATGATTGCAATGGCTAAAGAGCAACTAGATAAATCTAAAGAGGATATTAATAATCTTGATGAAGAAATAAAAATTTTATTAATACCTAAAGATCCTGAAGACTCTAAAAATGTAGTTGTTGAAATAAGGGCTGGAACTGGTGGTGATGAGGCTAGTATTTTTGCAGGAGATTTATATAGAATGTATACAAAATTTGCACAAGATAGAAAATGGAAAGTTAGTGTTGTTGATACAAGTGAGGGAAATGATGGTGGATTTAAAGAGGTAATTTTTGAAATATCTGGACAAGATGTTTATGGTGTTCTTAAGTATGAATCAGGTGTCCATAGAGTTCAAAGAGTACCTCAAACAGAGACTCAAGGAAGAGTTCATACTTCTGCAGCAACAGTAATGGTTCTGCCTGAGGCTGAAGAATTTGATGTAGAGATTAATATGAATGAGGTTAGAGTAGATTACTTTTGTTCTTCAGGACCTGGAGGCCAATCAGTAAATACTACGCTATCTGCTGTGAGATTAACGCATGAACCTACAGGTGTTGTTGCTCAATGTCAGGATCAAAAATCTCAACATAAAAATAAGGAAAAGGCTTTGAAGGTGTTAAGATCAAGAGTATATGAGATTGAGTTAAATAAAAGAATGGAGTCTGATTCTAAAAAAAGAAATGAGCTAGTTAAATCTGGTGATAGATCTGCTAAAATTAGGACATATAATTACCCACAAGGAAGGGTAACTGATCATAGAATAGGTCTTTCGTTATATGACTTGCCAAAAATATTAGATGGAGATGTATCAAAACTAATTGATGAAATTCAACTTTATATAAATACTGAAAGACTTAAAGAAGCGGGTGAGGTATAATGTTAAATAATAAAATTAATAATCAAATCATTAAAAAAAAGTCTTTCCTATGTATTGGCTTAGATATTGATATAAACAGAATTCCAAAATCTTTACTTATTTGTGACGACCCAATATTCGAATTTGCAAAACAAATTATAGATTCTACTAATCAGTATGCTGTTGCTTACAAACCTAATATTGCTTTTTTTGAAGCTCATGGAATTCAAGGTTATAGATCTCTCGAAAAAATTTCTAATTACTTAAAAAATAATTATCCGGATATTTTCACAATCGCAGATGCTAAAAGAGGAGATATAGGAAATACATCTAAAATGTATGCAAGTGCATTTTTAAAAGAGTTAGATTTTGATTCAATTACAGTTTCTCCCTACATGGGTTCAGATTCTGTTGAACCTTTTCTAACTTTTGATAATAAGTTCGTGTTCTTACTAGCACTAACTTCAAATAATGGTTCAGAGGAT